>JAJECV010000102.1 GCA_022821875.1 Rhodothermales bacterium
CTGGCCGCAGCACATTATGGCGTATGCGTGGCCTGCCTTGAAACAGTTGAAGTCGACCGGGGGGGACTTCACTCCAGAGGGGCTGAAAACGGTGCTGAAAGAAGGGCGGGCGGGGCGGATTGAATTTTATGAAGCACGGACACAGGGGCTTTTCAAAAAAGAGCGTCAGTGTATCGCAAGCGCGGTTGCGGGGATGGAACCAGACGGAAATCTAGACAAGGACACGATCATTACATCCCTGCGGAAGGAATTCAGTAAGGATGAAGCCGAGGTGATCTTCAAGCGAGCCCTGCACAAGGGAGTACTGGATGCGCGGGGAGACGGCTATGTGATCCCGATCCCGTCCATGCAAGACTGGTTAGTGTCCAATTATGCCCCCGAACTGAAGCGCACTCCTAAATTTAACTGGTACCTCGTAGCCCGGATAACCGACTCAGAGATAAATTCGCACACCAACGAGGGCCCATACAACGAGGATCCTGCAATCCTGCTCCCCCGGCTCGCTTCCGATGCCCTGAATCGACTGCCTTCGCCCATCAGTGGGCGGGATTGGGTTTTTAACGCGGTGGATATGGACACGAAGGATGTGCTCTTTACCGTTGCCGGCCAGAACAAGACTGTGGGGCGCTCGGCTTCCCCCGATGATCAGGGAATATCCACCCCGACACTTGGACAGTTCCCTGATCCTGATCATGGGTTGGAGCGGTAGCCCAATGAAATGCAGAAATGATGCTAAAACAGATATACCCTGCTCCGGTCTTGTCCCGGACAGTGATCGCCAAATCCTTGACGTTATTCTCCAGTGGCAGGAAGCGGTCACGGAAACGCTCACATGTCCATCTGATCGCTTTGAGGAGACGTTTCAGAGGCAGGATAAGCTGCAGCGGCGTGTCTTAGACTATTTCCAGATCACTTCCCCTATGTCCAAGATTAGCATCTCCGGGAATAACGGAACCGTGGAAGCAGTCTCCAGCCAAACGCAGCATTTAATCCTCGCCAGCGTCAGCGAAAACACAAAACTGATCTATCAGCGAACGCTGGCCGCACTGAAAAACTGGTTAGGCGGTAATCCACTGACGGATGAGACACTTGCAGAATATCTCACCGAGCAGTACGAGGCGGGTAAAGTTCCGAGTACAATCAGTCTGATTCCTGAGCGAATACTCGGAGGAATTCGGCGAGAAGGCCGTGCACGGGGACAGGTCACAGGAATCCATTTTCTGGAGGTTCAATTTCTGGCTTCGAGAGAAAAAGTTATCGACGCTAGACAAACAGTCAGGGGAGTCCGTTTCTGATTGGCCAGATCCGCGGCAACTGGATGTTTTGCGCTATCCAGTAGTGGTTCAGCCTGTGGTTAAGTCATAATCAGCCCGCGGGTTGGCGGTTGGTGGTAGAATGGTAATCAACGGGATACATGCCGGGGCAGGATCTGCTTCACCTGTGCATCAATTTTGTCAAATGTGCCGTCCTCAGAGAGCCGTTTACGGATGCGCTTGGACGCTGCGATTTGTCCGGTAGGGATATTCATCTCCTTGACGGTCTTTTCTGCGGTCTCCCCCAGGATTGAAAGTTCCAGATGGACATCGTTTTCTTCGTTCCATTGTGGAATCGGTATATTTTGCCAGGGGGTCTTTGAGAAATGTCGTCCACTTGTGCGGGCGCTCCGAAAGGCCTTTTCAAGGGAAGGTGCGTTCAATACCGCCACCAGATAACATGCTTCCGCGTGACTGTCCATCCTTCTCCGGTACACACCGCAATCAATCACGGCCGCGCCTGCCTGCATGTACGATGCACGCATGATGTCCCCGCTTGCGGGGTAGACAACCTGCCAGCCGGTCTGGGATCGCAGCGGCAACTGCCGTGACAGTTTATTGCTGTAATTTATCTGGTTGAGAAGGTTCTTGGGAGTATTTCCGCCCAGCCCCCTGTGTTCCTGATAAAGATCATCAAGCTCCCGCCAGAAGTCGTTCTCTCTCACTTTTTCCTGCGAGGTGAGTAAGTGACCGTCTTTGCCGCAGGGGATGATCCCTGTCCGGAATCCCGCAATCCGGAAGGGAAACAGTTGCCCAGAGGTGAGGATCGGCATAACCCAACGCACAGGAACTTCACCGGATTTAATGGACACGGTTCTCCATTTACCCTTGTCTGATTTTGCAGTGGTTACATTTCTTGTATCTGGAGTACTCCCCGCCTGGTTCAGATCCACCACAGTCAAGACCTTCGGGGTGATGGTCGCCCCTTGTCGCCATCCCTCAGCTTTATAATCTGATGACTCTTGAGGAAAGGAATCCGGCGCTTTCCAGTGCAGTAAAGACTGCGCCTCCTTCCATGACATGGATGCTTCGGGGGTTGCATTTTTACAATGTGCTTCCAGTGCCGCATCTTCCCCCAAAGATGAACTCCGAACTTCAAAGATCACGCAACTGCGTCTGGCATCGCCTCCCCCAAAGACTTTCGCCGAGGAAAAATCAAGGGTTTGGGAGATGTGTGTTCCGTGCAGGTCACGAAAATTCCCCCAGCTCCCCGCCCGAATGGCCGACGCCTTGGTCACCCATGCCGCGGGATCGGCTTCTGGTTGGTTCAAATAGGAATTCCGTGCGTGGCAGATAAAAAGTTGCGCAATATCAAAGTGCGGGGCCTGGTTTCCCCCGACCCAAAGATAAGATCCAAGTGGCTTCCCCTTCCCCGCAGCCCCTTCAAGTTCCCTTTTCCGGTCACGCGCCTGGATATGTGAAAGTTTCACCCATGGCGGATTTGCGACGATCCGGTCAACCTTGCGCCTTGCAAGCCGGTCGGGGCCGAGAATATTCTGAATGTACCATGTCCAGACCGAATTGCCTTCCTGCTGGATGATTTTTGTCAGGGATTTGTGACACGCTATGATCCGATCCTCTACATTTTTCATGGTCATCATGATGTCGGCGGGGACAGGATCTCCCTGCATGGCTGCTTCCACGATGCGCGGGAGCATGCCAGAGAAACCTGGGTGGTCAGAAAATTCTCTCGGAATGCGTATCTCAGTCCCCCGTGGTGAGCGGATCAAGACCTCTCCATCCTCCGGGGCGAACAGACTACTCTCGTCAGTCTGTCGCAGCATCAGAGCATCGCCCTGATAGATGGCCATACTTGACAGCCCCAAGGAAGGCGTAGCGGGTAGTGCACGAAGCAGGGTGGCACGGGCGAACTCTACCGCCACCGGGTGAATATCAATGCCATGAATGAGCCGGCAGGCGACATCGGATCGCTGAACAGGCGGCAAATTCCTGGCCGTCTTACTTGCCAGAATCCGCTTTGCACAATGATAGAGAAACGTGCCCGATCCGCAGGTCGGATCCAGTACTCCAAGACCGCCCGGCATGGGCTGTCCATGGGATACGGCAAGAGCAGTACTCACGGCATGGTCACACCATTTGTCGTCCAGCACTTCTTCAACCATCATTTCGGCCAGCCAGTCCGGCGTATAGACCTCTCCAAAATCTCTTCGGTCACGCGCCTCTATAAACCCCTCGTACAGGGGGCGCATCACGTCGCCTTGTGTGTGGCGCCAGTCATAGGCATGGATACGGTCAAGCAGTTGCTGTGCCCATCTGCGACCAGGCTCGATTTCAATAATCCATGCCGGGTATCCGTCACGCAACAATTGTCTGGGATCAGGATCATTATCGGGTCTGCCCAGTGTATGTACCACGCCCCTGGCAAGTGCAACAAGGAAGCAGTGTGCGATAAACAGATCCTCCTGGGCGTACGAGTTTGCTGGTGCCATTCCCGAGCCTCGAAGAATATCCAGCCATAAATGTTTCTTCGTATTGGTGGTTTTGCGGATTCGAGCGTTCGAGATGTTTTTGTAGATTGCCTGCAATTTGTGCAGGGCTCCTTCGAAGAGGGAGAGGGGATTGGCCGGGATCCATGGCTTTCCGACCGGCTCCGCGTTAAGAAGGGGGGCAATACGCTGGAGAAAATCCGTTTCGTTCTGCGGCATGAATCCGCTGAACACACACTTTGCCTCTGTTTGATATGTATGCGGGAACTGCCATGCGTGCCAGATACGGCCATCGGTAACAACACCCGTCCATGGAAGGTCAGGCTGCTTGTCCGAGAATAGTGCCCCAAGTTCGTCGTCTTTTTCGGCAGTCAGATAACGCGCAACCTGTTCATAAGGCGTTTCGTCATTGGTGCGTCCCTGCACCCGCTCGGGATTTTCCGCCAAGCCGACCGCCTTCGTTTCGATAAAAGTCCGACGCCTTGGCAGATAGATGTCAGCCGGACCGGCGGGGGTTCTGTAGGAAAGTAGGTTTTCAATTCCGAGTCCATCAAGAACACGAACGAGGTCTTGCCGAATTTGATCTTCCGGCCGGCCCAATCCCTTCAGCAATCTTTGTACGGCATCGACTCCACTTGAATTTTTCCAGGCTACATCCCTTTGTTTTGAGGATCTTTGTCCCATAATCTCCTGCACTTGCATATACTCAGGTCCTTAACCTGCAAAGTGTATCCATTTACTTGCCAGGCTGGCTATACGAATGAAAGTTTCAAAATGGCGTTTAAATCAGGACTCACGAATTTCATCAAACCTGACCTGCTGCGGGGTACCGGGAGGAATGTCGTAGGGATGTGCAGGGAGCGTAATACGCTTCAGTACAGGATAGCGGCGGCCGAACTGAAACGGCTGCGGCTTACCATCCGGCTCCTGCCCAATAACCAGTACAGTGGTCCCCTGTTTGAGAATTTTTGCGCCAACAGATGCGATACCTTCAGAGGAACTTGTCGTCTGCCAGATATCCGCCCAATGATAGACCCACTTTGCATCGGCATCCACGAGGCGGACACATCCGTGGCTGAGCGGGCCGCCGGTGGGCATTTCATACTGATGGACATGCATACCCTTGGATTGATGAAAGTTCATGACCCAGTACATCTCCCAGGGCTCATCATCCGGACTTTCCGAGGATACACGGTACTCTTCGCGCCAGTTAAAATTGTAGCGACCGTACGGAGTAGGGGTTTCATCAGGATCGCCGGTGTTCATGATTCCCCAGCGCATCAGTTGCCCGTACTCATAGGCGGCGAATGCCTGGATCGTCTTATCCATAATGAAGAGCTTGTCAAAGTCTCGCCCTCCAGGGTAATAGCGCGGGAAGGGCGAATAGGCTCGAAAATCCAACTCAAATTCCGTAGGATAGATGATGGTATCTCCAACCGTATAGGTTTGCATCAGCCGCCGGTTAATCATTTCCACGACCATAGACCGGTGGCTGCCTAACCGGGTATCGCCACCTCCGATGATCCGGTAGAATGCATTTCGGGCAAGGGCACTGTTGCCGCGCTTATTTTCCAGAACATGGTACTTGTAAAAAACTTCAGGTACATGATCAAGGCTCTCAAAGCGCAGGTCCAGCAGATCGGCAACTGCATCCTGATCAATGTAGCCCCCGCCCTGGGCATAGGTCAAAGGGGGTAAGAGTAAGATCCAAAGTAAGCAAAACAGGCGCATGTGAACAGTTGGCATGAAGGTCAGGGGCTTTTACGGGAAATTTAGCCCTGCGGTTTACATCCTTCGTTCGCAAGCTTTTCAATCATCCCGATGCTCCCAAGTACGATCAGAATATCGCCCTCTTCAATCAGATCATCAGGCTTTGGATAGAAGTGCATCTGCCGGTCGGAAGCTTTGATCATTGCGATGACAAATGTTTCCCATGACTGTCGAAAATCCACCTGCCGGAGTGACTTGCCTGCAAGTTTTGAGCCGGTTTGTACAACGACCTGCTCCATACCCAGTCCCAGTTCATCTGCCTGCAGGACCTGAGACATAAACTGATCCACATAAGGACGTAGAATCACCTGGGCCATCCGCTCTGCTCCAACCTGCACCGGTGAGATGACCTGGGAAGCGCCCGCCTGCAGGATCCTTCGTCGATTCACGGCATCGGATGCCCGTGCCAGAATAAAAAGTTCAGGATTTTTCTCACGCGCAACCAGAGTGACATAAACATTCTGGGCATCGTCCGGGAGCAGGGTGATGAGTCCTTTGGCATTTTTGACGCCCGCCGCAATTAACGCACTGTCCTGCACCGCATCTCCGGTAACGGCATTGATCCCGTTCACATTCAAATGCTGGGTCAGGTCTTCGTCCTGATCCAGTACGACAACCGAAGTCTTTGCTTTTAAGAGTGCACTGGTGACATCGCGTCCAACCCGCCCATATCCACAAATGATATAATGATCTTTCATATTTCTAATTCTATACATTCGGTGCCGTTGTCGAAGAATGGTTCCAGAGATGAGAATTCTTGCCCATCGGTAGGTGACCACGCCAGCCGAACCGATTCCGACGAGCCCAAAAACCATGGTGAAGATTCTTCCCGTTTTTGAGAGTTCGTGAACTTCAGTATATCCAATGGTGGTAAGTGTAATGAAGGCCATATAGAGTCCGTCAAGCAAACTCCAGTCCTCAAGGAACGAGTAGCCAATGGTTCCAACCATCATCCACAAAATCAAGAACAGAATGCTGTAAACCGCTTCAATCCGTTGCGGAGTGATTCCCTTTAAATGTCCGAACCGGGCCAAGATCATGAACACAGGAACTATCCGGATGCCATCGGAATCCGAAACATCCGCGCATAGACGGAATCTGCCAGAGGGCGTTCAAATTCTCCCGCACGCAGTGCATCCAGCGTATGAATTCCAGGATTAAAGACATTTGTTTCCTGGGAGACTAGATCCTGGGCGATCATTTTCCGAAATTGCCCCCGGGATGCATACTCAATACCGCCATGCGCTGCCTGATAATAAATGAACATGGAAGAGAGGATCTGGCACCGGTGATTCTTTGCAATCTTTTCCACCGCATTCATCAATGAATCAATGCCGCACCCGCTGATTGTACCCCCGGCAATTTCGCCGGCAACCAGCAAGAAGCGGTTTGCGTTCAGGGTTGCTGAACTTTGCACCGCACGGCCGTGTGAAGTCCATCCTGCAAGAAAGTGTTGGACCTGGGCAAATAGATTTTGCAGATCTGTGCGTGTTCCGTCAAGGGGGATGACCCACAGCCGCGCCTGATCTGAGCGGTCCGCGAAGAGGTTCTTAGGAGGGCGATGCATCAGTCAAATAACGAAGAACTATTCTCAAGGGAGGTCGGTTTATCGGGAGTATCCGACTCCAGCAATTTACGAAGTTCGGTCACACGCTGCTCCGCTGCATCAAGGCGTGTCAGGCATTGCTTCGCAATCTTTATTCCTTTCTCGTACTGTTCCAGAGAGGATTCCAGCGTGCCGGAATCCCTGGATAAGTTCTTTGCAATAGACTCGAGATGCTTCATCAGCGAGTCAAGGGACTCCTGGGGTTCGGGTTGTTCGTTCTTCATGGTATAATCTGTGGATAACGAGGGATATATACGGTATCACGCTTTACTGAGACCAGTTCGTCATGCCGGTCCATTCGTATTCGCATATTAGGATTTGCATTCATTTTTGTTCCTGAGTCGAGGGAATTGGCTTCATATTCTATGGGGCAGGAAAGTAACATGCCTGCGGATATTTGCGGTGATTGGGCCATCATGTTGGTTCTGGAGGTTCGATCCCTAAGTATTCACGGTAAATACGCTCTTTGTCTCTTGTCCAATTTCATTGACTGCGCGGATAAAGGACTGGTAGGTTCCTGCTCCCCCGATTTTCTCCCAGAACTCATCTCCAATTAAAACGACAGGATCATGTCAAACCAGCGGGCAGGAATGCTCCAACTGTACTGTTTGCGTTCTCCATATGGATTATAGGGTAAGGCAAAGTATGCTGCATCAACCTGACACGGTTCCATTGCAATCAGCTTCATGATCTTCTCCTTGCTGACTTTGGTCTGATCACTGTTAGGCAGGGGGGATTTTAATTCAAAGGCAAATTTTTCGGCAGTCGTGACATCCGTAACGAATAAGTCGCAGATTACCTCAGCGGGAATGTCCTCTCCGGTTCCATCTAAGACATAGGCAATCTCGCTGTTCCAGTCGGGCTGAATACGATTCTTACTTCTTCGGCCCTGTTCCAATCTGTTCAGTGTCTCCGTAATTCGATGTAGTCGTTCCTGTTTGATCACTTCTGTGATCAATTTACCTCGTTCCCCTGATCCCAGATCATGATCGGCTTCAATCACCGCAAGTTCTTCCCACAGGCTTCCAAAAGGGGTTACAAATCGTCTTTCAAAATGAGATCCCTTGAAAATTTCGTCGGGGATCAGTGCTGCATATAAAGGTTTCTTGGACTTATGTTCTTCTGGCCTGAAAGGGTCCGTGTGAAGAACCTTCGTCATCAATTTTTCCATCAGACTTTTAATTTTCTGCTGGATGGCCATTTTCATTTGATGATGCCTGTCCATTCTATTTACGCCAAATAAAAACGGACTCGAAAAATTCACCAGAACGGCGTCCGGTTCTCCGATTCACATGACGCTTGATGACGAACACTTCTTCCAGATTACACGTTTTTGCAATGGTCGGATAAAGGCTGTGCCGGTCACCGGCGATCACAATCAAGGGGGCACCTGATGGCATGTATTTCAAGGAATTTATGAACACTTCTGAAATTAACTGCCGGTATTCTCTTTTCGCTGCCTTGCTTGATCCTTTGAATGCAGGTCCAATCTCATCCGAACTGCGATCTTTTAGGCCCAGTAACTCATAAGCGTACCGGTGCTGTTCGTGGTAATCAATCAGTCCAACATACGGAGGGCTAGTAATTACGCCATCAATTTTTCCGGGATTTACAAAACGGCTGTCTCCGTGAATTACACGAAGATCCACATCTTCTCGACAGTGCGAAAACTGTTTTATCCGCTTAATGGTATCTCGGCTGTACCGCTGAAGAAACTTGAATGCAGTTGTAACCGGGGTGCAAATTCGTCCATGCTTGCAGCAATAATAGGGTTCCGTTTGTGGTTTCTTGGGGAAGTCCAAATCAAAATGTGTGGTCAGACGGGCAGATCTGGCAGAGCGGGAAAGAATGATTTTCAATATATCCTGATTGCGGTAATTGGGAATCAGGTTACGATATAAAAGGAGTTCGCGCAACGCCTGTGGAGCATACCAACTCTGCAAATATGCATTACCGGTATCTTCTCCAGGATCAGTCTTTGAGCCGGATTCAAACAAAGAAGGTTCGGAAATGGCCCTTGTCTTGGCAAGGATATCATATACATCCTTCTCAACCTCTTCCATAACATAGGTCTTTGCTTTGGAGTTTGCGAGTAATACATTAAACGCGGATATGTCGCAACCCACCGAATGGATCCCCAATTCACTGGACTGGATCAACGTAGTTCCTGATCCCGCAAATGGGTCAAACACCGTTTGACCGGCACGAAAGTATTTGCGCAGAAACACCTCAACCATCTGGGGGATGAATTTTCCAAGATATGGATGCAGGCCATGTACGTGTTTGGTACGCTCCTTTTGAGGCAAATCAACTTCTCGCCAGTTCAGATTGAGCGTTCCAAGATCCGTGTTCTCGTTGACGAAACGGGGGTCGGTTGGCACATCGTTCCCATTGTACAGTTCAACTCGCCTCTCTTCCTTGGTGCAAGGCAGTTCTGTGTTTAACGGAGGTTGCGAAACCGAGGAAGTTGCAGGAGTCATGAATCAGGTGATGCTAATTTGCTTTCGGTCAAGTTCGGAACACGAGATACGGAACGTTGATCAGTTTAATACTCCCGTACACAGCAGTAATCACAAACCTGCCTGCCGGGATGCAGTCCGCATCGCTTTACGTAACGTATGATTTGCTTCCTGTCACGGTCATGATAGAACATATCCAAGTCTGGAAAATTCCAGATTGGAGGGAACGCCTCCAGATTATACACATGAACTAATATAAGGATGGATTTAGGATTGAAAGGAAAGTCTGCCGTGGTGACAGGGGCAAGCCGTGGTTTGGGGAAGGCAATTGCAATGCAGCTCGCGGCGGAAGGCTGCCGTCTGGCGATCTGTGCGCGTGGAGAAGAGGCATTACTCGAAACGCGGAAAGAGATCCGTAAATTGCACGGTGTGCCCGTCTTGGCGAAGGTATTGGATCTGACCGTTCCTGAAAGTGCGGATGCACTGATTGATGCTGTGATCCATGAGTACGGGACTGTTCAGGTGTTGGCCAATAATGCGGGAGGGAACCGCCGCGGAAAATTTGCAGATCTATCGGATCAGGATTGGGAAGATATCCTTAATCTAAATTTGAAGATGCATTTGCGCGTCAGCCGTGCGGCAATTCCGCATATGCGTGCGAGCGGCGGCGGAGCCATCCTTTTTGTCGGATCCATTTTTGGCCGCGAAGCAGGCGGGCCGGGGCTCTCTATCTATAATACCACGAAGTCTGCGCTGATGAGTGCTGCCAAAATTATGGCGCTGGAGCTCGCCCCCGACGGGATCCGGGTCAACACACTTGCCCCTGGATCGATTAGATTTCCAGGTGGGTCCTGGGATAAGCGGGTCAAGAGTGATCCGGAAGGTATGAAAGCCTTTATTGCAGCAAATCTTCCGATTGGTCGATTTGGAACGGCACAGGAAATTGGAGATACCGCCGCGTTTCTGCTCTCGGATCGGGCAAGCCTGATTACCGGCGCGTGCCTGAATGTGGATGGGGGACAGTCCAGATCCCTAATCTGATCCCTACGAAAACTGCAGCAGGCGCACACGCAGTTTGCGTATATCCGTGTTCGGTCGTCTCCACTGGATCAGGATGGGACTTTGGTAGGTGCCAATGGCGATCCGCCCCGGTGATACGTGATGGTCTGTATGGATCAGGAAGCGGGCAGTAGTCCCTAAATTCATCCAGCGGTTCTCAAGAGGGGTTGCTAGACGGTCAATCACAGATTCCAGCAAGGGCAGTCGCATCCCTAGCCGGTCCACCATGTACTCAAGCGCAGAGACACTGCGGCTGGCGAATCTGAGACCATCCCGAATTGCAAGGTGCAATTCATATGTGAGTATTTTTTTCGCTTTGCCGGGAAGGGTCAGAGGATGCCGTATTAATGCAGAGGCGTTATCTAACATGTATTTCAAGGGATTCTTGAGTACATCAATGAGATCTCGTTCCACGAGCAGGGTTTCGTATTCATTGACGGTGATGCCAGCATTTTTTTCATCGGAGTCCAACTCAAGGATGACTAGGCCGTGATGAATATTATGCTTGTTCACAAGTGACTGGAGACGATTCAAATGCTGGCTGAGGTCCAAGGCATACTGATCCTTCTGGGGCATCTTTATCGCGAGGATCTCTTCATGTACACACTGGGTGTGGTTATATCCTACGGCGAGGGTTCTTCTTGATCGAAACGTGCCCCGGGATTCTCCGTCAAGGTCAATAAAATAAATGGGAGCATCGGGGGCAAATTCGTAGAGAGCACAATTACAAAGCCCTAAACAGATGAACGCCAGATGCGAGTCTGCATTCAGAGGCTCATGCTTTCGTTGTTCGGGTGTCAGTTCATTGCGAAGTTCCATCCGGTCATGCCAGTAAGGTGCACCTTCTGGAAACAGTCGATGAGCAGAGCGAACCAGATGATCAATCCCTTCGGAGTTATTCCCAAGTTTGGTTGCCAGAGGCTGCTCGAGGAATCCCGCGGTGGTGTGCAATGAGCAGATGGCAACGTTCTCAAATGAAGCAAAGGGAGAGTGCTCAACCTCTGCCAGTGCCGGAGAGACATTTTTGATATCAAGGCGGGAACGGGGAGAAAAGTGAAGCGTAGCCGCTACTGTAGAATTCTTGTCGTTAATGGAATCAGATATTAAGTGCAAGCAGTAAAATAAAGGATAGCAACGGAATTACTCACACACAGTTGCATCCCGGTGCCCATCCGCAAAGTGAATCGATAGGCGGTCATTGAGGTTCAACTCCTGGCTAGAACGCACTACTTTACCATCTCGTTCGATGCGGGCATATCCGCGCTGCAGAATTTTGCGGGGGTCCAGCCCGGTGATCTGCTCTTTGAGCAACGCAATCTGATGTTTATGCGCTAAGATACGGCCGGTGCATGCCTCATGCAGTAAATCTATCTGTCTGGCAAGCGTCTGTTGTGCATCACGGATATGATAGATCGGCATATTGAACCTGTGGGACTGAACCGTTTGCTCAATTCGTCTGCGCATTGAGATAATCTGATCCTGTACCGTCTGGTAGATCTGTGCCTCATATCGACGAATCTCCTGAATCAGCATCTCCCGATCTGGAACTGCCGTTTGTGCGGCGTGTGTGGGAGTAGCGGCCCGCACATCTGCGGCAAGATCTGCAATGGTTGTGTCGGTTTCATGGCCGATTCCGCTGATGATTGGAATTTTTGAGTCGTAGACCGCATGTGCGACCACCTCTTCATTGAAGGCCCACAAATCTTCCAGAGAGCCGCCACCGCGCCCGATGATCAGCAGGTCGGGGCGTTGCCCGGGATTTAACCGGTTGAAAGCACGGATTGCTTCGGCGATTTCGGGTGCTGCATCTGAACCCTGTACACGAACGGGTGCCAAAATTACTTCAATAATCGGAAGCCGGTCTTGCAGGATGCGAAGGATGTCCTGCAGCGCAGCCCCTTCCGCAGAGGTCGCAACGCCGATTCGTTGGGGAATCCTGGGTAGCGCTAACTTCCGGTTTTCCGCGAAGATACCCTCGGTTTCCAGTTTTTGTTTGAGTTCCAGGAAGCGTTTCTGGAGTTCGCCGACGGTCTGCCGACGTTTGATTTTATAGACATCAAATTGCAGTCTGCAGAATTTCGGGTAGACGGTAGGGCGGCCATAGATCTGTAGCAGTTGTCCAGGTTCGGGGGTAAAGTCTACGTACTGTGTCCGGCTTTTCCACATCACACAATTGAGGGAACTTGATTCATCCGCAATGATAAAGTACCAATGCCCGCGATTGGCTTTATATTCAGACAATTCTCCCTCAACCCAGACCGTGTCATAATCCTGAATATATTCTCGCAGAGAGGCGAGATATTTCCCGACGGGAATTATCGTGTCACTTGGGTGATTCATGTTGCAATTTGCGGTTTGTTTCGGGTGAATATGAAGAAGTCAGAGGCCTCTGCCCGTCAATTCTGATCATGGAAAGATCCAGGAAGTTAAAGCGGATTTCCCACAAAATCACAGCAAACTTGAAGGAGGCACGCGGATGAACAGTCCGGACCGGAAGCCCAGACGCATTATGTTCGTATGTCTGGGCAATCATTGCAGAAGCCCGCTGGCACACGGCTATTTTCAGCATCTGCTTAAAAGGCATGGTCTAGAGCATGAGATTGAAGTCGAATCTTCGGGAACCAGTGGATGGCATCTCGGCGAACTTCCGGATTCACGGGTATGCCGGGTTGCCGAGAAGCATGGTTTTACACTCACGCATATTCGAGGGCAGAAAATAACCATACAGGATCTTAAGGAGTGTGAACTCATTCTGGTCATGGATCGGAGCAATCTGCGGGATGTATTGGCACTGGATGAGCAGGGGCGTTATGCGGGTAAGGTGAAATTACTCCGAACATTTGATCCTGAATCTGTGCAGGATCAAATTCCAGACCCGTACTATACGGGGATCTTTGAGGAAGTATACATGATTGTGAGTCGGGCATGCGATGCGCTTTTAGAAGATATGAAGGTACAGTTGAATTAGCAGACGGTTGCCAAACTGTTGATGTCAGTATATGGAATTCCAGAGCGGAAAATCAAGGCATAATTTCCCTTGATCTGCTCAGCCCAGAGATGTCAGAAAATTTATACATCTCCGTCTCCATGCATCCATCGACAAACCATATGGGCAGGGCCCGCCTATATGAAGGTCATCCTGTCAGGACAGGATCATCAATGCCCGTTTTCTGGATCAGAGTTACGGCCGAGTCCCTGTTTCGTGAACTGTCAGACGTGAGGCGACGCAGTGTATGTCATTTTACCAGCATCATGAGCCCCGTCTTCTCATATCTGCTCTCTGCTCCAGTCGCAGCTATACGATACAGATATGTCCCGGATGCAAGGTCAACTGCGTTTAACTCAATGGTGTGGTTCGTGCCCGCTTCAAAGACTTGAACAGGCAAGTCCATTACGTTACGTCCCAATACATCTATCACCTGCAACATGACCTGTGCTCTCTCGGGGAGATCGAACTGGATCCGCGTGGATGGATTGAACGGATTCGGATAGTTTCCATGGAGTGCAAATTCTGTCGGAAGTTCCGTGATCCCCCCCTCTATCGAGGTTACAACACTTGGAAAGAAGGCACCTGCGATGATCCGCTGTCTCCTTCCTTGTAAAACTAGCGCGTAGGCCGTCCGGAGAGTTCCCGCATTCGGATCAAACGGGAGAATATCTGGATCAGGGTCATCGTTTGGATCATCAGGATTATCCCAGTAGTAGTCTACATACCCTCCTCCATTCAGAGCTGTATCAATGATTCTTCGTACGAAAGTTGTATCCCCTCTCACGTCGGGATTATTGATGACAGTTCGCCCCTCACGCCACGCATCTAATCCGTGAAAGACTACATACCCTTCTGTCGTGATCGAATAAAGATAAACCAGCCCATCCTTGAAGAATCCGCCGTCTTTAGCATCCTTCCTGAATTCCACTCTAAACTGATTCGCTGCGAGTCCGATTGCTGCATAGAGTTGCGTTGTCCATGTCACCGCCCCTTCTACAAATTGCTTCAGTGTCTCCCTATCTTTTACGTCTGAAGCAGAAACAGGAGGATATTCAAGATCATCGGGAATCGTGACCTTCAAGAAACTTAAATCCTGATAGTATCCACCAACAACAACAATGTCCCAGTTATCCGAGGATCCGGGATAACGCGCGGCATAACTGGGCTTGCAGGTAGCCCCCGGCGCGTTGTCCGAATCATCATTCGGATCATTCCAGCAATACTCTACCCTGATGGCTTCTTCGCCTTCTTTGGCCTTCAGCATTTCCTTAACGACATCATTGCCATCATGATCCTTTACATCCAGTGCTGGCGCACCATTCAAGTTCGGATCTTTGCCGTAAATCAAAATAGAACCATCGTTACCATTAACGTCATCAACGGCAAACACAATGGGATAAATCTTGCCTGAGTTATAATCACTGCCTTCCTGATATACTTGACCGAGAAATTCAGTGCGTTCCTGAATGTTCAGTAATCCCTGGTATACCGATCCGGTCCAGTTGACAAAAGCCCTGAGGGAATCTTCATTCACGTTCCCATCCTCGTCAATGACTGCATCAGCAGTGACTTTGGGAACCTGTGCCTGAGAGTCGGAGAACTGTATCCCCGCTCTCAAAAAGATTCCCAAAAACACCAATGTCATAAATATCCCGCTCATGTTTAGCGACTTCATTTGCTTGTAATTTTAATTGGCTGGTCAGTTACATACCCCCCGTTAAGAGAGCGGAACCAAAGTATCAAGATAAGGAAAATACAGACAAGATCCTTACGTTTAGCAGCCTGTGGATAAAGTCCAGAAAAATCTGAGGAACACTTTCGGGTTGGTCTTTGGAGATTAGACTGCTCAAAATAGCCATAGAAGAGAGATTTTTCGCCCCTTGGAGTCTCAAAAAGGGCGAAAAATAGATAGTTTGGCCATCTACGACATGCAGTTGTGCTGTCTAATTCTGAGATCATATTTTATCCACGGGCTGTTAGTGTTGCGGTGTAGGAGCGCTGCGAGTCTCTCCCCTGGGGTCTGCCCACAAAGTGCCGTAGTTACTTTATCCGCAGGTGACCGGGCCGTTCGTGAGAATATTTCGAACGCAAACGGGCCGAAAGCAGGATCTATGTCGAAGTTCATGGTTCCGCCGACATGGCCTCCAAAAAGATGCTTTATCTATGGGTTGTTAGGTAATCGTTTTCCATTCCATTCACTGCGGGGGCCGGTGGCGATTGAGGGGAACTGTGATCGAAGGTGCTCTTCAGCAGGTATTCTGCTCAATTCTCGCTTGAGTACAAAACTCGTGAATACTCGTCAAATCCTGCAACAGTACATGTGGATTTGCGGACTTGAGATGCTGGTAACTTGTAAATCCTGTTGCAACGGCGACACTCAAT
This sequence comes from Rhodothermales bacterium, assembly GCA_022821875.1. Classification (GTDB taxonomy): domain Bacteria; phylum Bacteroidota; class Rhodothermia; order Rhodothermales; family Bin80; genus Bin80. The sequence goes on from JAJECV010000102.1 coordinate 16,026, forward strand.
GCTCCAATCTCCCGACCGCAGGTGATATCATGTACTGAGTCCCCAATAATCACAATGTTCTCCCCGGTAAAGGTGCGTCCACAGTACTCAAGTGCGCGTTTAGCAGCGATTGCGGGGAGTTTGTTCCGGTCGGCGTCGTCGCACCCAAATGCGCCGAAGGGAAATAGATCATCCAATTGAACCGCGGCCAGTTTTCGATAGGCAGTCACACGGACATTCCCGGTCAGGAGTGCCAGTTGGACATCCTTATTTGGTTTCAGGTATTCAAGAAGTTCGACAACACCATCTGAAGATTCAACCTCTTCGGGGATATACGTTGCATGCGCGGTGTAGTGTGTTAATGCGACGGGTAGCAGTTCTTCGATTTCTTCCGGGCCGAATCCGGCCAAACGCAAGGTGTCTCTCAGTATCTGCGGGTCGGTACGGCCGGAAAATGCGACATCCTCTGTTGAGATGGTCTGACCGCAAAGTTCTCCGAGTACGTATTCAATGTGGTCACGGCCGGACTGCATGGGTTTGAGGAGTGTTCCGTCAATATCAAACAGAAGCAGTTTCATCCGGTCGAATACTGGCTTTTCATGTATGTGCGATAACTCTCGTCCATAACGGCCTGCAGCCATGACGGGTTAGACAGGTACCACCGAACGGTTGTCCGCAGTCCCTCTTCAAGGGTATGGCTCGGGGTCCAGCCCAGTTCGGTAATAAGTTTACTCGCATCAATGGCGTAGCGGAAATCGTGTCCTGGCCGGTCCTTGACGAAAGTGATGAGTTCCCAGCTGCTCCCACTAGGCCGTCCGAGTTCCTCATCCAGGATCGTGAGCAGTACCCGCAGCAGTTCCAGATTTGAGCATTCTCCCGCACTGCCAACCAAGTAGGTTTCTCCAGTTAAACCATACTGCAGCATACATGTCAATGCCTCACAGTGGTCACGGACATGAAGCCAGTCACGTACATTTTCCCCTTTTGAATAAACGGGAATAGGATCCCTGCTCAGGGCTCGAACAATTGCCAATGGAATCAGCTTTTCCGGAAATTGATAGGGCCCATAATTATTGGAACAGTTCGAAACGACCACGGGAAGGCCATACGTCTCCGCATAGGCACGAACGAAGTGATCCGCGCCCGCTTTCGATGCCGCATAGGGCGAGCGGGGAGCATAGGGGGTCTCGGTCGAAAATGTACCTGAAGATCCCAGGGCCCCAAACACCTCATCGGTGGAGACATGCAAAAACCGAAATTTCTGCATGTCGGATGAGAAGCGCATCCAGAAATCTTTGGCAACTTGTAAAAGGGAGGCGGTCCCCACAACATTCGACCGGACAAAATCAATCGGGGAATGGATGGATCGGTCCACATGGCTTTCCGCCGCAAAATGAACCACGGTCGTGAATTGGTGCTCGGTGAATAACTTTTGTACCAGCGCCAGATCACAGATGTCCCCATGGACAAATCTATAATTTCGTGCATTCTCAATGGCGTGCAGGTTTTGGAGGTTGCCGGCGTAGGTCAGCTTATCTAGATTCACGATCACGGCATCCGGGAACTTCGGGACAATCTGGTGCAGAAAGTTTGCGCCAATAAAGCCTGCACCTCCGGTCACCAGGATGCGGAGAGGTTGATGAAGGATCGTGGACATGGATGCAGGTTACAAGAGGATTCCCTGAATCTCTGGAAATATTGCAGACGATGACGAAACAGGGAGATCAAAGTATATGTATATATTGCGGTCGTGTTCGCTATGGCAAAGGTGTTTTTTATGCCTCGGTCGATAAATTCAGGTTTGTATCATCAAATAAATGAAAGCATTACAATAAAATAAGACGACCTGTCACTTCCGGCCGTTTTTTGAAACTCTGCCCTTTACACGAATCCCCAGATCAGCCGGAACTCCCGGGTAAGATGGTGTAAATGGCATTTGAAAGCGGCAGAGATGCAGAATTTACTGTGGTGCTCAAGTCGATCCAACTCCCGCTCCGCTATCCTACCAGAGGAGTATTACAGTATCGGGAGAACGGGGCATGTCCAAAATCTCCCTTTTACACAGCAAAGATGCCCCCTGCCTGTGGAGAGGGGGGAGCAATGGCGCAATCCGCATCGGAGAGAACATCCGATGCGGGGCCAAAAGGAAACTCACGCAAACGGTGTCCCGAATGTCAGACCGGCTTCCGACCGGTTTAGACATGATCAAGAAAGTCCCGCAATTTCGACATTTTTGCGGCATCGGCTGGTGCGATATCCACCCCGAACTCATGATTAAAGGCTTTCAGGAAGGAAACCGTATCCATTGAGTTGATGTGGAGATCCTTCACATCAACATCCAGGGCAGATGCATCGCTGATGTCTAACTGGCTATCCAGCAGATTGAGAAAACGCTGTTCGATTGTGCTCATTTTAATAGTTTTAATGGGTGTATGGATGAAGAAGGCTGCAAACCAGAACGGAATATACGAAACTAGAATATGCTGCTGCTCCAGATGGTCGCCATCCTCACTGATTGTTTGGCGGTTCATCCAGAGACGATGTCTCTGTTCCGGGGAACTGTGCGGATTGAAACATCTCAATGCGGTGAAAATTTTTCAAAACTGCCGTGATCATGAACTTGTCTCAGGGTTCTCGAACCAGAAATGGCGACGTTGAAAGGGGTAACTGGGCAGCGAGATACGGCATCTTTTTTCTCCAGCAAATAATCCTGAAAAATTCGGAGTGAGGCCTGCCTCATACAGCCCCGCGACCGAATGCATGAAGTTTTCTTTGGATGATTTGAGGTCGTCCCCGGTTGATTTTCCTGCGCCTGCAAGCACCATGGTTTGCAACTCAGCGCCTGTCTGTTTTGAAATTTTCGGCCAAGCGGAAAGAATTTTTTGTTTCAGTTGCGCTTTATGGCCGATTTCCACGACAGCCGTTACTTCCATTTCCGCAATGCTCGCGATACTTTGCTGAAATGCGACAGGTGTGTGCGCCTGCCGCCACCAATAGGCTGCATCCAGAGGCATATCGGAACTTACTTGCTGACCGGTTACTCCACTCACCATGCAGATAGATGGCGGTGAAAATGATATTTCCGTCAGGAAATTTTGAACATTCTCGTCGCCTGGGTTTCCATTCATCAGTTCAGTGCGCCGCATGGCGAGAATCAGGCCGTCCTCAAGCTTCAAAGCGCCGGCTGCATATGCACCTGCCAGTTCTCCTGTGCCAATCCCAAATATGACATCAGGACGAACTCCGACACTCTCCCATAGAGCAACCTGGGCGCATTGCAGAGCAAAGAGCGCGGGAGACTGCCATATCTTTGAGTCAGGGAGATTTTCGGATCCCCCAGACATCACATCCAGCAGGGAGCCTCCTAATTCTGCCTGCAACAGTTCGTCACATTGATCTAGAACTGCACGCACGACGGGCTCCGTGCGATACAATTCTGCTCCCATTTCAATTCCAGGATGATTCTCTGCGTTAAAGAGAAACGCCAGTTTCGGACTTTTTTCGGGCACAGGCAATCTTCCATGCGTATCGGTGATTCTGATTAAGTTGTTTCGCAGTGAAGATTTGTCCTCAAATACAGCGCTGGCACGATGGGATAAGTGACTCCTTCCCACGGCGGCTGTCCACGCCATATCTGAAAGCAAAGTCTCCGCAGTTCCCCCGGAGGATGCCTTTGGGAGGTAGGTATCCAGCCAATGGAGGTATCGTTTTGCCAATGCCCGCAGCGCTTCGTCTGATTTCGCGGATAGGGGCAGCAGCCTCATACGCCGTTGATCCCCGTCCACAGGATCTGGAAGATTTATGCACATACTCAGATCGGGGACGGCAATAAATTCTGGAGATCCTGCAGGAAAATGAAGTTCTGGATCTTCGGATATATTGCGGCCCTCCACGACCACATGTGCATTCGCACCTGAGATCGCAAAAGCACTTATCCCGGCCCGGGGCGGTCGGTCCGTTTGATTTGGCCAATCCATTTTCTCAGATGTGACCTGAACCGGCAACTGCTCCCAATCCAAATACGGGTTCGGGTTTTCGAAATTCAGATGTTTGGGAATCACTCCGTGATGCATTGCTAACAGCACCTTGATAAAACCCGCCACCCCTGCCGCTGATTCAAGGTGGCCAATGTTTGTCTTAACGGTTCCAAGCAGGAGCGGGTGATCCGCTTCACGATTTTTACCATATACGGAGGCGGCTGCATTCACTTCAATCGGATCCCCTAATTGCGAACCGGTTCCATGTGCTTCCAGGAAGTCTACTTCTGAGGGTGGAATTCCAGCCTGAGTCAGCGCATCTTCCAGCACCTGTTCCTGTGCTTTGCCATTCGGGACCGTAAGTGAAGCACTGGCACCATTCTGATTCAAGGCGGAACCGCGAATGACCCCCCAGATTCGGTCCCCGTCCGACACGGCATCATGTAATCGCTTGAGAACTACGATACCGCAACCTTCGCCCCGGACGAAGCCATCCGCACTTGCATCAAATGTTCTGCAATTCCCGCTTAATGACAGCATGCCGTATTCTGCCAGAAATCCAGTGACCGAAGGAGAGAGCATCACCTGGACACCTCCCGCCAGCGCAAGGTTGATTTCTCCGTGTCGGAGTCCAGATGATGCCTGATGAATTGCAGCCAGCGAAGACGCACAGGTCATGTCCACCGCAACAGCCGGTCCCATCAGTCCCAGCATAAAAGAAATACGTCCGATTGCAGCACTGGCAGAAGTACCAAGATAGTTATACGGTTGGCCGCTTGCAGCAACCAGATCACGGTATTCGCTGGCCCCCATGCCAACATAGGTCCCTGTTCGGCTGGATCTGAGGGAATGAGGATCAATTGCAGCATCCTCGAGTGCCTGCCAGCTGGTCTCCAGGAGAATACGCTGTCGTGGATCCATGATCCGGGCTTCAATCGGTCTGATATTGAAAAATTTTGCATCAAACTGATCCAACTCATCCAGAAACGATCCCCGTCTGATGAGGGGATCCTCGGCAGCAGGATCCCCTAGTATCCCCGTCCATGGACCAGCGTCACTGCGCCCGTCCGAAACAGTATTGCCGCCGGATTCAAGTAATTCCCAGAATGCCTCAATATCCGGAGCACCAGGAAGTCGACAGGCCATGCCTATGACGGCAATGTCGTCCTCCTCATTGCGCAGGATCGGTTGTTGAGTGACGGGTTTTTGCTGCTGCGGGGCGGGGGCAGGGCCAAGTGTTCCTAACTCATCGGCCAGATGCTCCGCAAGCGTGTTGATGTCGGGGTAGTCAAACACTATCGTGTTTGATGCCACATACTCGTCAGCAAGTGCACGGTTGAGGCGGTTCCGCAGTTCAACGGCCATCAGCGAGTCCATCCCTAAGTCAAAAAATCCGACGGTAGGCGAGGGGGCGTTCGGCAGGCGAAGTACTGCCTGCAATTCCTGCTGAAGGAAAGATACAAGCAGGTCCTTGTGCTCGGCGGCCGGCAGTTCGCGCAACAGGGATACAGGATCTTCCAGTAAGACCGTCTCTTCAGACTCTGCTTCCGAGGCATCTTCCAGCAGATCCTCCAGAAAAGCCGGGCGGTCCTGGATGGCTTTCTGGAAAACTTCCCAATCCATCGCCATGACCGCAGCATGTGTTACACCGTTGCGTACTAGTCTGCTGAGCACTTCGATCCCCTGCTGCGGTGTGAACCAGCGGCTGCCAAACGCTGCCAGCCGCTCCTCGATCCGCTCTTTTTGCTCGGCCGCTTCGCCAATGTCGGACCAGGCCCCCCAGGCAATCGCCTGTCCCGGAAGCCCAATTGCACGACGATGTGCAGCGAGTTGATCTAAAAATGCATTCGCAGCCGCGTGATTTGCCTGCCCCGGATTCCCCAGCACCCCCACACGACTGGAAAAGAGAATGAATAAATCCAAATCGCAGTCTACGGTAGCATGATGCAGATGCCAGGCACCGATTATTTTAGGCCACATCACCTGCTGGAATCGCTCCCAGGTCTGGCTTCCCAACCCGCCATCTGACAATACGCCTACACTATGGATAACCCCGGCAAGGGGCGGCAATTCCTGCTTTAGATCGGCAAGCATCTTGTCCACCGCAACGGGATTTGTCACATCTGCAAGGGCTACTTGCACCGTAATATCTCGCGCTTGCAGTGCATCGATTGATTCCTGTGCCTCTTCCTCTGGTGGGCGCCGCCCGTTCAGCACGATGATTTTTGCTCCATGATCCGCCAGCCAGTTTGCCACGGCAAGTCCGATCCCTCCCAGGCCGCCGGTAATCAGATAAGTCCGATCTGCTTTTAATTGCCCCCGCATCAGTGCGGATGTCGTGACAACAATCTTGCCAAGATGGCGGGCGGACCGCATAAACTGCAAGGCATCTCTCGTTTCGGATATGGGCCATCTGCTGTGAATAAGCGGCTTCAGTTCCCCGGATTCGAACCGTCGTAACAGGTTTCGGAACACCTTGCCAACCTGGGCGGGATCGGTTTTTTTGAGTGTATCCAGTTCAAGGATGGCATAACTCACATCAGGACGCACGGCGGCCATTTCCTCTTCACTTAGAATATCCCGTCTTGCCAGTTCTACAAATCGCCCTCCTTTCGCAAGACATGACAGGCTTGCGTCAATGAACCCTTCGCTTGTAAGGCTATTGAGCACTACATGAACCCCTTCGCCATTGGTGGCCTCAAGGATTTCTTCTCCAAACCGGGTCTCACGGCTGTTGAATACGTGCTCCACGCCCAGCGAACGCAGGTATCCCTGCTTCGGAGCGCTTGCGGTTGCAAAAACTTCGCCTCCTGCGGCCTGGGCCATTTGAATCGCAGCCAATCCCACACCGCCCGATCCGGCATGAACCAGAATCCGGTCGCCAGCCTCCAGGCCTGAAAGTTCATAGGACAGCGCAGCTGAAACAAAAGCACAGGGTATCGTCGCCAGTTCGGACACGGAGAATCCCGCTGGTGCAGGTGCCACCAGTTCTTCGTGGGTCACGAGTTCTGATGCAAATGCACCAAACCCCAATCCGACGACATAATCACCGACCGAGATCCTCGATACATCAGCGCCTACTTCAAGCACATCCCCGCACATCTCTCTGCCGAGGTTGTCTTCCTGAATAAATCCGAGAGAACGAAAGACATCCCAATAATTCAGGCCGCAGGCCTTGACCGCAACACGGACCTCATTTGGCGATAAATTTCGATGAGGGAGCGTCTCAGCATGAATATTTTCAATGATGCCGTGTGGATCCGGTGCCAATACCCAGGCCGACTGATCCGGGAAACTCAGGCGCTCCGGTCCCATATTCTCTCTGATCAGGCGTGCCACATTTCGTCGTCCAAAACGATAGGCAATATGAGTTTCGATGTCAGGATTGAGCAGTTCGTCCACCAAATCGGGGGCCGGTGCCGTTTCGCCCGGATCCAGATCAATCATTCTCGTCTGCAGGTGCGCCAATTCCCGTGCTACACTTTTGCCAAATCCCCATAACGTCGCACCGGCCAGTTGATCTGCCGCCTCTTTTTCCAGCACCTGGGCTCCCTGCGTAATAAACCACAGGCCTTTGCCGGGTACTGCGTTGGTATCTATCACCGCCTGTACCAGTGCAAGTGCGCTCCCTGCGGTGCGCCTGATATTCTTTGCCATCTCCGGGGTCGGAATGTTCGGGCCTTCGCCATCCAGAGCAATGAGATGGGCGATTCCCTGCAGTGGCAGGTCTTTGGGGATACTTTGCAGCAGTTCCTCCCATGATTTTCGACAATGCAGGTCTGTATTGACACGGATAACTCCGGGCTCATCGAATTTCTGGAGATGATTTTCCGAATTTGCCTCTCCTGCACCTGCGAGTACGACCGCCTGATGACGCTTGGCTAAATTCTCCGCCAGCTCCTGGGCAATACCGCTGCGATCATCTGCCAAGACCCAGACTCCGGTACGCTCCTGTATTTCGGATGGAACCTGGGCCAGAATCACCCCTTTTTCGTCACCTCTGACAGAATCAGTTTCTGTGACACCGAGCACCTTCGCTTCACGAAAGCCTGCATCACGGAGTGCACGCCGCCACACCGTCGGGCCGGCCATGACATGATGCGGGCGATAATCGTCGGCAAACCGCCACCATCCGTCCAGTTGACCAAACGTCAGATCCATCCATCCATGCCCATACATATTCTCAAGGGCAACCAATTGACCAGATGGTGCAAGGAGATCCCGACAGTATCCAAGCGTCTCGTGAAGATATCGTGTGGCGTGCAGTACGTTTGAAGCAATCAGCAAGTCATAGCTGTGCAATTCAAACCCCTGGGTTGCCGGATCATTCTCAATATTCAGGGGGCGGTATTCCATGGATGCTTCTTTCCCGCCAAATTGTGCTTCCGCTTCAGCGAAGAAAACCGCCGAGATGTCGGTGTACATATAATCAAAACGCCCCTCTGGAAGTTGGGGAAGGATTGCCGCAGTAGCCGAGCCGGTACCCGCGCCAACTTCAATGATTCTGAGGCGGCGCCCGGCGGGCAATTCTTGCATAAGCATCGAGACCGTCTCCTTCATAATGCGGTTTGCTGCTCGCGCCACCGGTGCCTTGATGTAGAGATCTCCTGGAGTCGGATCTCCGCTGTCGAACAATAATATCAGAGGATTTGCCTGCCCGCGAAGTACTTCGCCCAAGGCGGCTCCACAACGCCGAAAGAGCCCGATTTCGGTTGCTCCATGATGGTGTTTTTCCGCCATCTCATCTGCGAATGCCTCCAGATCCACAGGCATTTCATCCGGCAATGGATCTCCAGATGCGACTTTGACTGCAAATGAGCCGTTGATCTCCTCTAGAATCTCCGACTGTGCCAGCATCTCAAGCATTCGCCGAAAAACGCGCTCATGGTCTGAGAGGATGCCCAAACGGTTCCGTAAAACCTCCGATTCTATGGTTTCTCCTTTCTCACGTCGCCACCCCAAGTCCTCCAGGGTTGCGAGTGCACGCGAGCGAGCCCACCACTCCATGTCATCCAGAAGAGCAAGCCGCTCCTCTGGCTGAACTCCTTCATCAGCCAAGTATGTTAACAGAAGCCCCGAGTTCTCGGCAACTGTTTTGGGAGATGGAAAAAAATCCGCCGGCAATATCGCCGGGATTAAAGGGTTTTCGCGCCAGAGTATCTCGTAGAGAAGGTCATCCACATCGTCAACCGCAGGAAGCAGGGCCGCCCGTGTTGCACGCTTGACAATGTACCCGTTTAATCCACCCAGCAGTGCACCGTTCGTATCGTAGATACGCAGTTCTCCACTCATGACCTCCGCGGATGGATCGGATCCCCCTTTCGCCTCTTCCGGGGTTTCATTCATTCGAATGTGACAGAACACATGGTTCGGCAGCCGGTCTGAGAACCACAGCCGGTCGCAGCCAAAGGGGAGGTACGTAATCTTTTCTTGTTCTGCGCCTGTACGGCGCGCAGCCGCCATCACCTGAAAACAGCCATCCAGCAGTAGAGGATGTACGATCACATTACTCAATGCGGATTTTTCCGGCAGGACGATCTCGCCCAGAGCTTCACCATCGCCCATCCAGATCGCCTGAACCGTATGAAAGGATGATCCGAAGTTGATCCCTGCATTTTTCTTGTCCTGATAAAAAGCAGAAATATTCCCCGGTGCCATTGAATTCCTGAACTGATCCAGATTGATGTGTTCAGGGGCCTGGGGCGCATTGGAGTCGGCAGACCAATGACATTCTGCATGTACGGTCCACTCTGTCTCCTTCTCTGCTTTGCTGAGAATCTGGACGAGGTGAAGATTTTCAGATGGTCGTACCACGGTCTGCACCTTGCGCCCCGTATCAGAATCATTTCCTTTTTCCGAACTTTTCCCGGGAAAAATCATCGGAGTATGAAAGTGCATATCCTGTACAGTTCCTCCACCATTTTCGGAACGGGAAGCTGCGATTGCCAAGGCCCCGTAAAACGCGCCCGGGGCTAGAATCCGGTCATACACTTTGTGATCCTGCAGCCATGCCGGATCTGACGGGAATAGTTCTGTCTCAAAGAAAACCTCACCGCTGGCTGATTCCTGTCTCTCTCCTAGCAGGGGGTGGTCAGCACTTCGCTTTCGCCGTTTAGAGGCATCAATCCAGTGATACTCACGCTGAAACGGGTATCCGGGAAGCGAAATACGATTGCGTGTTTCACCGGCAAATAATCCCTCAAATGAGAGATTTACGCCGGCCTCGTATGCGTTTGCCACGGATGCCATGAATCCATGTCCAAACGGGTCTGTGGAAACTGCATCGTCTTTCGAGGGACGTTGAAGACTTGACAGCACTCGTGGAGGTGCAGCACTTCTGAGCGGATCTTTTGCTGAATCCGGCCATGCAAGCGAAAGCATAGGACCGAGCACGGCATGCGGCCCGACCTCAATCACCAGATCAACTCCCAGAGTTGCAAAGGTTCGAACTCCCTGGCTGAATAAAACTGCTTCACGGGCATGCCGGCGCCAGTAGCTCCCGTCAAGGATCATGTCAGGGCCTGCCGCCTGACCGGTTACATTGCTTATAAATTGTACTGAGGGTGGGACGATTTCAATCTCTTCAAAGAGTTTTTCCAGTGCATCCAGACGCGGCTCTACCAAAGGACTGTGGAACGCCTGATCTGTTCTGAGAAAGCTTACGCGGACACTTCTGGACTCGAAATGCTCAGCCACCGTCTGGACTGCGTCCACGGATCCGCTGATCACCTGATGTGCTCCATTGGTTGCCGCAATTCCCAGCCGTTCGCTTTGAAGCTTTTCATTTTGTTCGCGCACGGCAGATCTTACCTCGGAGACCGGAGCGAATATGGCCGCCATTGCCCCTGCTTCGGGAAGTGAAGACAGGAGTTCGCTTCGCCTCATCATGATTCGGAGGCCATCTTCCAGGCTGAATACACCTGCAATATGAGCCGCGGCGAATTCTCCGACGCTATGTCCCATGACCATTTGAGGACGGACTCCCAGGCTTATCCAGAACTCAGCAATGGCACACTCAATCGCGTAGATCGCAGGTTGCGCCCAGATGGTGTTGTACAAATCTTCCTGGTTTCGTCCAAAAATCACATCCAGTAACGACGTATTCCTCTCTGCCCGGACGATTTCGTCGCAACGATCAAGTACGGCGCGTGCCACCGGTTCGGTTTTGTATAAATCCTCCCCCATCCCGATCCATTGGCTTCCTTGTCCGGTGAACAGGAATCCAAATTTTTTCGGTTGATATGGATCGGAGCCCTTGCCGGCCTCAATCAGCGTATCCAGTTGTTTGCGCAGTTGCGTGATATCATCATAGATGAGTCCGGCCCGATGGGGAAAGTGACTGCGTCCCGTGCAGGCGGTCCATGCCATATTTGAGAGGAGCACTTGTTCGGTTTCGGGGGCAGGATCTTTGCCGTGTTTGCTGAGCCACGCGTGATACTGTTTTGCCGCATCAATGAGTGCAGTATCTGACTTGCCTGACAGGGGAAGCATGCGCAGTTTGCGTTCAGGGAGGGCCGATGATTCCGGCGGTTCCTGTGCAACGGATTGCGGCAGCGCAACGGCCACCTGTTTTGGTAATCCCACGACAGTTTCCGTCAGCCCCGTATACCGGGCAGTTGAGTTTTGCCTGTCGTACCCTTGCAGGATAATATGGGCGTTGGTTCCTGACCAGCCGAATCCACTGACTCCCGCACAGGGTGTTCGTTCAGGGGCACACGGCCAGTCATGTTTTTCAGCAGTGACCTGAATCGGGAGTTCCTCCCAGGCTAACGTTGGATTCGGCCTGTTAAAGTGAAGATGGGGGGGAATGCATCCCTTATTCATGGAGAGGATCACTTTGATGATCCCGGCTGCGCCGGCTGCCGTTTCGAGATGCCCGATATTGGTTTTTACGGATCCGATTAAAAGTGGCTGATCGGCAGCACGCTCCGCTCCGTATACATTCCCGATTGCCTGCAATTCAATGGGATCCCCAACCGTTGTACCTGTTCCATGGGTTTCCAGATAGTCAACCTGAGAGGGTTCAAGGTTTGCTCGCTGCAGGGCAGTCTGAATTACACGTTCCTGTGAGATTCCATTGGGAACGGTTAATCCGGCACTGGCACCATCCTGATTCACCGCGGTTGCCTGGATGACACTCCATATCCGATCACCGTCTGCCTCCGCTTCAGCCAGCCGCTTGAGCACAATGATCCCGCATCCTTCCCCCCGTACGTACCCGTTTGCTGCTTCATCAAAAGTTGCACAGCGTCCATCAGGGGATAACATTCCGGCATTGGCACGCAGTTCCATGGCCGCCCCGGACAGAACCATATTGACACCGCCTGCCAGAGCTATATCTGAGTCTCCTCCCTGCAGACCGCGCACCGCCTGGTGGATTGCGACCAGTGATGAAGAGCATGCCGTGTCAATCGAAATTGCAGGTCCTTCCAGCCCAAGCGCAAACGAAACTCGTCCGCTGGCCGTATTTGGAGCGTTACCGGTCGCCGCGTAGAGACTGGAAGCCGGATCAATAGTGTCAACATCAATTGCGCCCATGACCAGTTCAAGGTGTTGACTGGAACTCACCCCGGTGTAGACACCGGTTCGGCTGCCTTGAAGGGAATCGGGTGCGATTCCCGCGTCCTCAAGAGCATACCAGCATGTCTCTAGCATCAACCGTTGCTGAGGGTCTAGTAATTGTGCTTCAACGGGAGAGAGGCGAAAAAAAGCTGCATCAAACAGTTCTACATCGTCAAGATACCCCCCAAAACGGCAGGCGGCTTTTGGTTCAGGGCCGACCAAAAGTTTCCCGATACGCCCAATGCCAGATCCTGGATCTCCTTTTTTGACGGCATTCGTACCAGATTCAAGCAATTTCCAAAAGGCAGAAAGATCAGGTGCGCCCGGAAAGCGGCAGGCCATCCCTACGATAGCGATGGAATCTTCAGTGCGATTAACTGGCATCATCACCGGGGTTTATGTTCTCTGGGTAAAACGGGAGCATAATTGCGTTCAAATTGCGAAAGGTTCTGCGAATCTGTTTCGTTCCTTAACGGTGGGATTGTATTCATCCGGTATGGGCACTCGCAAAACTATTTACAGAAATTCAACTGACAATGAGTCCCTCACAGGGTCGGAGTAATCATGTATGCCGCCCAATTTGACTCAACCGCACATTAAAGAACTCCAACAGAGAGCACAAACATTGACCAGTATGCTGCCTAAAGATATAAAAAAGTGTATATACAAAAACGAAATACCGGAACTCGTTCCTGAGGATGCACCACTGGAGTTAAGTTGACCGGGTTTCGCAGGACTGCAATATAGCGATTTTCGTTTACCGTATCACTTCAGCGCTCGCAGCAGTGCTTCCCGCTGCCATCCGAGCAATTGTATGGAGAGATCGCCCCGCAACATCCTGGAACGCGGCGGCGATCCTTTGCTGATGCCGATTGGAATTGTATTATCATGTAACTCCGCGTCTGGTGTACGCCTGTGCATGGTTGATGCTCTCAATCATGTTCGTGGTTCGGGGCCGATCCTGAGGCAGTTCAGGCATCTCCAGTTTATGGGGAATCAGCGTTTTTCATACGCCGTCTAAACTGGCCGGGGTCTTGGGACATCCGTCTTTCAGGAAGTCGAAATCAGTGCAGGCAGTTTTCTTTTTTCCCGATCCTGCGCCGGCTCAGAAATTTCTTGATATCTGCAATAAAATCTGGATCATGCATCCTGGAATAACATTTTCTCGCTTTTGCTGCCGACACCGCTGAATCAGCACCTCTGTCCGGCAACGGTAATCTCCCCGCCGGTCGAAAACCGTGTTCCTGCGGGCCCTGCAGCAGCACAATGACACATTCAGTGGACTCGTTTTTACTTCTGCGAATCCCGGAATGGTCTTCTCCCTTTCTGCGGCCCGGTCTATTGCAAAGAGAGTTTGCATTTCTGAGCGTCCGGCCATCAACGAACAGCGGAACAAACTCCGGATCATCAAAACGCCGAGACATGAAGTGTTGCAGGATTTTATCGGGTTTCCGCCTTAAAAACGCGTCCGATGATGGAGACTCTGAGCCCAAAATTCTTCGCAGATGCCTCGTTGTCTGGCCAGATTTGCAGTACAATATTCCATAGAACTCGCTTGGCATCAGTTCCTGTCTGAACTTAATGGGGATGCCAAAGTAGAAACCCTAGTTGCGCTTTTCTTATCTTTAGGAGTCTCTATCCGTTTACATTGATAGGGGGTAGCGTTAATCAATCCACTAAGACTACGTAGGAGAATGAAATTTTTAATCGACAGAACATTTATCGGAATCGCTCTCTCCATAATCCTTTTTGGGGGAGGGATGCAGTTATTCGGATCCAATTTACTTCAGGCGCAGGTTCCCAAAGTTACCGCGGGTGCAGTTCTGGATGATGATGGGAAGGTGAATGAAGATTCGCTCAAGGCTTTTGTCATCTGGTCCACATCGGTATTCGAAGGGGTAAGGACAATTGAAGAGGGCACGAAACTGCTCGGCGAAATATATCGGGAAGGCAGTGATTACAACTCCGGCAAGATCTATTTGATTCTGTTTTCAGTTGGTACCCCGCAGGGGGAGAATGATGGTACCATTATTTTCTATGGTAAAAATCCGAATTTGAACGGTTTAGCGGCGCTGGATATAAAGGATGATGAGGGCAATGAAGTGGTTAAGGAAATTCTGAAGGCCAAAAAAGGCGAAGAGTCAATCAGGGTGGAGTACTGCTGGAATGATCCCAATGATGATTCGGATAATGCGCCGGGTGCCACCTGCAAGCCGAGTTATGCGATGCGTTACTATGCACCGTCGGTCAACTCGGATCTTGTTGTTGTTGGCGGATACTATCAGGATTTAAATTTTCTTGAGGTATCTGTCCCCGATGATCTTGAATATCCTGATGTTTCTGCTTCGGATGTAAAAGACAGAGAAACCCTGAAGCAGTTTGTAGAGGGGGCGGCAACATGGGCAAAGCAACTCTATGAGTCGATAGGACTTGCCGGGTCCCAGCATTTAAAGGTGGAATTCAGGAAGGATGCTAAAGATGGAGGATTCTTCAGGGATGGGCTGGTTTATCTTTACTTGGTGACTCCGGAAGGGTATGTAGTCTTCCACGGACTTGATGCATGGCGTGAGGGGCGGACGGTTATCAACAATTCCGATCTGAGAGGCGATACAACTTTCGTACGAAGAATCATTGATACAGCTCTGAATGGAGGAGGGTATATAGACTACTGGTGGAATAATCCAGATGATCCAAATGATGATCCTGACCCGGATATTCTCCCGTATGATCCGAATGCAGGAACCCTTAGGACGGCCTATTCGATAGTTATTGAAGCAGAGGGTCTGGAAGGAAAGCAGATCCTCGCAGGTGCATTCTTCTCAAGTGTTGCAACATCGATAGAGGGGGAAATCACCGAACTTCCGACAGAGTTTGCGCTCCATGGAAATTACCCGAACCCGTTCAATCCGTCCACGCGAATCCAGTTTGATCTTCCCGAGAGTGCACAGGTCACGTTGCAGGTGATAGATATATTGGGACGTAAGGTAATGGAATTGCCTGTACAGGTCTTTGAAGCGGGCATGAACCACACGATTGAGTTGAATGCGGTTGACCTTGCATCCGGGACTTACTTGTATCGCATGGCTGCAATCGGAGCGGAGAGCAGGTATGAGAAGACGGGGCTCATGATACTGGTGAAGTAGAGCATACAAGGGGGCGATATTTGCAGAGAAAAAGAGGCGCACCCTGATGCCGGGAGATATCGGGGTGCGCCTTCCTTTATTAACCCCTATGGTAAACCAAGTTGCATATGTATGCGTACCTGAGCGCAAAGAATCGGCAAGCGCAGTTCAAGTTTCTGTGTCTGGCGTACGGGTACCAAGCGAATACGGACCCCAATGTGTCTGTAAATATCCGGGTGTCGGGGATGGCATCTTGACACGAATTGTGCCGAATGGGTTGTGGGGTCTATGGTTGACCTGTTATTGCAGTGTGTAAGCCTGCAACCGGCAATGGGCGATGAGGCCCCCAAGAGACTGTGCAGGAAGTTGTTACTCATGGAGATAGTGTACCACGAGCAAAATACATGGAGGTGAGGCAATGACTTAGCCACAATGTATGAAACTGTACAAGGGATGGAGGCAGGCAGGTCCTCCACAACCGCTGTGCAGGCGGGGGTTGTAAACCACCTACAACTGCGGCATTTAAGAGGTGTCGTGGTGAGCGTGTCGGGAAAAGGCAGGTGTAGGAACCTGTCAGGTGTTCATCGTAGAGTCGAACGAAAGTGAATCATGGATGATGTGTCGAAAAGAGATAGATGACGGTCAAAACCGGGGTGGTATATCAATCCCGGGACGAGGTTGGCGGGTGCCTGCTTACCGGCCTCCGGCATATACATGACGAGACTGCGGTGTGGGCCCTTGTATGGAACGTGAGAACCTGTCGGGGTGATGTGAGGGGAGCGTGCCAAGCGGGCAGTCCCCGCAAGGCTAAGAGCCGTGTGCGTTGAGAGGCTCACGCACGATTCTTTAAGAGCCGGAGGGTGAAATCCCCTCCCGCTAATTGACCTTTCTTTCCAATAAAAAGGTCTAAGTTTGTAACTAAGTTGTTTTTTTGTCATGAATTGTTAATTAACTGGGTAGAGGCCCAAAACATATGAAACGCATTACAAAATGGGGGGGGGGTAATTCCCTTCTGACTTTTCTAGCACTGCTGACCGTTCTGGTCCTTCCCCGCAGTGCATTTTCTCAGGACACCTACTATGTGGACACAGTGAATGGCGGTGGCACCTGTACTGCAAACGACAATACAACTCCATGTACGCTGACGGCTGCGTTAGACGCGGTGAGCGGCGGCGATGATACGGTTGCGATCCGGGTTCGGAGGGAAGGCGGTTCCGTGATGATTACCGGGAATCACACCATAGACGAAGCGATTACCTTTGCGACGTACCAGAGAGGCGGCGGCGGTCTGGTCAGCGGGATGCTGGACTTTACGGGGACGGTGACCCTGTCTTCGGATGGTCAGTTTACGCCCTACAAGATGGAGGATGTGACGGTAAGTGTTCAGTTCAAGGATGTGACGCTTTCCACGACGAGCACGCAGCCCTTCGGGATGGATACGGAGGGACGCTGGTCGATTTCGGGTGCATTGACAACGGGGAATGCGACCATAGACAAACTGGTGGTAGATGAGCATCTGACGGTTAAGGGGATAGATGCGGATACCGGTGAAGCCGGTCATCAGGCACCGACGCTTGTCGTGAAGGACTTAGATGTAAAATCAGGCACGTTAATGATAGGGACAAAGGAGGAGGACATGGATTCGACGGTGGAGCTGCGGGTTCCGCTGCAGAAGACCGATACGCTGGTGGTGGACGGCATGATTGCGGGTACGGGGGCGCTGTGGATTGCGCACCTGAATACGGCGGCCGAGCGGGGCGCGACCGGATTTGACCTGCACCGGACAACCGAGTACAGGCCGCATGCAACGGATCTGAAGAAAGATATGGGCTGCGCGCAGGTTCGTGGCGGCGGGGAGATCCGGAACGATATCTATGCGATTGCTTCCGGGAATGTGTGTATCAGTCTGAAGAAGGTTGGCGGGCTTTTTGCGGCGGGAAGTATCCAGAGTGATCTGGCGAACACGAACAATGACACGGATCCCGCTCTGGACAATGACAGTCTTACGACGGATCTGATATTCCGGCGGGATGTAGAGGTGACGGGAGATGTTCAGCAGTGGAATGATGCGCGTGTGGTTTTCGAGAAGAAGTCAACGATCCAGGGGAGTGTCATTCTGGATGCAGGTGCATTGCCGGATGTCATTAACACGACCAGTTTCGGAACCCCGAATATGCCGGTAGATCTTTTTACCTCACAGTTTGTCCGTGTGGGTCTGGAATGTGATAATCGCCAATATGAGATCATTTGGTCTGATCTGCGAACCTCTTCGCGTGGAATGAAAGTATCGGGAGTTCAGTTTGCAGGGGATACGACGATTGAGAAGGATTTAGTGCATCGGCATGACTATTGGGAAAGTGGTGGGAATAGAAGGGATAACATTTGTCGTATCAGGTCCCTTTTTTTGGCAGATTCGACAGGTACAGTGGGTCAGACCTACACATCTCATATCAAGGGAGATATATACGCAGAATCTGGTATGGAGATAATTCTGGATGGATATGCTGCTCCAGATGGGGATGATCAAGGCGATGATCCCGATTACTATTTACTTCACAATCTGAATCTGGATGGGGATATCTATGATTATACTGGAGGTTTATCAGGAAGCATAAGAATGGGTGCACCGGCAGTTACCGAGATTGATGGAATGTGTACTTCGAAAGATCTTGAGTTGGGTAAGGGTAATCGCGTGACCTTAACGAATAAGGGACCTCACTTAATAATCCTTGATACTAATGTTGTTATTGAATCACTGGTCGTTCTAGAAGAGTTGAAAATTCAAGCTTTACCGCGTCCAAATAATCCCACCTTAATTGGGAAATTACGTGTTGCGGATCTTCATATTGGAGATGGCGGAGAACTCGTTACCGGTGGTGATGTCACAATCGGCTCTTTTACGGGTGGATTTGGCAGACTCATTCTTGAAGGCGAAGGGATCCAGGGAACGATTGATCCCGAATCCAAGCTCGGCAAGATTGTCTATGCCAGCAGCAGCACTGACCAAGTGCCTCTGCGTGTTTTGGTGGATGGTGCGTATGTTGAAGGTTCAGGCGAGGTTGCCTCCTTCCATCTGCCGGCGGGTTCGGCGATGCGTATAGAGGAACCGATGGAGGTGGAAACATTAGGTCTGTGCAGCGGAAGTGTGATTCTGGTGGATGATGAGGATCCGAAAACCAAGACGATCACCGTCACCGAAGCGCTGCATATCAAAGACGGGATGCTGGAACTGGACCGGAAT
>JAJECV010000049.1 GCA_022821875.1 Rhodothermales bacterium
TCCTGGCACGAATTGTGCCGAACGGGTTGTGGAGCCTATGTAAGACCTGTCATTGCGGAGCGCAAGCCTGCAATGACAGGCAACGGGCGATGAAACACCAAAAAGACCATGAGAGTTGTTATTCATGGATATAATTCCCTAAAATATGTTAGCGAATACGAGGGATCTAAACCACTTCCGTAGGGCGTTCATGCCGCCCAATAGTGCTTTCTTGCCTATAGCGTCTAATTGGTTTGAATAATCCGTACGCAATAATTACAGCAAACCCAAACCAATATATTGACGGATCAGAATTGGTAATGATAAAAAGGGCCAGCGCCGCACCCATACATGACTGAAAAAATAAAGCACGAACCGGAGATAAGCTTGCTTTTAACTTTTCTATAACGGGCATGAAACCAATCAGGATAAGCCCAAAAATGATTAGATGCATCTTCATCGTGGCCCACCACCACATGCCCAGCCAGGAAGATCCGCTGGGCAGAATTGACATGTGCATAACCACAGACTCAAAGCAATGCCCGGCCGGCCTCCAAAAGCAGCCCCCCCAGCAGGCGTATGTTCTGACATTCTTCTGTTAAGAGCATCTAATAACATGTTGTTACTCTTTTGTGCAAGGTCTTGCAAGATTTTGAATTCATCAGACTTAACGATCTCAGATACTCATTTCGTATCAAAGGCAGCCGTTTGATCCTCAAGGGGATCAATTTCGGAAATCGAAGTGTCGGAGCAACCGCTTACCAACATCGCAATGACCGCGAAGAGAGCGTCAAAAATGAGAAATGAAAAACGGGGTGGGCATTTCCCCAGACAAAAAGATTTTTCATGACTATAGCGTCTTATTAAGAAGGTTTGTTTAAGTGTGCGGGAAACTCATCGTGACTGCGCTAACGGTGCAATATACAACTTTTGGGAATATTTTCTCTTCTATTGATTGGGAATCATTGCTGGCGCGTCCGCCAAATTTGTGAACTTAAAATTTCCTGACTTCGACAGTTACCCCCATATGAATATACGCAGAGCGGGATTTCCGGGGAAAGTGAACACTACATGTTCCCCTTCTGCTACCCGTGAATAAAGTCTAGGAAATCTGAGTAATGCTTTTCGGGTTGGTTTTTGAGGATTAGACCAATCAAAATAGCCATAGAAGAGATGCCTTGGGCCTTTAGAGTCTCAAAAAAGGCGAAATGTAGATAGTTTGGCCATCTATGACACTCAGTTGTGCTGTCTAACTCTGTGGTCAGACTTTATCCACGGGCGGCTAGGGCAATCCTCTTACTCACAATAACTAGTGCGGTCATGCAAACCAGCGATCAGGAGATCATCAAGCCCACTGACGCATGGGGAGACCCGGATGTATATTCAGATGAAGTTGTCCCGGGAATCGGTTGAATTTAATTGGGAACCGGAGTAAGCCAGCCGAATGGATCCTCTCCCGCTTCCACAATCTCAAAAAATGCATTTTGTATTTTTTGTGTGATCTCGCCGCGCTTCCCGTTGCCGACCACATACTTGTCCACTGAGCGGATCGGAGTAATCTCGGCCGCGGTACCAGTAAAGAACAGTTCATCGGCAAGATAGAGCGCCTCGCGCGGCATACTTCCTTCGTGTACGGGAATTCCCGCAACGGATGCCAATTGGATCACCGTGGATCGGGTGATTCCTGGAAGGATGGAGAATGCGGTCGGTGCGGTATAAATTTCGCCATCTCGAACCAGGAACAAGTTCTCCCCGCTGCCCTCCGCAAGGTAGCCATTGGTGGTGAGCATAATCCCCTCTGCGTATCCATTGAGGATTGCATCCATTTTGACTAGGCTGGCATTGATGTAGTTTCCACCCGCTTTTGCGAGTGCCGGCACGGTATTCGGGGCAAATCGGTTCCAGGATGCCACCTGTACATCAATCCCCTGCTCCAGTGCATCTGCGCCAAGGTAGGGGCCCCACTCAAAGACGGCAATGGCCGTCTCCACGGGATTTTCCAGTGGACTCACCCCCATGGGGCCCAGTCCGCGAAACATGACCGGCCGGATATAACTGGACTGTAGTTTGCTCCGGGAGACGGTTTGGATGACGGCCTGTTCAAGTTCTTTCTGGTTATGGGGAGAATCCATACGATAGATCTTCCCGGAATCCAGCAGGCGGCGGATATGTTCACGCAGGCGAAATACCGCCGTGCCTTTTCTGGTCTGGTAAGCACGGATCCCCTCAAATACACTTGAGCCATAGTGAATCGCATGTGTAAGCACATGGACTTTTGCCTCTTCATAGGGGACAAAGTCACCGTTAAACCAGATGTCGTAGTTCATGTGGATCTAAATTAAAAAATGCACTTACGTATAAGGAAGCGTACGGTTGCAGTCGGGGGGATTGCTAAAGGGCCAGCCGTTTACGCAGATGACGTGAGAAGACTGCAAAACGGAAGATCACTCCCAGAATTTTTATGGATGCTTTTATGGTTCCGGTCAGGGTTCCAGTGATTTTGGATACGCCGACTCTTCTGCGGTAGGAGACGGGAATTTCGGTGATGCGCAGTCCCGCTATCTGGGCTTTGATCTGCATCTCAATGGTCCAGCCGAAGGTTGCGTCCTGCATATGCAGTTTTGTCAGGGACGCATATCGAATGGCGCGGAATGGTCCGAGATCGCTGTAGCGAACTCCCCAGATTAATCGCATCAATAGACATGCCAGACGGTTCCCCCAGCGTGCCTGTGGAAGAAGAGCACCGTGTTCACAGTTCCCCTTGATTCGGCTGCCGATCACGAGATCGTGAGTTCCTGCCTGAATGGGGGCGACCAGTGCGGGCATCTCATCGGGGTGATCCGAATAGTCCCCGTCAAGGAACACGATTACGTCAGGATTTCGGGTTGAGGCATACGCAAGTCCGCGCAGGCAGGCGTAGCCGTAGCCACGTCTGGATTCGTGCAGTACCGTTGCTCCGGCCTCCGATGCATTCTTTTCGGTTGCATCCGTAGAGGCGTTATTCACAACGACCACTTCATCCACGAATCCGTTCGGAATATCCTGAATGACCTGGGCAATCGCTTCGGCTTCATTGAATGCAGGAATAATCACAAGGATACGCATCAGGGAGAATACCGGTAAACGGATTCAATGGTCAGATACCAGTGGATGCCCAATCTTTGGGGATTAGATCGTAGGAGCAGCAACAGGCTGACGGATAGAATTTCCAATTTTTATCTGGACAACAGGAACACCGGGAAACTTAGAAAGATCTGATGCGTTCCCGCTTTGTTGAGTATTCTACTTTGAGATACATACTGCACCGAGATAAAAAGGGGATGGCAGCATCACTCGATTCACATCAAAAGGAGAAATTCCCTCTGCGAAAGGTTTCCGCTGCGCGATTCCGATTTCGTCTGTTTTTGCTAATCGCAGGTGCGGTCTTGCTATTTTTTGTCATGCAAAGTGTTTTGAATCCTTTTGGCGACAACGAGTATGCGGAGATTCCGCATGGGAACCACAGCCACTATGTCCCCAGGGATCGGGACCTGGATGTTCCGATTTCCAATTTTCCAACGCGCCCTCCGGCTGACCATGAAAGGATTACCCCGGATGGCCGTATCGTTCCGAAGTAAACCCCAGACGGTTGATGCAATATGCAACTATGGAGAGGTTGGA
Organism: Rhodothermales bacterium; assembly: GCA_022821875.1. Lineage (GTDB taxonomy): Bacteria > Bacteroidota > Rhodothermia > Rhodothermales > Bin80 > Bin80. The sequence continues at coordinate 3,640 of JAJECV010000049.1, forward strand.
GCAAAAAGCCGGGGAAGCATTGGATTCACCCTTGCCCCAAGTGCGCGGAATGATAGATAGATGCGGGGGTGTACGACCATTTATGCGGGATGGAGACATGGGAAACTTTGGTGCACATATTGGAACGGATCGTTTCATTTCACGGCAACAACATATTTTCTTGTATAAAACGAATTCATGACCGTCAGACGAAGTGATCTCTTCGGAGATGGCCGGGTAGCCGTTAGAGGCCATAGGGAATCAATTTAACCTTCCCCGATCTGATCGGATGGCCGAACTTTATTTGGAGGATATTCAGCAATTTCTCAGTCCAGCTGGGCGGAGTATTATTCAACTCAAATCATTTGACAGGCGTTTTAAGCAGTACAGGCACCTCGAATGGGTCTATGCAGTTCGCAATGTTTGCTTGACTGATCCAGTGTATAAGATCGGGCAAACCGGAGATTCGCCGATCAAGCGCGTGGATGCACTCAGTTCATCTACATCTGTGTATCAACCGTTTGAACTGGTATATCTCATCCATGTGTCAAATCGGAGGGAGGCAGAGGCTTTTGTTCATCAGACTTTGGCAGATTTCAGGGTCAATCCGGGGAAGGAATTCTTTGAGGTTCCTTTAATGCACATGATCAAAACGCTTGACGAGGCAGGCAGTCTTTGGCAAATTCCTTTAGGAAAAACCCCGCGAGCGGGTTTTTTACCGGCTTTATTGGAAAGACGCATTGTGGAATGCCCTCATTGCAATGCAAAAAACAGACTGCCGCAACTTCTCGTGAAAATCATGGTCACATGTTCAGTATGCAAAGAATGGGAATTATATCCATGAGTCACAACTCTCATGGTCTTTTTGGTGTTTCATCGCCCGTTGCCTGTCATTGCAGGCTTACGCTCCGCAATGACAGGTCAACCATAGGCTCCACAACCCGTTCGGCGCAATTCGTGCCAGGATGCCATCCCCGACGCCCGGATTGTCTAACGTCAGCAACTTTTTTCTCGATGACACTTAGAGTTCTCCATTGGGGGGACAAAATGAGGAGTTCGGCAAATAAATGAATTTTCATTCACAAATTTGCGAGGGCAAATGATTACAGATCAGCAGTACAAGCTGCTATTACACCATAGGAACGACAACAACATGACAATGACAGCATCGGCGGCAAAAACGGAGATGAGTTCCCCGACCGCTCGCAAATATCTTCGTTTGGGGAAACGACCAAGCGAGGCAAAAAAGGCTCGAACCCATCGGACGCATGTAGATGTAGATGCGTTTGCGGGGATAGCGGAGGAATGTAAGGCGTATCTGGAGAAGCATCCGGATATAGAGTGTCTAACGACAGATCAGGACAAGGCTTCGTTGTTCAATGTTTGATTCAAATAATCAGGATTCGTCTCACCATTGAAATTCCTGATGGAGTGATTCTCGGATTACCTCATAACTCCGAGGGGCTGGGTGCCTCGGTTCACCATTCAGATTATTCACATAGACCATTCCTGCAGCAGAATTCGTGAGAAAAAGGTAATCACTTGCGGCAAGTTCACGCAGGGAAAAATCCCCGCAGGCAGGCTTGTAGCCAAGTTTTCTGGAACATTGCAGGACGATTTCCCTGGTTACCCCCGGTAAAATCGGGCATTCAGAAGATGGCGTGAACAACTTGTTTCCCGTCATCCAGAAGACATTATGACACGAGGTCTCGGTGACTCGGTCGTCCGTGTCCATGAAAAGCACTTCGTCAAAATCGTTTTCCTGTGCCTGCCTCTTTGCCAGTACATTTCCCAGGTAGTTTACGGTTTTATGCGAAAAGAGGAGACTCTGGGCGGATCGTTTTTCTGGCGACACCCAAAGAGAAACAGTATCAGGGGCTTCTATGTGAGTTCGCAGGCATACAAGGATTGAGGCTGCACGCGGGCGTGCGTAAAATGCCAAATCTCCCGCGCCCAGGAGACATACTTTTACATGCAAATCATTCTCCGATGCCTGTGCTGCTGCATTCTGGATCAGATGCCGAATGTGAGATTCATCGGGGAAGGGCAGACTGAGAAATGCAGCTCCCCTGCGCATCCTGTCGATATGCATGGAAAGAAAGACGGGAGGGGATTGCTTCCAGCGAAAGGTCTCAAACACGCCTTCTCCGTAAAAAAGCGCACGGAGGGCCGGCGGATTCTCAAGTTTTTTTCCCTCCAGAAAGAGTAGGTCTGCCATGATCACGGACACTGCCGGTTAGCGCAGGACGGATTTGAGCGCTTTGGCTTTGAGTTCTATTTCACGGTATTCCTCATCGGCCTTTGAATCCCATACGATTCCGCTTCCAAAACAAAAATTCATGCCGTCAGCGCGGTTTACCCCGGTGCGGATTGCAACGCTCATGGTAAAATCACCGCTCGGTTCAAAGAGACAGAGTGCACCGCAGTAAGGACCCCGCAAATGCGGCTCAAGCCGGTCAATCAGCCGGAGCGCCTCTCTTTTAGGGGCCCCTGTAACAGATCCTGGCGGGAAGGTGTTCGTGAGAATCTCGGATAACCTGATTCCAGGGCGCAGATGTCCCTCAATCTCGGATTCCATCTGAAAAAGCGTATTGTAGGGTTTCACGGTGAAAAGTTCTTTTACGTCCACGGAACCATATTCGCAGATTCTTCCAAGGTCATTTCTCATAAGATCTACGATCATCAGGTTCTCGGCACGTTCTTTAGGGCTCTCTTTGAGTGCCGCGGCCAGTTCCCGGTCACGGTTCGGGTCCAGATCCCTGCGAATCGTGCCCTTGATGGGTTTCGTGGTGATTCTATTGCCCCTTTTCTTGAGAAAAAGTTCCATAGATCCGCTTATAATTTCAAAATTCGGGAACCCAATGAAGGCGGCGAAAGGGACCGGTTGAACACGGTAAAAATTCGTAAACCATGTCAGCGGATTGCCTGGAGAATCAAATTGAAACTTCCGGGAAAGATTCACCTGATAAACTTCTCCGGCAGCAATGTGCTTTTTGATCTCTGCAATTTTCTGTGTGTACTCCTGCATTTGATGATTGAAGTGTGCAGGGGATTCAGAAAGGCAATCTTCAATGGAAGTCAATGCATGCTCATCCTCATAGGGGATCGTACAAAAGCCATCGTCTTTGTAAAAATTGAAGAACAGAAGGGGGAGTGCGTCTTCTTTCTCAATCCCCGAGGTGGTTATACCTGGAGTGGTATAAGCAAGGTAATCATAGCTGATATAGCCGATTGCGGTGTAGCCCTGTGAGGTGAAGAGCTCAACATGCAAAAGAGGATCTTCGCCGGATGTCATTTCCTCGGATCCAGACCGTAATCTGACTTCATCGCCTGAGAAAGAGAGCGTGAATGCGGGGACACCGAAAATCCCGGTGATGGGCGAAGATGTCGCGTCAAACCACCCACTGCCCGAGTCGATCAAAAGTGATATGGGTTGATCAAACCTCATCAGTTCTGTAAAAGATTGTTCATAGAGTCCAAAAAATACGTCCAATTCCGGGATTCCGGGTACGGACTATTTCCTACAGGGTGAAACCATATTTGTGCAGAACTCCATCGCCGAGTCAAGGATGGATACTCCGTTCGGTCCTTGAAATGAAGGAGATGATTTTGATCTGCGAAGTTCACTCAAAATCCTCCTCTTCCTCACCGGGATCCAGAGCACCTAACATACTTCCCATCATGTCGGAATAGGTTTGCTGCTCTTTCCCAAGCATGGATGCCTGGTGGAGTCCCTCAAGTACAAACTCTTTCATCACCCAGCGCTCTTTTGCAGAGATGTTCCGTTTCCTTGCGGGTCCAAATTGAGCAGTAATCACCTCATCCAGGCCTCGAACCGCCCGCAGACATTTCATGAATGCTGTATCGGACAATTCGGGGTCCAGCGTCAGGGTGTTTCCCTGAGCAAACCATGCCAGAATTTTGCTGTAGGTTTCCCGTTCCTTTCCTTTGAGGCTGGGATCAGGGAAGTATTTTGCAAACACATCACGGATGGCCCGCCCAATGAGAAGCCGGGCAACTTTCTGCGGCCCTTCCTGCTCTCCCTCGTATACCAGTTCCAGTTTGCCGGTAATGGCCGATTCAATGTAATAGAGGTCGCTGACCCGGACACAGACCTGTGATTGTCCATGAAGGGCTGCCCGGCGTTCGGCATTTGCAATTACAATCTCAAGTGCAGAGCGTGTCATTCGTGCAGATACCCCTGATTTTTGATCTACATATTCACTTGCACGAGCTTCAAAGGCTGCAACCTCAATCACCTGTCGGATAAATTCGGGAATTGTCACACGAACCCCGCCACGATTCTGCCATGCTTCCTGGTCCGTGATCGCCAGTGCAGTACTGACCTCTTTGGGATAATGGGTCAGCACTTGACAATCAATGCGGTCTTTGAGTGGAGTGATGATGTTTCCTCGGTTGGTATAGTCTTCCGGGTTGGCACTGAACAGCATCAACAGATCCAGTGGGAAGCGTACATTGAATCCGCGGATCTGAATATCCTGCTCTTCCATAATATTGAGCAGCCCCACCTGGATTCGTGCCTGTAGGTCGGGAAGTTCATTGATGGCAAAAATCCCGCGATTGGTGCGAGGAATAATCCCAAAATGAATCACTTCTTCATCTGCATAAGTGAGTCGCCTGTGCGCGGCTTTTATCGGATCAATATCTCCAATCAGGTCAGCGATGGATGTATCCGGGGTTGCCAGTTTTTCCGCATAGCGCTCGCTCCGATGAAGCCATGTAATCGGTGTTTCGTCTCCCTCGTTAGCGATCCGTTCACGTGCAAATTTGGATAGGGGGGCAAAGGGGTTATCGTTGAGTTCACTGCCGGTCACGACAGGGATATATTCGTCAAGCAGGCGAGGAATCAGGCGGAGTATCCGGCTTTTTGCCTGTCCCCGTAACCCAAGCAGCAGAATATCATGACGACTTAGAATTGCATTATGAAGTTGGGGGATCACACTTCGGTTATAACCAAGAATCCCTGGGAATACCTCACTCCCATTGTGCAGATGCTTCAGCAGGTTACGGCGCAGTTCATCCTTTACGGGTTCTACTTTATAGGAAGATGCTTTCAGATCTCCCAGTGTCTTAAGGTCTTTTCGTTTGATGTTCACGGTACTCATGTTTATATGGAAGGGATCCACTGATACACATGGATTGAGGGTTCTGGTGCAACTAGTGCAACCGCCAGTTGATAAGTCCCATCTGGATTCAGTTTTGCGGCGAGGTCAATCGGGTAAAAGTTTTTGAGGTAACCGGGGTTTGCCTCCACAAGTAGGTGCCGGAGCATTCCCGCATGGTCATAGACATCCACACGAAGCCAGCCGGCACGCTGATTCAGTACGAACCAGAATTCTCCCGCCTCGGCGGCGGAACTGGTGATCAGAGGCGCACCTCGGCCCTGTCCCTGATCGAATGCATAGGTGCGTCGCAGCATCGGGGAATCAAAGCCTCGCCAGCGCAATGTATCGGGGGCGTTCCGTAAACCTTCGGTCCAGGTTAGGGCCCATGGATAGAATCCACTCAGGCTCACAAGCTGCCCCTTAAAGTTACGCAGAAATCCCGCATACTCCCAGGAAGATCCATGTAAAACCGATTCCTGTATGGGATTCCCGGCTTGGTCCAGTGCCCAAAGGAAGTGAGTCGTATCCCGTGTAACCGCCTTAAGGTACAATGCGTCTTCGGTTGCCAGAGCATATTGCAATGACTTTGGAGGGACATTTTGTACAACGATAGAGGCGACGCTCGCTGCGTTCACTACAAAGTGGAATTGATGTGTCTCCGGGGCGAAGATCACGAGGGAGTCGGATCTCCAGCCGGCAAGATAGGGGAAAGTTGTATGGGGCAGCGAAAAGGATTTCTCCAGGGTGCCCTCCAGATTAAACACAAAGACAGTTCCATTTTCTGTATCGCCTGCCCAAATCTGATCATCTTTGCCAAACAGGATGCTTCGGGGGTGTTTTAAGTCCGTTCCACGAATGACCTCTGGAGGCGCAAGGGTATCGGGCAGGGTTTGGGCGGCAATCGCCCGAGACAGAGAGTCGGGAGGTGATATTGCCTGGGATTCAATCCGGTTACAGGAAGAGGGAAGGCAGCCTGCAAGCAGAACGCAGAAGCAGAGAATCAGGCAATTGGAGCGGATGTGGGGTAGATCTGTCAACCTTCTAGCCGTCCAAGTTGTAAACTTAACTGCACCCTGCGATTATTCCGCAATACATGATAGGTAACGATATCGCCCGGCCTGAAATCATTAATTCGGGCAATATAGTCCACCTGATTTGCTATTGACTCATCCTGGAGTGCCACAATCAGATCGTAGGGAAGCAGCCCGGCATCTTCGGCAGGCGATCCGGAATCCACGTCTGCAACCAGGATGCCCTGTGTGTCTTCAAGCCCCAAAGCTTCCGCAATTTGCGGAGTCATAGCCACAATACTGATGCCTGTGTAGTAAGAGCGGTCAACCTTGCCTGTTTCGCGCAATTCATGAATAATCCGCTGGGCTTTGGCAGCAGGGACTGCGAATCCAAGGCCAACGGATCCTGCACTTTCGCTGTAGATGATGGTATTGACTCCGATGACTTCACCGAGGGCATTGACAAGCGGGCCGCCGGAATTCCCCCGATTAATTGCCGCATCAGTCTGGATCATGTCATGATAGATCCGTCCATCCTGACTCCCAAGATCTCTTTCAGCTGCGCTGACTACGCCAACGGTTACACTGGGCGCAGCTGCTTCAAAGAGTCCAAAGGGATTTCCCAGGGCGATCACCCATTCTCCCACAATCGGTTCGGGGGATTCCGAAAAACGCAAATACTCCAGAGGGCGGTCTGGAGAAATTTTCAAGAGTGCCAGATCGGTGGCCTTATCGGCTCCGATCAGCTGAGCATCCAGCGTTTGGCCGTCGGTGAGGGATACGGTCACTTTTGTTGCATTTCCTGCCACATGATGGTTGGTCACGATGTAGCCGTCGGGAGAGATGACGAAGCCACTTCCGAGGTTTTGAACGCGCCGTTCAATAATGCGTGATTGTCGTTCAGAGAAGAACTGTCCGAAGAATGGATCTCTGAAAAAGTCCTCAAATGGATCCCGGTAACGTACGCGCTGCAGTTCAATAACATTGATACTGACAATGGCGGGGGTTGCAGTTTCTACCGCACGCGTGATTGCGGTCTGACGACTGAGAGCAATGGAGTCATTAACGACGGCGGCGGAATCTGCTGAAGCCAGCTGCGCCTGGGATTGCACGTTTTGGCGGCATCCTAACAGTATGACCGTCACACAAAGATGTAGAAGTATAGAAATTCGCTGCATGAGACAGAAAACAGACATGAATCATTTACGAGAATCTAGGCCTGTGGTTTCTTTTCTGAAGGAGCATACGCGCCGCGCCTAATCCGGCTGCACCGATTTGTCCAGACTCCTGATTGGCAAAGTGGCCGGACCAGTACACGCCGGGAGGCAGGCAGTCCGGAGCAGGGAATAGCAGTTGATCCAGATCACGTTCAAAATGAAGAATATGTCCGCCGGGTATGCCAAATTCTTCTGCTATGTCCACGGGGGTCCAGAGCTGCTGTGCCAGAATTTTTCCATTCAGGTCAGGGAGTTGGCCAAGGATTTGCTCTATCAATGCGGCCCGTGCAGATTCCCCCCATTGATCATTAGTCAGGGAAGGTGTCTGCAGGGCATAGATCGTTAGAGTGTTATGGGTGTTGCATGCGGTGATTTCCAGGGTCTGCTGTGGGGGAATTTTTCCATACTTAACACAGTCAAAGGCCCGTTCCTGTGTCATTAAATCGGGAACGATTCGTATTTGGCTAGAGGTGAGCCAGCCGGGCAGCTGATCCATTGCAAGTGCCAGTACCGCACATGTGCCGCGGGAGCGCACTGGAGGCCAGCGGCTAATCAGGACAGGGTCCAGAAGGTGATTGCGGAGCATTGCCGGAGAGCATGTTGCCAGAATGTATCTGGCATAGATGGGGGTTTTATCCTGCATCAACACATGAACTCCTGAGGAATTACGGCAAATTTGTTTGACGGGGGCTCCGGTCTGGATCACCGCTCCATTTGAGCGTGCGGCGGCTTCCAGTTTCTGGATCAGTACGGCATGTCCGTTTGAGCTGTTTCTGTTTACGTGGAGCAGCATTTGGAGTACTCCAAAGGGGGATTTTGGGCCTGCAAAGGTACGGGTATACAGGGGAGCGGTCAGTGCACTAAACTGCTTCTCGCAAAGGTCAAATTCACTCAGGAGGTCCACGCAGCTAAGGGGAATCCATCGGGCCAGATCCTTGGTCTGCGTTCGGAGCAAGGTGGGAATCCAGGCGCTCTTATTGCGCAGTGAAGCGCGTTTTAGAGGGATGCTCAGGAGCGTTTTCAGGGCCTTTCCGGCATCTGCAAGTTCAGGAACCGTCTCAATGTCAAAGGAATCTCCATTCCAAAGCCCTGTGGAATTTGCAGAAGTCGGCTGAGGAAATGTTATTCCCAGTGTCTTGTTCAGCATGTTTGCGGATCCGTCTGGATAGGGACGGAATCCTGGAATCCGGTATCTGGTTCCGAACCTGTGGTAGGCGGACAATCCACCGGAAACCGCCCGCTTTTCAAGTACGAGCGTATCCATGCCGGCTTTGGACAGGGCGACGGCGGCCGCCAGGCCATTGGTTCCGGCTCCGATGATGATGACATCCGGATTTTGCATCAGATCCGCTCCCGCAAAAGAGCCTTTGCTGCCAACTCACCACTGGCTCCCATCACGCCGCCACCGGGGTGAGTCCCTGATCCGCACATCCACAGGTTTCGTATTGGAGTTCGGTATCCTGCCATTCCCCAGGCAGGGCGCTGGAACAGAAGCTGGTTCAGGCTGAGTTCCCCGTGGAAGATATTACCTTCAGTCAAACCAAAGTCACGTTCCAGATCAAGGGGAGTCAGGATCTGCATATGTTCTATATGGTCACGCAGCTTTGGTGCAAATTCCTCAAGCGTATCCAGAACGGTCTGCCCGAATGCTTCACGCTGTAATGACCAAGTCTCATGCCCCTCGGCCAAGTCATAGGGAGCATACTGGACAAAACAAGACATCACATGCTTACCGGGTGGGGCGATGGAGGGATCCGTGAGCGACGGAATGACCGCGTTAATGAAGGGACGGGATGAGAACGCGCCATACTTGGCCTCATCAAATGCCTGCTCCAGATAATCAACGCTCGGCGCAATCGCAATGTCGCCCCTCAAATGATCTCCAATCCCCGGGCGGCAGGTAAAATCCGGGAGGCCATCCAATGCCAGATTCACTTTACCGCTGCTTCCCCGGTATGTAAAGCGGGCAAGTGCATTTACGGTGTCCTCTGGAAGATGGACAGCGCCTACCAATCCGTGCAGGGTTCGTCTTGGATCAAGATTTGATATAATTCTGCGGGCACTGATTTCTTCGCCGCCGGCCAGAACAATTCCTGTTGCACGGTTGTTCCGGACACGCACCTGGGTCACTTCAGCTTCTGTACGAATGACGGCCCCGTGTGCCTGAGCTGCTTTTGCGCAGGCCAGGCTGACACTTCCGGTTCCTCCCCGGGCAAAGCCCCATGACCTGAATGCACCGTCGAGTTCTCCCATATAATGGTGAAGAAGAACATAGGCCGTCCCCGGTGACCGCACGCCCTGGAACGTACCGATGATTCCGCTTGCAGACAGGGGGGCTTTCAGAATGTCGGACTCAAACCATTCATCCAGAAAATCTACCGCACTTAGGGTAAGCAGCCGCACAAGTTGTTGCAGCTCATGCGGTTCAAGGTCGCGAATCAGGGGCAGCATTTCCGTAAGCGTACGCAGATCCTGCAGTCTGAATCCGGTTGGAGCCGGACGGCTGATGATCTGAGCGGCGATGCGGCTTAATCGTGTCAGGGTGCGTTTAAAATCGTGGTAATTTTCTGCATCATGTCGGCTGTAACGGCTGATTTCCGAGTAGGTCCGGTCTGCATCACTCCAGCGTGCAAGCCCGTGCTGATCATGCAGAGGCTGGAATGCACAATCCATGGGGATCACCTGATAGCCGTATTTTGCGAGTTCCAGTTCACGAATAATCCGCGGTCGGAACAGGCTGATCACATAGGAAGCCACCGAGAATGTGAACCCGGGGAACACCTCTTCAGATACCGCGGCACCTCCCAGGACCTCACGGCGCTCAAGCACCAATACTTTATGCCCTGCGCGTGCCAGATACGCTGCGCAGACCAGTCCGTTATGGCCCCCGCCGATGATCACGGCATCCCAGGAGGAATTCATGCTGCTGGTGCCCGCTTGTGTGGAGGGTCATAAAATGGCGGTTGCACAATGTACGCGTCCACGCAGTGACGTTCATGCTCTACAGCAAGTTCAATCTGCACAGAATCGGATCGGTAGGACTTTTCTATGGTTGCCAGTGCAATATACTTTTTCAGGATTGGAGACCAGGTTCCGCTGGTTGCGTAGCCGACCTGATGCTGTCGTGCATGATCCCGGTACAGTGGAACCGATGATGACCATGCCTCTACGGGCAGGGCGGGGGGCAGGCCTCTGGATTCGTACAGGTCTCGCGTCTGGTTCCAGTCAATCTCCAGCCCAACCACTGTATATCTGGAGTTCTGATTTTTTCGAAGTTCCGATTGTCCGACAAAAGGATCTCTGTCCAGATGCACCATCCAGTCAAGCCCTAGATCAAAGGGCGTGGATTTTTGTGCACGAGTGAGCATGTGTGATGCATTCTGAAAATCAACCCCCTGTTCCAGAAGTCCCGCTTCAATACGGCATACATCCAGGGCTTTGAGGCCGGCAGCCCGCAAACCGAATCCAGTTCCTGACTCCATGAGGATGTCCCATACATTCAATGCCTGATCACTGGAAAACCACAGTTCATAGCCCAAATCCCCGGTAAATCCGCTTCGTGATATCCAGGTCTGTGTCCCATGGATACTTGTAGACATGGCACCAAAGTATTTGAGATCAGAGATGTTTTTTATACCCGCATGGGAGAGTATTTTGGTTGCACAGGGGCCTTGTAATGCTACGCCTGCAATTATCTGAGTCTGGTCAGTGATCGTCACATTAAGGTTTGTGGCATGTTTTTGCAGCCAGGTACAGGTTGGATCGTTGCACATGAAGAAGAAAGCTTCACGGTCCTGTTTCATGACAACTCCGTCACCAAGCACAAAACCATCAGGGTCACACCACACGACATAGGCTACACGGTTCTCCTTGAGTCTGGACAGGTCACGTACGACGATACGATTCAGGAGCGCAAGGCTATCCGGGCCTGTGACAGAAATCTTGAAAAGCGGGGAGATATCAATCAATCCTGCGGCCGTGCGGATGGTGTGATATTCATGTTCGTGTTGCAGTTGGTACGACTGGGGTGCATAATATCCATTCCAGCGGGTCCAGTCCATGCTTTCGGAAAGGGCGGACTGGCGTGGATAGAAGGGAGATGGAACCATTGTAGAGATTTTTGATCAATCAGAAACGGACATGAGAAACATGCCCATGTGGTTAAATCTGCGGAGAAAGCAGGAATTTTTGTCCGAAACCGGTATTGGATAAAGTGTTAAACAAGAAACCAATGTGTTACGGAAAATTCCAGAGTTGTTTCATTTTCACGGCAGCGGTTTTTCTATAGCGAGCATCAGAAATGGAATTTAGGTGGGGTAGAGTGTAAAAATTCCCAGAACTTTTGCGCCACAGGCGTGTGCCTGCAATCTTCATTTGCTGTTTAGCAGCAGTAATGTAGGCAGCACGGTATTTAGAAGCCAACCAATTCTAATTTGCGAGGGTAGCGAAAAAATCTGCTCACTGGATGCTAAGACAAAAACAGGAACAGTTCCTGCACAGTTTGCCAGATAGAATTGATCCTAAGAGCGCACGGGCGCTTTTGGTGAAGGCGGCGAAACCACGGAAATGCTTTTGATCGAATCAATATCGAAGTGCTCCCTGCACATTCACGCCGAGATCCCCCAGTGCGGCTTTGTGTCCGTTTGCCAGACCAAAGACCGAGAAGGAGATCTGCTCCCACGGACGCAGTTCACCGCCCAGCCGGTACATCCTTCCCTGCGGCAACCGGGTCATCCCCGCTATCGACCGTACCGAGCCCTCTTTCCACGGGATCCCGTACCCTAGTTCCAGTTCGGTTCGATACATATCTGTCCCAAGCGGCACCGCATCCAGGATCGTCTGCTGCCGGTACATGGACATCCCCTGCCCGCGTCCCCACGATGGACGCAGACGCATCATCAGGCCCTCCGTGCCACTGCCCATCTGCAACGATCCTGATACGCCCCACTCGGTAAACCCGTCTGCGGTATGCATCACCAGTCCCTGCGTGCGCACCTCGCCCCGCAGATGCCACGCCGGGTTTGCGAACCGCACGCCGCCGCCGAGTTCCAGCCCCGTGCCCGTCTCCGCGCTCCCGCCATCCTGCCGCACATTTGCCTCCACATAGGGACGGATTCCGCTGGTGATCTGTGTACTCGCTTCCAGACCGGCACGGATCCGGTACACCTCGGCCGTGATGTTGTGCTCCTTGATCTCGGCATCCGTCACCAGAATATCGCCATGATAACGCAGCCGGGAGGTCCCCCCGGATACCAGCGTTCCCTGCATGCCCAGTGCACCAAAGCGGGAGGTCAGGTCCCCTTTTAATTCCAGCACCTCGGCGTTGCCGCGTCCCGCACCTGCACTCGCCCATACCTCCCATCCTGCACGCGTATACGACACATACGGATAGATGCCCGTCAAGGCGGATGTGAGGTCGCCGGATTCCTCTTTCATCTCAAACGATCCGTCCCCCCGGCTGTGCGCAAAGAGCACGCCAGCCATCCATCCTGTCCTCCAGCGGTAGTCCGCCCCCAGCATCCCGGTGGTCATCTCCCCGCGGAGCGTCAGTGCATCCTCGCCCTGTCCGTTGAACTGCCGGAATGCACCCTGCCCCCATATGCTAAGCGATCCGCTGGACAGGGGCATGCTCTGCGACATACGACAACCCGCCAGAAGTTCGCCGAATGACGGATCCCACGAAGAAGCCGAGTACCAGAGCTGCGCCATCTCTGCACGCTCTGCCGCGGCGCACATGGCCCCGTCTGCAGCCCGGCGGAACCGCCCCCCAAGCGCATCCACCACCTGCACCGATGCCGTCCGCACAAACCGCGCCACATATGCGTCCAGAACTTTTCTACCCGCCGCCATTGACTCCTGAATCGTGGCCACCCCCACCGCCTTCTCAATCCCGGCATGCTTTGCAGACTCCAGATGCATTGTGAACGTCTCTTCCTCCCAATCCAGATCCTCCTTCAGAAGCCGCACGGCAATCAGGGATTCGGTGGTTCCCGGGGCAATCATCACAACCCCGGAGGCAGATTCATAATCTTCACCTGCTTTGGCGGTCCCGTCCCGGGTCCGGTATTCTGCAGTTACCATCCTGCGCTGCGGATACGACAGCGATACCCGGAATTGCACCGCCCCCGCCTTTTCCTGCACCAGTGCATCCTCCACCCGCAGCATCGCATTCCCGTCATCATCTCGGATTGTGCCGATTCCGACCGCCTGCAGGATCTGCACATTCTCACTGGGCTCGGACAGCGTAACCTGGAAGGTCTCATCGGGTTCTGGAATCTGATCCGCGATCACCTCAATCTCAATCACACCACGGGTTGCACCCGGATCAAAGATCACAATCCCGCGGGAGGCCGTATAGTCCAGTCCGGCCTCTGCGTCCACATCCGAACTTGCGTACTGTACGGTGACAATCTCCTCCGCAGGACGATTCAGTTCAATGGGTAATTGCAGACTTCCTGCATCTTCATAGCCCTGCTGATTCCAGATGGAGATCGTCAGCGGCCCCAGACGCTCATCGTTGTCCACAATGGTCACCCGGGTCGTGTGCCCGGTGCCATCAAACCCGCCTCCAGATGCAGAAAGCGTTAACGGAATCTGCTCATTTACATAATCGGTGTCATCCTCTGCGGCCGTCAGGTTCACCGTCTGCGGAGTCTGCCAGTCTGCGGCCGTAAAGGTCAGGGAACTGCGGTCAAGGGTCAGATCCGTCCCCGCATGGCCGGAAAGCGTGATCGTCACGGAACCGGATGGCTGCGCTAAAAGACGGATCTGGAACGCAGCGGTGCTCCCCTCCATTATCGTCACCTCCTCCAGGGCCTCAATGCCCGCTTCATCATTGTCGATGATCCGCACATCCATCTGATGCGTTACGCCCGCATAGCCTCCACCACTTGCGGTCAGTCGGAGTATTTCCGTATCATCGACAACATCATCGTCCTCGCCCGCCCGCAGTGTTACCTCCTGCAAGGTCTGCCATGTATCCGGCGTAAAGGTCAAAGAGAGTGGACTTGCCGTGAGGTCTCCCGCCGGACCGGGGACGGTCACGGTCACCGTGCCGGAAGGCTTCTGCGCAAGCCTAAGTTCAACCGTCTCAATGCCTCCCTCGGGAACTGTTATTGATACAGGGGCCACAATCCCCGGCTCATCATTGTCAATGATCGTCACATGGATCGTTTCGGAGACTCCCGTGTAGCCAACTCCGATGGCCTTCAAGGTCACCGCGATGTGATCATGGTTAAAATCAGGATCCTCTGCAGCATGCAGGGTGACCTGCTGCATTTGATCCCAGTTGTCCGGGGTAAAGGAACGAGCCGGCGGGGTCAGAGTCAGATCGGTCCCCGGCGGCCAGGTCATCTCCACATTCACCCGGCCCGGCGGTTCCGAGTTCAGAGAGAACGTAAACGTTTCCGTCCCCCCTTCCGCCACCGATATGGATGGAGGCAGGTTGATACCTGCATCATCATCATCCGTGATGGTGATCGCTATCCGGGAGGGGTTGCCCGTCAGGACTCCGGATGGCAGCGTGCCGAGTGCCACGGTAAAGGCCTCATCTGCCTCATCGATCTTATCCTGCACCGTAGCAATCACATAGGATCCATTCGTATCTTCGGCTTTAATCACCACCTGAGCCGGTGTCGGTGCATGATAATCCTGCGCAGTTGCCGTGCCTCCGGTCACGGACAGCGGAATGGTTACATCACCGGGGAGTGGATCGGATAACTCTACGGTCACGGTGACCGGATCTCCTTCGTTCACGGGATCGGGGGAAGCCGAAAGCCGTACGGTGACTTCTTTCGGAGGGATCCGATCATGGATGGTGACCAGTTGGGAGAACGGCCGGCCCTGCCTCAACTCTGGCGGCAGTGGATTTTGTAATGCAACCACAAAGGTTTCATCGTCAATATCCGCATCCGGAATAGTCCCAATCTGTCCAGATCCCTCGGTCTGGCCACTGGAGACGGTAATCTGCGGAAGCGGCGTGTAATCCCCGGCTTCGGCCTCATAATTGATGTAGTTCAACGGAATCGTCACATCGGTTTCCAGTGCACCGGTCAGCGTTGCCGTCACCGTGAACGGGTTCCCCTCAATGACCGCCTGCGGATCTACCGACAGCATCACCTCCACCGGGGGAGGCGTGTCATCATCTATGATGGTGATCTGTGCTTTCAGCGGACTGCCCGGCAGCACCGTGGACGGCAGCCGATCCGTATCAATGGCAATCTCAAACGTCTCATCCCCCTCATAGACATCATCATCGTTCGTCAACAGATCTCCCGTTCCGGTCCTGGAACCCGCCGGAATATCAATGCTGGAAAGCCGGACATAATCATTCGGTTCGGTTGCACTGCCGGGAATATCTGTTAAAGGAATCGTGACCGGATCGGGCAGTGCTCTGGACAGGGTCAGTTCCACGGAAACGACACCCCCTTCGGTTACCGATGTGGGAATCGCCGATAAATACACGGTCGGGGGAGAATCTGGAGGCCGGTCCGTATCCTCAATCCGCACCAGAACTGAGCGTGGAAAGGCATCAATGATCTCGGACGGAAGGGTACCCAGGGCGACCGTGAAGGTCTCATCGTCTGTGTCGGTATCCACAAACGTTGGAATCGTACCGGTACCGGCCGGTTGATTTGCGGCGATGGTGATCTGCGTTAAACCAGTGCCGTAGTCGCCGGCCTCCGCGGTTCCCAGAGCACCCCCGTGCCCCAGTGTGATCGGGATCGTTACCGGACCCGGCAGCGTTGCGGACAGCGTTGCCGTCACGGTCACCGGATCTCCCTCCTTTACCGGAGTGGTTGCCGACAGGCGCAGGGTCGTCGGCTTATCCCGGTCCCGGATAATGATCGTGACCTCGCCCTTGTTCAGGCGTAATTGTGGCGGCAAGGTTCCCAGCACCACGGAAAATCTCTCCTCATCGGCATCATTGTCCCAGTTCGTTACAATCGTACCGGAATCCTCCGTCTCGCCTGCGGAGATTGTGAATGCCGTCAGATTGTGGCTATAGTCACCCGGTTCCGTACTGCCGGGAGTCACCATCACCGGAATGGTCACGGCATTCGAGAGTGCTCTGGAGAGTGTTACCTTTACGGTCACAGATTCGCCCTCATCCACCGGATTCGGAGATGCAGACAGGGTCACGGTTGGTTTTTCGGTGATGGTCAGCGTATGGTTACCTGGGCTTCCCACCGTGTATCCCGTGCCGCCTGTAAGGGTGAAGATGATCGTCTCGTTATCATCATCTACATTGTCATTGACAATTGTGACCGGAATTTTTGACGAGGTCTCAGTGGCCTTTATGATCACCGTTCCCTGCTGATCAATGCTGTAGTCGCTTCCGGTTGCGGTTCCGCTCACAGAATAGAGCAACGTTAAGTCTGCCGCAGGTGCAGAATTGATGGTTACCGTCACCTCATGTGTACCCGCGGCTTCGTCTACGCTGGACGAAGGCGAGGCAAACTGTACCTCCGGCAGATCATCATCAACGATGGTCACTGTATGGCTTTTCGGGCTTCCAACCGTGTATTTCGTATCGTCTGTCAGGGTCAGGATGATCGTTTTGTCATCATCATCCTCCGTGTCATTGACAATCGTGACCGGGATTACTGCCGAAGTCTTATTGGCTTGTATGGTCACAGTCCCTGCGTTCACAATGCTGTAGTCACTTCCGGTTGCGGTTCCGCCGACAGAATAGGTCAACGC
>JAJECV010000072.1 GCA_022821875.1 Rhodothermales bacterium
ATTATCGTGTATATGGATACGGAGACCAGTGTCAGCACGAGCATTGATCGCTCCGAATTCCTAATGTTCGTCAAGGATGGGCTCATGTATAAGCTGGGAGAGTATGAAAAACTTCCGTCGGGTGAGTTGGGCAATAAGGTGTTTAAGGTCTGGCAGTTTCATCCATTTGAATCGTCACATCCCGATACTCGGAGTGAAGAATTCCCGGCAGATCATTCCGATTTCGAATGAGCGGATTATCTGACAAAACCTGTTTCTTCCGGAAAAAGATATGAGGCAGTTTGGTTGGTTTATCGGGGCATTCGCCGGTGCAATGACGGTATGTTTCCTGAGTTGGTGGCTCATTATGTATCCAGCGGATACGTCGGGGAATGATCGCACAGGGGCCGCTGACACACTGCTGCTGGATATATCCTTTCCAATGACGGATCTGACGGATGCGGTGAGTGGTGATTCAGTGAAACTGATGCAGGCCTCATTGTCAGATGCTGTGGTCATCATCCTTGGAGGTATAGGCTGTTCGCGCAACCAGGTGGAAGTCCTCAAACGGTGGAACGACAATCAGATAACAGCAGATTCAACCGGCATGGACATCATAGCTGTGTATGCTGATCCATTGATGGGGGTGGAGTTAAGTCGGCATGAATCTCTATTATTAAGAAGGGCCAGCCAGGTGGATTTCCCGACTTTGGTGTACGAAGGCCAGGAGTTCAATCCCCGATCTATGGGTATCCAGACTCCTCAAGTGGTGCGGGTACGCAATGGTCGTATTGTAGAGATGTTGGTCAATTGATTCTCTATGGGAGAATTCTAATCGCAAGCTTGTTATTTTTTCGGTCTGGTCTCTCTGGTTTTACTGGTAATAGGCAATCTTTAGATTCTTTGTCGTCAAATCCTCCTTATCCCAAGCGGTGATTCCGGCCGATACTGTGTCAGAGTGAGCCTCTTCGGCGTCAGATTGTGGATTGTGCTCCACAACGAGTGAATTGTATGCGAACGGGGGCATACTTTTTGCAAATGATATGTGTCTGGCGTGTATGCTGGGTGCAGAGGGTGTTAAGAGATAGCGGCGGAAGCGTAGAAGCGGGGACGGACGGTCCAAAGAATTGGGGGTTTTGCGGGTTGAACCCTTTTTCTGCCGGACCACGGAACAAATAGCGTCTGGAATAATTTCCACTGGTACTCACATCAACCTTGGGTGCGATGCGTAAACTTCAAAGGTTCCCCCCATTCATCTTACCAACCGCCACGCTGGAGCGCGGGGAAGCAAAGTATTTCCATGGAAGAGAGAAAATACTTGGCAACTTCAAGAGACTCATGGATCGGGCGGTCCAGGCGAAGGCAGGGACCACCGTCATGATCTAGGCGGCACCCGGAGCGGGGAAGACCGCCCTGCTTACTGAATGTGCACGGCTGGCACGGGCGCGGCGTTGGCAGATCGCCGAGATTGACCCGGACGGGCTGTATAATCCAGCGGAGCTAAGCAGTGCGCTGAGACTTCCGCTTCCCCCCAAACGTCAGGAAGCGACGAAGGGAGGGAATCTACAGTTTCTACATGGGACATTTACGTCTGAGTATCATTTGCCTGGATCTCTGGATATTCTCAAGTCGGGTCGGGCACCGCTGCTGCTCCTGATGGACGAGGCGCAAAGACTGATGACGACTATCCCTCCCTCTCCACATCAATATTTTATAAATGCCACGAAATTCCTCAATGCGATCCATAACGGCAAAATTGAAGATCGTCCAGTGATCCTGCTGGCGGCCGGCCTGGGCGCAACCGCACAAGCCTTCAAGCGGCTGGAGATCTCAAGATTTGATCCTGATTGCAAGATCAACCTGGGGATGCTAAAGAAAGAGACTACACGGGCGATCCTTCGGGACTGGATCGAGAAAGATGGCAGGGCGAAGGGGGATATGGATCCCTGGATTGATGTTATTGCAGAGGCAACCCATGGGTGGCCGCAGCACATCATGACGTATGTGTGGGCTGCTTTGAGGCAGTTGGAAGCGGCCGACGGGAATATGACATCAGAGGGGCTGAAAACAGTGATGGAGGAAGGACAGAAAGGACGGACAGGGTTTTATGAGGCGCGGGTAGAAGAATTCGAGAGCCAGGAACTCCGGTGCATTGCAAGAGCGGTTGCAGATGTGAAGCCGGGCGAGCGTATTCGTAAGGAGGATATTGTGGATTCTCTTTTACATGAATTCAGCAGGGATAAAGTCGAGGAGGTCTTTACCCTGGCCCTGCACAAGGGGGTGTTGGATAAATGGAAAAACGACTATGTGATCCCCATTCCCTCTATGCACGAATGGCTGGTCTCCAACTATGCCTGCATCTAGCAACCTGTGGATAAAGCCCGGAAAAATCTGAGCAACGCCCTTCGGGTTGGCTTTTGAGGATCAGACTACCCAAGACAGCCATAGAAGGGATGTTTGGCCATCTACGACACGCAGTTGTGCTGTCTAACTTTGTGATCATACTTTATCCACGGGCTGCTAACCCTGAGATCATACGTATCCATGGGCTGCTAGGCACATTATTTCCTTAGCTTTCCCCCGCATCTGCACAGGGCCACTTGGTATCTGTCCTGATTTTGCGATCCGGAGGGGAAGAATGCCGGGTAGATTATACGGATTTATAGTGCGTAAATCAGTGGACAAATCTGCTTCTTCTGGAAAAGGATAGAGAGGGGTTTGGTCGGTCAGGTTATTCGCTGATGTATTGAAGGTATCTCTCTGTATGGCGGATTGTGACTTACGGTGGCTCCAATGGCCATATCGGGCAGTGGCGAAATAAGGGACATCTTGCAGCAGATTCGGTGTGGGTACTCCCGGTGAGAACAATTTCTGAAGCGTTGGTTTAAGGTCGTTTGATATGGGAATCCATGGATCGTGGGGGCATCATGTCTCATGGTTCGGATTCCTCAGGACACATTCGTCTCAATTTTCTCAGTTCCTGTCGTGTGTAAACAAGAATTCAATCCCCCCGCAGTTCGTGTCAGGTTTGCTCCAAGCCCTACAGGCTATCTGCATATTGGTGGACTGAGGACCGCACTTTATGGCTACCTGTTTGCACGCAGACAGGGAGGCAGCCTGGTCCTTCGTATTGAAGACACGGATCGTACACGGTTTGTTGCAGATGCCGAGAATGATATTGTTCAGGCCTTGCAGTGGTGTGGATTAGAGGTTGACGAGGGGCCGGAACAAGGCGGCCGTTATGGCCCTTATCGGCAGTCAGAACGCCAGTCTCTGTATGTGAAATACGCAGAGTCACTGGTGGAGTCCGGGCATGCATACTATGCGTTTGATACGCCGGACTCCATTGCGGAACTTCGTAAAACCGGTGCAGCCTACGGGATTGGTACGCGGCTCCAGATGGATAACAGCCTCACCCAATCCAGTGAAATTGTACGGCAGCGTCTGGATGCAAAAGAATCACATGTCATTCGGCTGCGCGTCCCTGAACATGAAATCGTACGGTTCCATGACCGGATCAAAGGGGAAGTCAAGGTTGCCTCTGAAAGTATTGATGATCAGGTTCTGATCAAGTCAGACGGTATGCCGACCTACCATTTAGCGAATGTGGTGGATGATCACCATATGGCGATTTCTCATGTCATCCGAGGCGATGAATGGATCCCGTCCACGCCCAAACATATTCTTCTTTATCAGATGCTTGGCTGGCAGCCGCCCGTAGTGGCACATCTGCCCCTGATCCTGAGCCCGACCGGCGGAAAACTCTCCAAACGAAGCGCAGAGCGTCAGGGGATTCCGATCAATGTACGGGATTACCGCGCACTCGGATATGAGCCGCAGGCGGTCGTGAATTTTCTTGCTTTCCTGGGATGGAATCCCGGATCCGAGGAGGAAGTATTTGAACTCAAAGAATTAGAACAGATCTTCAGTCTGGAACGGGTTGGTTCCGCGCCGGCACAATTTGATCTGAATAAACTGAATTGGTTCAATGGGCAGCATCTCCGACGGCTGGAGATCCCTGCACTTGCCGATCGGGTGCGATTCTATCTGGAAAAAGAGGGGATCCAGCGTCCTGATCATCATTATCTAGAAGATGTATGTCTTCTGGTTCGGGATCGACTGGAGCATGCAAAGGATGTTGCCCACCGGTTCCGTTACTGCTTTGCAGATCCAGACGAATTTGATCCGGCCGGCGTAAAAAAACGGTGGAAGGTGGATTCCGCAGAGTTGGTGCAGGGGTATGCAGTTCGTCTGGAGTCCATCAAATCGTTTGACGAACAAACGCTCGAAACCCAACTCAGAGATCTGGCAGCGCAGCATGAAATCGGAGCCGGCCGGATCATTCATCCCGTACGGCTTGCCGTCAGCGGAACCACGGCGGGACCGAGCCTCTTTGCGCTTCTGCGTGTACTGGGAAGGGATACCTGCGTCCGCCGCCTACGCAATGCAGTGCGCATTCTGAGTAAATGAAATGGTGCTCATAGAATATCCAGAGCGCTACGCAATCCTTCGCCTCCCCGCGACAAGTACAATTCCCGCATGGGCAGAACAGGGAGCATTTATGTCCGTTACGCGAACCCCGCATCTGAACTTACCCCCTAAAATTTTCAAATTCGAGGATTTGAGCGGGTAT
Organism: Rhodothermales bacterium; assembly: GCA_022821875.1. Taxonomy (GTDB): domain Bacteria; phylum Bacteroidota; class Rhodothermia; order Rhodothermales; family Bin80; genus Bin80. The sequence continues at coordinate 4,613 of JAJECV010000072.1, forward strand.
TCCCCCCTGATTTCCTAAAAATCAGGCTCCATTTCCGTCTGATTTCTGACTTTTTGGCCGGAATTCCCTCTTTTTTCGGCCTTTTTGACCG
>JAJECV010000093.1 GCA_022821875.1 Rhodothermales bacterium
AAGCAGAGGCATCCATCCATCCCCTAGCCTCTGACACATGGTGTCCGTGTCCCAGAGTGCCCGTGTGTTCAATCGCACCGCCTCCCAGCCTGTATTCTCTGCCAGCTTCGTGCACTCGTGGAGCAGCGCGGTCTTGCCTGCGCCAGGCGCAGCCTGGATCAGGAAAGTGGTTCCCTCCTCGGGATCGTCCCTCGCAAACTCCAGACGTTCCTTGAAGTCGGCCAGAATTCCCTTCCGTCCGTGGAAGTACTTGGCTCTCCCACGGTCTTTTATGTTGGGGGATCTGCGATCTGAATCACTCATGAGGCACAGTGGAGACGAATCTAGAAGATACGGACTCGCGGGGAATTTGTGCCGATGTGCATCGTCATCAAGCCCGTCTTCATAATTTATAATGAGGATGGGCTGGGACGCGCTGCGTAATCCGCCGGATGGGATAATAGTACAAGCGGATTGCTCAAGACATCCTAAAACATTGAGGTGCGGGGTTTGTAAGGCTGTCGGTCTGGTAGGGAATAAACGGTGAGCAGTATCCATGGCATCTTATTTGCATCGGTCGTTGACAGGCCGTCGATTGCAGAATGTAATTGCAATAAATGACGAGGCCCAGGGTTTATGTACAGGCGGAGAATAAATATTCATTTCGCCCCCAAATCCTCGAATTATGATCTATGGTGGACAAACAGGGAATAATCAAGAGTCGTATCCAATGGATTTGATCTTTGCTCGCACGGTGTGCAGTTGGTTAAAATTGCTCACGATTTGCATTCTCGCTCTGCTCACGATTGCCCCTGCGGTTTTCGGGCAGGAGGCGTACTATGAGCCAATCATACGGCCGATGGGGAGTAAATACCGTGTCCATAAGACGCGGCATTTTGAGATTATTTTTGAAGAGGGAAATGAGGTGGAGGCCTGGCAGACTGCGCTCATACTGGAACGAAAACTGCCCGAGGCACAATCGATTTCCGGCCTGGCCGGGAAGATGTGGATGCCTGTCATCCTGAACAATTCCAGTGACCGGTCGAACGGATATGTGCACACCCATCCATTCCGACAGGAGATCGAAATTCCCCATATCAAGGGAAACCGGTTAGGGACAAGATCCAATTCGTGGATCGAAACGGTTGCAACCCACGAGTTGGTGCATGCGGCGCAGGCACAGGCGGGCGGACCATGGGGGCTGGGGAAGGCCCTTTACTGGCTTGCACCGGATGCGGCACGGGCATTAAATCTGTCCCTGCCGCCGGGCCTGAATGAAGGGGCCGCCGTTTACCTGGAGAGTGAAGGGGCTCACGCCCCCGGGCGGCTGCATGATCGCCGCTTTCAAATGCACTATCGGGCGGCCGCTGCTTCCGGGCATCCATGGAGCCTGTCCCAGCTCTTCGAATCCTCACGTTATGGGTTCCATGCCAACCGTCATTACATCGGAGGTGCACACTTTTTTGCCTGGCAGTCTTCAAAGGACAAAGGACTCTTTTTTGAAAAGATGCGGACAAAACGCTATCGTAGTCCGGTCGGATCAACAGGGATGAGTTTACGTGATGCGACCGGGCAGCCGCTGCGAACACTGCTTGCAGCATTTCGGCAGGAGACAGATCCAGGATTCCGTCGGGGGCCCAGACAGCCGGCCCCCATTGCAGAGAGTCCCGGGGTAATGCAGCGCCGTCCGCAATGGCTCAATGACTCAACGCTTGTCGTATACCGGGAAGGCCTTAATGTCACTCCGGGACTGTACCGTCTTGATATTCACAGCGGTGCCACAAAACGGATCCATCCGGTACGCCTGCCAGAGGATGCATGGTTCAGCGTCGCAGATAGTGTCATCCTCTATTCCCGCTACGTACCAGACCGGTTCTCAACGCTGGCCTGGTCCGCAGATATATTCAAGTATGACATGTCGCAGAAGCGGGAGAAACGCTTAACGTATGGAGCCCGTGTGCATGCTCCCGTGCAAACCCCCTCTGGTATTTGGGCGCTCCAGAATGACGGGCAGCGTAATAACTGGATTGAGATAGACGCAGCTGGGCGGATCCAGACGATCCGAGACCGAAGTCAGGCGGATTTGATTCAGATTGCGCCCAGTGAGGAGGTCACGGCCGTTTTGGTGCGACATAGCCAGCACCAGGGGATTTACCGTGCGGATTCAAACGGAGTATTTGTGCCTTGGATTTTCCAGTCTGACAATGCGGTCCGTGAACTCTCATGGAGTTCGGATGGGCGGTATCTGCTATTCACTGCAGATTCAGGCCCGGCAACCAATGTGTTTTATTATGATCTGGAGTTAGAGCGTGCGTACCAACTCACGGATGTCCTGTATGGAGCGCTGGATCCGGTTCTTTCTGAGGATAACCGCACCCTCGTCTACATTGACTATCAGCATGAGCGCTATAATGTTGTTGCGACGGAATTCTCTCCAGAGGACGGGATTGAGATTCCACTTATGCCGATCAGTGAACTGCCGGAGATTTCTCCCAGATTGGAACTGCCCGAGGGCTTCTCTCACGAGCCGTACAGGTTGGGGAGACGGCTCCGTCCCCGTATGTTTCTGCCGGTCGCTGTGTGGTCAAGTGATACCCCGGAAAGAAGGCTGGGACTCGGAGGTGGACTGGGGATCCACGGGAGCGATCCCCTTCGCCGCCTGACGTACATGACAGAGGCAACGCTGCAGGCTCGAAAATTGTGGGGGCGCATCGGGGTGAGTTCAGCACTTGGCCGGGTGATTGGTCGCATTGACATCTATAACCGGCCGGATGCGGTGGTCGCCAGAGTCATTACAGAGGAGCGTGGTACGAGATACACGCGGGAGGTCACCTATGGAGAGCGGTCAATGGGAATTGGGGTGACCTTTGTTCTTCCGCTCCGGTTTGAGGCGAATGTACGTCACACGTATGCCAGTATCCTTGCAGGTGTGAGCAGTGAGCGTACACGCTGGTTTAGCCTGGATGACAATCAGGTTCCTTACCGAACAGGTACCGGTCAATCCCTTGCCGAATGGGATCGTAGCACACGCGTAGATACGGGAATTCTGGTTGCCCTGGGCCTGCAGCAAAATACCCGGGATGTGCGACCAAACAGGGGGACGGTATTTGGAATCTATGGGCGCGCAGATGTGGTTCGCGAACATGACTCCAGACAAACGGGCCTATACATGAGCGTCCGCCAGTACTGGTCTATCTTCCAGCGGTGGAATACAAACATGCGGGTGGGCGCCTCCATTTTGTCTCAAAGCGGCGCGGGCGTATATAGCCGGTCTTTGGTGCTTCCGCAGGGGCACGAAGCATTTCTGGGCAAAGGGACGCATGTCCGGCTGGATGCAGAAATTCTGCAACCGGTCTGGTACATGCAGGATGGATTTCTGACCGTACCATCCTACTTTAAGGTGCTTTATGTGTACGGATTTGCACAGAGGGTGGTCATCAGTTCAGATTATCAGGGCAACTGGTCAGCGGGACTGGGAATGGGGCTTCAGTTTCGGCTTCTGCATTATTTGGATATGGAAGTGCGTGCCTCATTCAATCCACTGGATTTTAACAAGGGCTATTTCACCCTGATGTAAGTTTCTGTGCAGCCCGGGATATCGTTTGAACGAACAAAGTCGGACGAATTTTGTAGAAATTACAGGAAGCAGTTTTTATGTGTTCATGACTCGAACCGGTATGCATAGTCCGTCTGAATGTTTGTGTGGAGGAAGTGCGGGGAGATTTTCTGATGTCGTTCTGGATCGGAGCAGCAGGACATCCGAGGCATGTAGAATCCTGCCGATTTGTACATGTTCGGCAGGATCGTAGGTCGGGGGTAACGCAAGTATGACATTTTTTTTCCAGACCTTTGCGGTTTTCGAGAAAATTTTTGGATTTCCCAAGTCCCCGGGTTCTGACCGAAAACCGGTTGAACCGCGGAACAAATCCTCTGCTAAACCATTTCCCTTCTACCACAGCAACCTCCGCGCGATGAGCAAATCACGAAAATCCTCCATCGTTAAGCCTGCTACGTTGGAGCGAGGCGAGGCCCGCTATTTTCACGGCCGAGTAGAAATTCTGGATGATTTCAAGGGGCTGCTGGAAAGGGCAAGGACGGGGAACTCCGGTACATCTGTCGTGATTCAGGCCGCCTCTGGTGCAGGCAAGACCGCCCTGCTTACCGAATGCGCACGAATCGCCGGAGGGCGGGGATATGCAGTGGCAGAAGTGGAACCGAACTGGTTTTTGGATCCGAAGACACTGTATGAATCGATCCGCTCATCGTGGGAGAATTGGTTCGCCTGGCTTCAGCATGGGGCCGTCAACATAGACCTGGGTGCAATCAAGGCGGAGTTAATCGCAGGTCGCGGAGCGAGAACCTGTCTGGATGTGATCAGGAAGGGAAAGGGGCCGCTTCTCCTCCTGCTGGACGAGGCGCAGCGCCTATTGCGTATTGCACACGAGAAGGGAGAGCGGTTCATGCAGGTGGTGGACATGCTAAAGGTAATTCATGCGGGCGGAGCGGGTCGACCTGTGATTCTGGTCGCCGCCGGGCTGGGCGCGACCACGCAGGCCCTTAAAGATCTGGACATCTCAAGATTTGATCCCGGGTGCAAGATTAACCTAGGCATGCTAAAGAAAGAGTTCACGCGGGCGATTATTCAGGATTGGCTCCAGAAAGAGGGTAGGGTAAAGGGCGACCCCGCAAGGTGGGTTGATGATATCGCTGCGCAGACGTATGGATGGCCGCAGCACATCATGGCGTATGTGTGGCCTGCTTTAAAACAGTTGAAGTTGACCGGTGGGGAGATGACCGGTACGGGACTGAAAACTGCACTGGAAGAAGGGCAGAAAGGGCGGATCAAGTTTTATGAGAGCCGGGCGGAAGGGCTTTTCAAAACAGAGCGACAGTGCATTGCAAGGGCAATCGCCGGAATTGAACCAGGGGAGAATGTTGATAAAGGGGGGATCATTGCGTCTCTGCGGAAGGAATTCAGTAAGGGTGAAACCGAGAGGATCTTCACATTGGCCCTGCACAGGGGAATGCTGGATGTACGAGGGGATAGTTATGCCATCCCAATCTCCTCCATGCATGACTGGCTGGTATCCAATTATGCCCCCAATCAGAAGTGTACCGATGTTTCCTCCTACTCTCATTAGCAGGATGCTCCGCTCCCGATAAAGTCATGGAATGTTCGACTCCCATTCACAACTGCGGAACTCAATTCTCATCGCTGGCCTCCTCCCCGATTCGAACCGTAGAATGGAATGATCGCTGCCCCGCAGTCCCACTGCTCAGTTCCGGAAGGACGGAAGACGGACCATAATCATGTATGAACGGCGGATAAGTCCTGTTTGTCTCCAATCCAGTCAGTAATGCGACACATCATCCTTATGGGCATGTTAGCGGGGGTTGTCACCGCTCCTCTTGCACGTGAATTCCAGTGCACAGCACAGGTCAATTATCGGCAGCTGGAAGGGTCAGGGTTCGGATTTCTAGACGAACTGCAAGGGGAGATTGAGGACTACATGAACAACAATAACTGGACGGAAGATCAGTTTGAACTGCATGAATTGATTGAATGCTCTATCCAGGTGATCATTCAGGAGAATTTTACGCTGACCTCTTTTCGGGCACAGTTGATTTTGAACAGCACCCGCCCCATTTACGGGACCATGGCAAAGACCCCCATGCTGCAGATCAGTGATGAAGCGTGGGATTTTAGTTATTCCCAGGGAACCCCGCTGGTCTTTGAAGTTGAGCGATTTGACGGACTCACCTCGGTACTGGATTACTATGCCTATCTCATGTTAGGTTATGACTATGATTCATTCAGCGAATACGGCGGGGAACAACATTTCCAGAAAGCCAAGCGAATCCAGCAGTTAGCGGTTGCCACAAACGCCGTCGGATGGAGCACGATAGATATTGACGGGCGTGCACGGATTGTGGATCAGATGACGAGTCCGCGCATGCGCCCGCTCCGCCAGGTGTATTATCAGTATCACATGGATGCGCTGGACATCTTTACGCTGGATATAGAGGCAGCACGCGCCAATGTGCTGGAGGTGCTGCAAATGATGTCGGATCTGTACGATGATCAATCCAGACAGTATGTGTTCGATATTTTTTTCAGTACAAAATCCAAGGAGCTTGTAGGAATGTTCCAGGATTCCGAAGCAGGCGGGCAGGTGTATGATGTCCTTTCGGATGTGGACCCGTCACGTCTCTCCACCTATAACGCACTCATTGAATAAGATCACATGAAACGAATTCTCCTTACAATACTGACAGGGGCGGGGCTTTGTGCAATTGCCGTTGTCGGATATACCATGCGGCCGGACGGCCAGATAAAGCCGGCTGTGGTCGTCTATAAATCTCCGACCTGTGGGTGCTGTGTGAAGTGGGCAGAGCATATGGAGGCGGCGGGTTTTGAGGTGGAATCCCGAAATATGCGGGATATGGGGGCAATCAAAAAAGAACTGGGGGTGCCGCGTCCGGCACACTCCTGCCATACGGCCGTTGTAGATGGCTATGTGGTGGAAGGTCATGTGCCGGCTGCTTATATCCACCAGTTACTGGACGAAAAACCGGATCTACCCGGCATTGCGGTTCCAGGAATGCCGATTGGATCACCAGGAATGGAAGGCCCAAATGCACAGCCTTACGATGTCATGACCTTTAACGGGGAGGCAATTACGGGAGTCTACGCCCGGGTCAATCCATAGGATTATGGCAATACTTCCCATTCGTTTGTTGGGCACCCCCATCCTGCGTCAGCAAACCGTCCCCGTCCAATCGGTTGATGCGGAGGTGCAGAAGTTGATTGATGACATGATAGAGACGATGCATAACGCGGAAGGGATCGGTCTCGCTGCCCCGCAGGTCGGACGATCAGAGTGCCTCTTTGTTGTGGGTATCTCAGAACTCCTGGAGGATATGGCGGAAGACTTACAGACGAAGTTACCGGATCAGCCAATGGTGTTTATTAACCCTGAGATCACCTGGGAATCCGAGGCAGAGGAAGAGTTTGAAGAAGGCTGCCTCTCAATTCCAGATATCCGGGAGTCCGTATTGCGGCCGGAATCGATACAGATCACATACAGGGATCGGAATATGCAGAAGCACTCCCGGACGGCGGATGGAATCCTAGCCCGTGTGATACAGCATGAATATGATCATTTGGAGGGAGTATTATTCACCGATCACATCAGTGCTTTCCGACGCACAATCCTTAAGCGGAAGCTGGCAGAAATTGCACGCGGTAACACCCGTGCAAACTATCCGGTACAACCAGTGTAGCGATTCTTCGTTATATTTTCAGATACAGCAGATCACCGATATGAAGACTTGGGTGTCACTTACCACTTGGCGGGCAGTGTTTTTAAGAAAGTCAAATTTGACCGGATGGGTGTGCACGGTTTTTCTTGCGTTTGGGATTGTATCTCCAGAGATTGCCGCGCAGGACAATCATCAAGTCTCGATTGTGCTCCCCACGGAGAACGATGCTCTTTTCCAGGGAGATGGTCCAGAATTCTATATGCGCACCTATCGTCAGCCAAAGCCCAATGTAAAGCCTGGCTGGACAGCAGGACAGTATGGCTTTGTGCGCAATGTGCGCCATACGAGTCAGGGGGTGATCTACAGTCGTTTCCATGAGGGAATTGATATCCGTCCGCTCAGACGCAACGCAAGAGGGGAACCGCTGGACGAAATTATGACCATCGCAGATGGTGAAGTGGTTTATGTGAACGAAGGGGCGAACCGCTCCAATTATGGTCGCTACATCGTCATTGAACACTGGTGGGATGACTCGCCATACTATAGCCTCTATGCACATCTGAAAAGTATCGGTGTATCTATTGGAGATCAAGTAAATCAGGGGGAAGTCATCGGAGTTATGGGCTATACCGGAAGGGGAATCAACCGCGACCGGGCCCACCTGCACCTGGAAATCAATCTGATGCTGAGCGAGGCCTTCAATGTCTGGTATGAGGATCACCTGAAGCGGGCCGCACCCAATTACCATGAAATCTATAATGGACTCAATCTGGTCGGGATGGATATTGCCTCTCTGTATCTGGCGCTGCGGGAAAATCCAGATCTGACGATCCCGGAGTTCTTGAAGAAGGAACCCGCTTTTTTTGAGGTCACCGTTCCCCTGGGACCAACACTGCCGGATATCTTATGGCGCTACCCATGGCTCTGTGAGGAACTAAAAGACTGGATGCCGGAATATGGGCCTCCGATTGAAATGGGAAGTTCCTGGAAAATTACGTTTGCTGCCTCCGGGATACCCATAAAGTTTGAACCGTCCGACGAGGTGGTAGAGGCACCAAAACTGAATGTCCTTCAGCGGTCGTCCATTGCCTATCAATATCTGACCAACGGTCTTGTGCGTGGCCGGGGTAATAATTTTTCTCTTTCCGACAGTGGCAGACGCCGCATTGATCTGATTTCCCGTTCCATTGATGATCTGGGCAGTTCCGGGTGGTGACATCAGTCGGAGCGCAACTCGTAAGTGCAGAGAAAACTGCACCGGTTCAGGCGTAAGTGGCATTTATGCCGGGCTGCTAGATGTGTGAGCGGGTTCTATTTCTGGCAGGAGGTTTGCCTGTGCATCATGATTGTCATGCCATTAGACAGGAGCAAAGCAGATCAGGATGTCTGTTTAGGCGTAGCTGAGGCGGGGACGATTTCCGGACAACGCAAGAATGCACGCCTCTATGGGCATATCCTGCATTTGATAATGCAGTGCCTGTTTTTCTGTGTCGGGCTGAATGGTGCGATTGCCCAGGAATCTCCTCGCATTACCGGTTTGGTTTTGGATTCAAAAACGATGGAGCCAGTTCCCGGCGCGGTGGTTCTGTTGACAGGAACTCTGCATGGGGCGCTCACCGGATCAGATGGGTATTTTGATTTTTCCGGTATCCATCCCGGAGAATACACACTTACTGTATCTGCGGAAGGGTATGTTCATGCCCGGGAGTCAATGGAGGTTGAGGGAGATATAGAATTAAAAATTCTCCTATTGCCCGATGCAATGGACCTTCCAGATCAACATGCGCTGGTAAATTCACAGCATGGATGGTCCACACGAATGTTCAGAGGCCTGCTGCCTCTCCGGGTCAGTGCGATTGAAGAGCAGTATACTCTGTACGCATCAGAACTTACTTCACAATCGTTTTATCTGGATAGTGTGCGATTGCTGGATCCTTCAATGTTACGGACACTCATAGTGGATATAGAGCGTTCAGAGGTGATTCCGAGCCCATACAATCCAGGGCTTGGAATGGGCGCATCCATTGATTTTAAGGGGCCGGAACAACACGCAACGGGTGCAGAACTATTTTATGATTCAAGAACACGCCGAATGCGTTCCGGGACGACATTCCATCAAAACTGGTCCAAGGCTTATGGGACTCTTCGTGGCATTTATGAGAGGGCGGACAATTATTCGGACGGGAGTGGCGCATTGCAGCAGGGTGGGATTCGTGCAGGGAATATTGCTGGATATGCCGGAATTCAGATTGCTCCCGGTCATGCTCTTTCAGGAAGCGGCGGCTGGCTGCAGGATCTGGGGCTCACTGGAGGGGACGACATTCGCCAGCACATGGGGGTGCTCCGATACCGGTATACGCCGGAGGCGGGGATGCTGAAGGATTTGATCACCGTGGCTGCACTTCAGGAACGAAGTGATGGTGTAGATCCTGCGCAGCAGAGTGGATCCATCTCTGCGACACTGTTACCGATCCAGAATCTGCGTCTGAAAGTTGGTGCAGATATTTATCGATATACGGAAAAGGCCAAAGGCCATCTCGTTTCCAAGGAGAGCAATGATGCAGATGTATCGGTGGAGAGCGGTGTATTTGTGGCTGCATTGCATCGGATCTCAAGTTTACTGATTGAGGGGCAGTTCAGGTTGGAGCTGGAGCATGGGTATTGGGGTGGGATGACTTTTCTGACTTGGCAGTTCAGGAGCAATTGGCAACTGATCGCAGGTGCCGGCCGTGCAGGGACAGCGCGGGGAGTCCTGCGGCAGACAGATATCGGGGTCAGATGGACGGGGTTTGAGCGATCCATTGAACTGATGACATTTACTCGCAACAGAGAGCAGGAGCGCACCCTTGGCGTAACTGCGCTCATCCGCGGTGCATGGTGGTGGGCGGCCCTGTATACCGCACAATCCCGTCCATCAGCTCTGGAATCTGAGACTTCGCTGGTCACATGGGCACGGGTCCGTGCCACGGTCCAGGGGCCGCTCGAACTTTTTTTACTGGGCACTGAACTCTATGGTACATTTCTGGACGCTCCCGCATGGGGGAGTGCGGATGTATGGATGCGGGTGCGGGAGATACGCGGCGTATCTTTGAAGATCGGAATCACAAATCTGCTGGACGGGACCTATACCTATCCCCACAGCGTGTATGCGGAGCCGGGCCGGTCCGTACAGATTGCACTGCAATATCAGCGCAATTAGTCTGCACAGGGGAACCCTATAGCGACGCTGCAACCCGTCGGGCGGTTTCCGAAAAGGGACGGAAAGAACAGCCGAGTTCCTCAGTGGCACGCCTGTTTGAGTAGCGGCGCATTTTCAGCGTATAGGTGACGGCTGACCGCCCTAGAGCGAATCGTTTTCCTGTCACAGCCCCCACGATATCCATGAACCCTCCTGCCGCAAGAGCCATGCTGTAAGGTAATGGAATTCTTGGGGGTTTGGCATTCAATGCTTCGGCCAGAATAGAGAGAATGGATTTCCAGTTGAGGTTTTCACTCCCCAGAATATAGCGGGCACCGGTCTGCCCGTGCTCAAGTGCAGCGAGGTGTCCGGTGGCTACATCTGCCACATCCACGACATTTGTTCCGCCGCCGGGATAGGCCGGAATCTTTCCTGCACGAAGAGCAAGTGCATAGTTGTGCGTAAGATTGAGGGCTTTCCCTTGGCTGCGATCCGGGCCCAGGATCAGGGCTGGATTCACAATCACTGCATCTAGTCCCTCGGCAATACTGCGCTGTACTTCCAGTTCAGCCAGGTATTTGCTTTGTGCATAGGGCCAGGGTTTATTGTTTTGCCATTCGGTATTCTCATTGGAAATCATCCCCTCCGAAGTCCCAATCGCTGCAATACTGGAGGTATGCACCAATCGCTCCACTCCGGCCCCTTGTGCAGCATCTACAACGGTTGCAGTTCCTTCCACATTAACATGGTTGAGGAATCTGGACGTGAAATTTACATTTCCAGCCACATGAAAGACCACCTGAATATTGTTCATCGCTTTGCGCAGTGCATCCAGATCTGTGATGTCATCTCCGACCGCATGCTCAATGTGGTCAGCAACAGGAGTGAGCAGGTGTAACTCGGAGGTCTGCCTCCGGAAGATCCTCACATGATGGCCAGCCTCCAGCAGTTGGTACACCAGCTCACTTCCCAAAAAGCCGGTTGCCCCGGTTACCAGTACATTCATGACTCAAATTCGATAAGGATTGCATTCAGTACCACGGCTTCTTTTTCCTGCACATGGACATGTTTGATTTTTCCGCTGCGGGGAGCTTGAAGTTCATTTTCCATTTTCATGGCTTCAAGTACAATCAGTCCCTGACCTTGAATCACCTCTTCGCCCGCCTGTACCATGATCTGCATAATCAGGCCCGGCATGGGTGCCAGGAGTTCATTGACGACTTCCTGAATTTTTTTCTGCTGTCCATAGCGCAGGATAAGTTCGGAGCGCTCAGTGATAATCTCAGAATGAATCGTCTGTCCGTTGATCGTGAGCGGGGCATTCGGCCCTTCCCCTGCATGAATCAGATGACTGTGGCCATCAACGATAAGGCTGTAAATGTTCGGCCGCAACTCGACAATTGATGTGCTGATCTGCTGATCAAGTACACAGAGTTTGTCCCCAGATTGTACCACAGGTATTCGCTGACCGTCTATGTTAACCAGAAATTCTCTTATCATTAGGGGGCGAGAGCGATGCACAGGGTTCGGCGAACCTTCGACCACACTGCAACGCAGAGGGTATAATCTTGTTTAGCTGTCTGCCCAGCGATAAGGAAGGGAGGCGCACCCAATTTGGCGGGTCTCCCTGAGATCGTAATTCAAAATAATGGACGACATGATCCTGGAATGTTCTGCAATCTTTGGTGCGAACGGGTTCAGGAGCATGTTGAACGGATCAAGACTTTATGACGAATGCGCTATTACCCCCCTGTAGGAGAGAATAAGTTAAAGGAGAAGGAAGTGGCGACCATGTTTGATGCGATTGCACGGCGCTATGATACATTGAATCGTGTGCTGAGCTTCGGACTAGATCGTGCATGGCGCACTGCGGCGATCCGGCGGCTCGGCAACCAGTCCGGTAAACGAGTGCTTGATGTCGCAACCGGTACCGGTGATGTCGCTATCGCAATGCTCATGCTAAAACCGAAGGAAATCACCGGCGTGGACATCTCGGATGAAATGCTGCACATGGCCCGGCAAAAATCATCCCGGTACGATGGGGAAACCCTTCATTTTGTCAAAGCTTCTGCCGAGCAGCTCTCCTTTGATTCCAACCGGTTTGACGGAGTTATCGTGGCGTTTGGGGTGCGCAACTTTGCCAGTCTGGATGCAGGTCTGCAGTCCATAAAACGCGTCCTCAAGCCGCAGGCACCGCTGGTTGTGCTTGAGTTCAGTCAGCCGCAGAGCCGGCTGATCCGCAGTCTCTATAAAATGTATTCCAGGTGGATTCTTCCGAGGCTTGGGCGACTGCTTTCAGGCGTGACGGGCCCCTACCGCTATTTGCCTGACTCGATTGAGGTATTTCCGAGCGGGAAAAATTTTCTGACACGGATGGAACAATGCGGATTTGAGCGAACACGGGCAGAGCCGCTTACGTTTGGAATCGTGTCACTCTATACCGGCTATGCTAGCGAAAGCCATCCTGACGAGACTGGCGAAAGCGAACAAATCTGATCTCATTCGTACCCTCCTGATTATGATATTCCACCTTGTCCATCAGGCGGCGGATAATATCAACGCCGAGTCCGCCAGATTTTCGTTTCCGGGATAATTCCCTTACATCAGGGCGCCGGTAGGCGGTCCGATCAAAAGGGCATCCATGGTCACGGATCCGTACGATGATGCGTGTCGGCTCAATGGTCATGGCAAGATGCACTTCTTTTTCAGGGTTCCCCTGATAGGCATGCTCAATCACATTGGCGCAGGCCTCATCAATCGCCAGACGCAGCGCATCAATATGCTCTTCGGCCACATTTGCCTGGCGTGCATATTTGGTGACAAAGTTTCGCACCTGTGCCAGCTGCCGGGTTTCACTGGGCACCACCAGCGTGTAAGTAATGGACGCCTGGTCCATGGCTAGTCCCCCGGTATTGGTTGAATTCCGCGTTCAAAGAGGGACAAAGCCTCTTCTTCGGTTTCCACAATGTGATAGATTTTCGGGAATCCCAGGAGGTCAAACACGTCAAAAATTTTCGATCTCAGAGCGCATATTTTGATGTCTCCGCCCAGAGTGCGAATCTCTTCAATGAAGGCCATAAATACGCCGAGACCTGCACTGGAGATATAGTCAAGATCGTGCCCGTTTATGATCAGGTTAATCTTGCCTTCATCCCGACATTTTTTAATGGCAGATTCCAGTTCAGGGGCAGTATGGGCATCCAGTTCTCCACATACCGCCAGGATTGTGGCAGCATCAGCATTCCGGAATGCAACAGAAAAATTACTCATAGTAATTGTAGTCAATGGGTTTCGATGGAATTAAATTAAAGCAATGGATTGTTTTGTGCATGATTTATTGATATGACAGGTTCAGGGCCGTGCCATTTGATGATGAGTAAGGTAAGGTCATCATCGTACTTCTTTTCGGATCCCATGAACTTGTCCACCGTTTGGCGTACCGCATCATGGACTCCCTGTGCACGCTCATACCGGGAAGACTGAAGACATTGCAACAGGTGATCATACCCAAACTCTTCCCCTTCGGAGTTCCGGCTTTCGGTCACGCCGTCTGTGTATAGAGCGATCAGATCACCAGGATTAAATACATGTTCTTTCACCTCCAGTGTTTGCCCGAACAGGTCTCCACGATCCAGTCCGATACCTAATCCGCCAGAGCGTAAAAGCATGGCATTCCCGTTCACATCTACAAACGCTACAGGGGGGTGCCCTGCGCGTGCAATGGAGATTGCACCGGTGTTACAGTCAAGGATCCCGTAAATTGCGGTGACAAAGACATTCTTTTCCAGAGATCGTCCAAGTGCATTGTTCACATGACAAAGAAAATCGTGGGGGCTTGGCGCAATCTGGGCCACCGCCTGAAAGATTCCCTGCATTTCGGCCATATAGAATGCGGCGGAGGTACCCTTACCGGAGACATCTGCAACGATGAATGCCAGTTTGCCGTCCCCCAATTCAAGGAGATCATAATAGTCTCCCCCAACTTCGTGGGCGGGCGTACTGGAGGCGGCCAGGCTCAGGGTATCGAACCTGGGCATTGCCTGCGGCAGCAGGCGCTGCTGCACACCCCGTGCGATGGCGAGTTCGCTTGCCAGGCGTTCGCGCTCAATTTTCGATTCCAGGAGCCGGGCATTTTCGAGTACCAGAGTTGCCTGCGATGCAAAGATACCAATGGATTCAATATCCTCATTTTCAAATGCGTGGGCCACATCACGGGAGACAAACAGCGTTCCGAGTACCTCGGTGCGGGTGACGAGCGGAATTGCCAGCAGACTCAGGATCCCGTTGGATTTACCGTTCTGAATCCGACGGTCAGCGGCGGTGTTTTGAATGGAAACCAGCGCACGGGTTCCCGCGGATTCACCGTGAATCGCAGACACATCACACACCTTGTCTGCAAGCGATGCTTCAATGTTGTGTGCCGCAACAATCTGGGGTTTCAGGGACCCCGATTCCAGGTCCTGTATGGTCAGCCATGCCGCTTTCCCGCGACCAGACTCCACGGGGGTGGAGACCACCCAGTGGTAGAGTTTTTCAGGATCTGCAACTTCACGGACCAGAACCGTTAATGCCTGTATGGCCGCCATCTCATCTACACTGCGCTGGTAATCTCCAATAGTTGGCAGATGAAAAATCAGGGAGAGTACGGAGGTTAGTGCGTAAGCAAATCCAAAGGTAATGCACAGAACAATGATGGCGGTGAGCGGGAGGCTGTAAAAAACCAGAAACTCAAAAGGACGGGACAGGTCCGTGATGGAATTTAATGCCAATACATCAGGGCTGAACAGAAGAAGTAATGTGGCGACCGTAAAACAGACGGAAACGATTCCTAATCCCAATGCCCCCATTTTTCGCTTTACAGGCAGGCGTATAATCCAGGCAAGGCGGACTGTATTCAAAAAAATGAATATGACGGAGGTGACGAGTGCCAGAAGCAGAAAAATACTAAGCGTAGCGTCAATATTGGAGGATAAATCTTCAAAGTGATGATGGAATGGCGCACTGATAACGGAACTGAGACTGAAGAAAAAGAGCAGCAGGTACCAGTTTCGTTCACTGCGCCGGGTACGCCGGAACCGAACCAAATGTCCGAATCGCTGCATCAGAATGAAACTCAGCCCGGCAAGGACCACGCTCAGAAGTGCACTCTTAACATGGACGATAGGGGCGGCCGGGATATTTTCTTCTAAAAAAGCCCCTGGGATCTGCAGAATCAGAATGATCAGCAGACAGGCGGGGATGATCGTCAGGATGACATGCCAGAATATTTGGGCCGGTGTCGGGCGCGAGTTCTCCAGCGCCTGTGCAATCGTAATCCACAGGCAAAGAAAACAGAGTACCAGTGCCGCCTGATAAAGAATGTTTGTACTCATCAAGGCCGCTTCGCCAACTCCTCCCATGAAGGCGAAGATGGTTGTTCCACCGAAAAACAGAACAAACGCAATGGGGGGAACCCAGCGCCACAAGCGTTTAAACAGCACGACGAATGTCCTTTTTGACAGAACTCTGGAAAAACTGATTGGACTGCTCCGTTTACAAAGTACCTTAAGCAGGTATTACCTAGATCAGAAAAAATTGTTACAGTTTCCGGGGTAGAAGGCAACTTTGCTGCTGGAGTTTCCGTAAGGGTTCACAGGATTCATTTTGTAATCATGAGTAATTGGAGTCGGTTTCAGGTCATCGTATTGGTGTTCTTGGGTCTTTTTGTGGTTGTGAGACTTTTCTCCGACTCCCCGGCACCGCGCGGTTCGATCATGTTTTCCAAACTGGATGTTCGTGAACTCAGGCAGCAGGCTTTTCAGGTCTCCGGGCCTCTATGGGTTGTCATTGATGCGGTCGGCTCCATTGATGAGCGTCAGGGGGCAACCGGGCTGGCGGCGTATTCCTGGATTACCCGTGGTAATACGGGAGAGGTTGTCTGGTCAATGAATGCCTCCAATACGATACAGGATGGGTCCATTGCTTATGTGGATGACGAGGAACTAGAACTGGATTCAGGCACCTACATCTTGAATTATGCATCATACGGACAGCTTCAGCGTCGTTCCGATGCATCATTTCGTAAGGACCGCAGAAAGTGGCGTGTAACCGTTTACTCGCCGAATGACAAGGGGGCACTGCGACCGATTATCCGTCCACTGCAGGCCAATTCTGAAACCAGGGTTTTCGAGGCGGTATCGTTGGAGGCAGAAGAAAGGCGGGAGTTCTTTTTTGAGGTTCAGCGCCCGGCAGAATTTGAAATCAGTGCGATTGGGCAGCTGGGAAGTCAGGATGAGGTACAGCCGGTGGACTATTCTCGTATTGAGAATGCTGTCACCGGGAGCGTAGTCTGGCAACTTACCCGGGATAATACGCAGTGGGCCGGAGGTGTACAGGAAAATCGAATCTACCAGGGGCAGCAGACGCTCAATCCGGGGGTCTACCGTGCGGTGGCAGTGACCAATGGCCGGCATCATTTTGGCAACTGGATCGGTAATCCTCCGTTCGATCCGCAGGGGTGGGGGCTTCATATAAATACATCGGATACGGAAGCAGTTTCCACGTTTGATCCCTGGATGCAGCGGGATCCGATCATTCAGTTTACGGAAGTTGGGGACGACGAAGAGCATGTGAAATTTTTCGCCGTGGAGGATACGACGGCGGTTGTACTCTACGCGTTAGGAGAGATTACAGGTCCGGATAACGGTTATGATTTTGCATGGCTGGATAAGCAGGACGGCAGCACGGGAGAATCAGGAACGCGCTGGCAGATGACCTATGAGGGCTCGGTACATGCTGGCGGGGCACGTAAAAATCGGAAGGAAGTTAAGTTTCTTCGGTTAGAGCCGGGAGTCTACGGCCTGCATTATGAGTCGGACGGTTCCCATTCGTATGATCACTGGAATTCAAGTGAACCGGACTATCCGGAGCGATGGGGCGTTGCCCTGTTTCCGGTCCGGAAACAGGGCCCTGGAACCGCCATCAGATTGATTGCCGAAGAATAATCCGTCTGTTTCTTGCATAGCAGGACGGGCATCTCAGCGGGATGCATCGAAAACGTGAGCGGTTTCTTTTGTACGAGTTTCGTACCTTGCTGAGAGTTCAGAATGATGAACATCCATCTATTCGAAAGATTCCTGTTGAGGTAGCACTTGCGGCTTGCAACGATTGACGTCGGGACAAATTCTGCAAAGCTTCTGGTATCCGAATGGGCACCCGGTGGTCGGTTGAACCCACTTTCAGAAGCGCGGCGAATGATTCGGCTTGGAGAAGGTGTAGATGCACATGGTGTCCTCCAGGATGCGGCCATTGAACGTTTGGTCAAAGCATTACAGGCATTTCGCACCATCGCCGAGTCATGGCAGGTAAAGGAATATGCGGTCATGGGAACCAGTGCTTCACGGGATACAGGGAATAAGATTGTTCCGATCATAAAAGAACGGACAGGGCTGCCCTATGAAATCATCTCCGGAGAGCAGGAAGCAGAGCTAAGTTATGAGGGCGCAATTGCGGGGCTGTCCCATGTTTCGGAGCGGGTTGTGACCTGTGATATCGGGGGCGGTTCAACAGAAATCGTAGAGGGCAGATCAGACGGCCGCATCCTTCAGCGGTTCAGCCTGGATATTGGCTCCGTACGGATGACCGAGCGATATTTTTCTTCCCAGCCACCTGATTTTGATGAACAGAAGGCGGCGGCATCGTTCATTAAAAAGTCACTGGCGGGATTTTCCCTTTCGGGAAATCAGGCGGCACTCCTTGTTGGTGCATCGGATGTACATCGCCTTTTACTGGAACTCCAGCATGACCTGAGCGCAGGCAGACTTCCGATAAAATTTGACAGATCGAACTCCGGCTGGAAACGGCTCCAGTTAAAAGGAGGGCATCCAGATAAACTTTCGCGGATTCAAGTGAAGTATTGGACGGAATTTCTGGTTCGTATGACAATGTCGGATGTTTTAGCCCTGAACCCGGTGAAACTCCAGGGGAGGGCGGATGTATTTCCTGCTGCAATCATGATTTTTCTGGAGGTGATGAACACACTGAAGCAGGAATCAATTACGGTAAGTCCCTGGGGGGGTTGTGTCATGGTATGGCATTGAGAATTTTCAATGCAGGTGCAGTCAGGGGCCGTAGCCCAACGTCCTTTCAATTTGCGTCAGCGTTTGAGCAGGGGGAAAAATGAATACAATAAATCTGGAACGTATCTTTAGTGTGAGCGGGAACCGATTTTACGTTTTTACGGAGAGTATGTACCGAAATGCAATGAACCCATCTAGTCATCAGAACACAGCATTCGCATGGGGATGAGCCCAAAGGCGATCAGACGCAAGGCGGTTTATCAGACGTTGAGCAAGATCCACGACCCGGAGCGAGGCAGTGATATCACGCGGCTTGGCTCTGTCAAGGATGTGGTGGTTGACGGCCGCTCCATCTCGTTCAGGCTTTCGGTTTCCCGGCCGGGAACTGCATTTTCTAAAGAAGTTGTGGGATTATGCAAAGAGGCGATCCAGTCTGCGTTTGGAGAGGATGTGGGGGTCCAAATTGAACTGACCTATTCCAGAGGCCGTGTGCAGCAGTTGAAGCTTGGAGCCCGGCATATGATCGCCATTGCTTCGGGGAAAGGGGGTGTGGGAAAAAGTACCGTAGCCACAAATATTGCGGTCGCTCTGGCTGCACAGGGATATCGGACGGGACTGGTCGATACGGACATCTATGGTCCAAGTGTTCCAGTGATGTTTGGTCTGCAGGGAGCGAAGCCGCGTGTCAATGAGGAACGGAAAATTGTGCCAATCATCCAACACGGTGTACATGTGTTGTCAATGGGATTACTGGTGGATGACTCGGAAGCCGTGATATGGCGCGGCCCGATGGTTTCCGGTGCGGTGCGGCAGTTTTTGAATGATGCAGAGTGGGGAGATCTTGATTTTTTACTATTAGACCTGCCGCCGGGCACGGGGGATATTCAACTTACGATTGTGCAGACCGTAAAGTTGGCGGGTGCAATTATTGTCTCAACGCCGCAGAAAGTCGCCCTGACGGATGCAAGGAAGGGTCTGGTTATGTTTTCAAAAGTGAATGTGCCGGTCTTAGGGATCATTGAAAATATGGCCTGGTTCACGCCTCCGGATTTACCGGACCGCAAGTATTTTCTTTTTGGCGATGGGGGTGCGGATCGTCTTGCCACCGAAACCGGTGTGCCACTGCTTGGTAAGATTCCCCTGGAGGAACCTTTGCGGGTGTCAGGGGATGAGGGGTGCCCGATTGTGTTGTCATCGCCTTCAAGCGGGGCGGCTCAATCGTTCCGGTCAATTGCAGACAGGATTGTCGCTTCGCTGGCAAAGAGAGAAGCCACTCCGGCACCTCCGCTTATTGAGTATCAATAGACACAAATTTATGCCGTGATGTCGGGATACAATCCAAATACGGATGCGATTCTTCGGCGGAAGATAGAGGATGGACTTGATTCCATTCGTCCGTATCTTATTGCTGACGGGGGGGAGGTTCGTCTACACAGAATTACCGATGATATGGTTGTAGAACTTAAATTACTTGGTGCCTGTGGGGTATGCCCAATGAGTACCATGACTTTACGTGCGGGGATTGAGCAGGCCCTGCGGCATGCGGTTCCACAAATTGTACGAGTGGATGCGGTGTAAGGCGTTCACAAAATAATGCAACAGATCTCAAACTTTGAATCAGATGAAACAGATAGAACTTTTGGCGGGCATAATTGTCCTGACCGTTTTTATCGGATTGCAGGCTCCGCCTGCCCGTGCTCAGATGGAATTTCAATATCAGAGGGGCAGCCTTTTGAATCCATTCAACGGCGAGCATCATCCAACGAATATCCTCACCTTCCAGCATGCGGGTTCCTGGAAACTTGGCAGGAGTTTTTTCTTCATTGATTTTATAGATGATGCAATGAATGATGAATTCAACGATAAGGAGTTTTACGGTGAGTGGTATCCATCGCTAAGTTTCAGCAAGCTGTTTGGTCAGAACATCAAAATCGGCCCCATCGCAGATATATCTGCGGTGGGTGGACTGAATTTTGACGGAGATGCCAACGTTCTCAAGATCTTGCCGGGCATTCAGTTTTCGTGGAATATCCCTGGATTTATTTTCGTAAATACGGATTTTGCCGTAATCACGGATCATAGCGATGCCGGGCAACACGACCCAGGATTTATGTTTGATGTCAGTTGGCTCAAGGTATTTAAGATCGGGAGTCAGTCCTTTTCGTTTATGGGTCATGCTGAGTACATCAGTGAAGCAGAACGCAAGGATGGTGGGGGAGTCTATGAAGCCTGGATTTTGGCGCAGCCCCAGTTGGTGTGGGATATTGGCAACGCATTCAAGTCCCCGGATTGGCTCCATGTAGGCATTGAACTCCAGTATTGGTCCAACAAACTAGGAGAAGAGGGGCAGGATGAATTTCGGCCCGAACTCTTGATTATCTGGCGTATGCAGTGATCCTTTCTGTGGCGGGGATTGCGCACTGCCGGGATCATGATATCCGCTGTTCTGAATTTTTAACCACGTTTTTTCAGGGACAACTGGGCAGCCGCGTTGTTGGGTAGTCAGATGTGTTCAAGGATGAGATTTCGGTCATGCATTCAGGAGACCGGCCCTTGGTCTCCCATGTAGCAGGCGGCCCAAAGTCGGGCATGGTATGAACGTTGGGTGAGCCGTACAATAAATTGATCTTTCCCGGTGATAATCATTGCAGGGGCACGGACAGATTTCCTAAAAAGGGTCTAGCCTTTCGCCGTCAGATAGGGTGCTCTGAATGCTTTGCGAAGACCTGACTGTCTAGCGACAGTAACTTTTTCCCGACGATGTCACTGTGAATTGCTGCCAACAAAAAGCACATAGCCTAATTTGGGGCATGGTCATTTTTACCGTTGCCGTTAAACAGGTATCGGGCAATCAAGAAGTAGGGGCCTAATATATTCAATGTAGTCGTACCGAGCAGTATGCCTAAAATCGTATCACTCAGAGAAAATGGGACAAAATGAAGGCCATGTGCTATCACAACTAATGCAAGAAATACAAGCCAAGCAGTAGAACGCCGTAGAAATACTTCGGCATACTTAAATCTCTCTTCGTTTTTCTGTTTTTCCTTTCGGACTAATTCCCCTACGAAGCCCTGATTTTCTTCTGCCACATCATCTATCCAATTTTTTCCATCCAAAGTGTTGGAGATATTTTTTTGGCCGAAACGCACCAAAAAGCTCGGACGTGTCACGGATATTACCGTCATTCTCAGGCATTTTTGGGCTTGCTTAGGAGTTCTCTGCGCATCCGATACTCCTCGGCTATATCCGATTTGGGAATTACTCTGTTTTTTTCCCACTGACATAATGTTTGGTCCAGGCTCCTTTGGTCCAATGTGAAATGAGTATTAGTTCTCCAACAGACATGGCACCCATTGACCTCAGCGTTTGGTCAAGTAAGTGCCTGCGAATGCCTGAGGGTGCATCGTTTCCTGTAGGTAAGGATCCTACGGGGGCAGATCCATATATTTTTACCTCATGGTACAAATCAGCGTTCACCGGGCCAAGCGCCCATGCTTGAAAATCATCACGTACGATCTCTTCGTTAAACTCGCCCAATGCCACCATCTGGGCAAAGTACAACAATTTCTGTAACTTCAAATTGGACAATGTCCAGCCAGACTTGTCGCAAAGATAGTGTGCAGCTGTAAGGATATTTAGACTCATTTCGTCCAACTACTCTTGCTCCTGTGTACAATTACACGAAAAAGTTGACCTACTGTTTATTTAAGTCCCATTTCTACAAATTTGGGGTAGTCTGGGTTATTTCGCAGATGACCGTCTCGGATGCCTTAATGGTAACGGAAGCTTCAAAGTAACATGGCTACTGATATTATCGGGAGATCACTATTTGGGAGGCGATAGAGTCGGATTTGTCCAGATCTGCAGCAAGGAGGAAGCGCCCTTCAAACCTGATCCTCCATCAATCCGAAGTCGCCTGGAACTGTTAAATACTGATTTCGGATTCCCGAACAACTTTGGGCCTAGCGCTGCTACACGCCGGGAGAGTTTCGGAATTCCCGCCTTCCTGAGGACCATTCCAACGGTCGTTGGCCCCGTTTTCGTCATTCCTTCTTAGTTGTCACCATTGCCCGTATTAGTTGATGCTTAACAATGCAGTCACGATAAAATGACAGAAAGACGGGGAAACTTTGTCTAAAGGTATCCAATGCCTCCACAATGTCACTTTAAATTGCCTGTTGGAAATTCCGCCCAGGCAAGTAGCGCCGGAGGATATTGTAGTTTTTAATGGCTGCAGTATATGCCAGCGTTCGGCTGATCATGTAGCCGTTTGCTCCCCTGTCCGATCAAGTTGAACCGGGATTCAGATACCATCCATCAAGAGAGTGAGAACAGGTTAATTCATATGCAAGATGGAATTATTCGGGTTTCAGGCACAAAATTCCCAATTTATTTTGTATATTCGCGGGATCACCTTTATTTTTTTTCAAAATGTTACCTGAAACACAGTTTGTTCTGAATACATTCGCTTTCCTGATCTGGGGGGCGCTTGTCATGTGGATGGCCGCAGGCTTCACGATGCTGGAGTCGGGGTCGGTCCGCACGAAAAATGCATCCGTCATTTGCCTGAAAAACCTGGGCCTGTATGCGATTGCAGGCCTTGCCTACTATGTAATCGGCTATAATCTCATGTATACGGATGTGTCTGGCTTTATCGGAAGCTTTAAGTTGTTTTTCAACGCCACACCTGCAGAAATCGCCCTGGTTGACGGAGATGCAAGCGTACAGGAGGGGGTCGTTGACAGCGGGTATTCCCAGATGTCGGGTTGGTTTTTCCAGATGGTGTTTGTGGCGACCGCTGCATCTATTGTGTCCGGTGCTCTTGCAGAACGGATCCGGTTATGGGCCTTCTTCACATTCGTGATTGTTTTGACAGCGATCATATATCCGATTGTGGGTGCGTGGACCTGGGGAGAGGGGTGGCTGTACGAGTTGGGCTTTTCAGATTTTGCGGGCTCAACCATTGTCCATGGAACAGGAGGATGGGCTGCTCTTGCAGGGGCAATCATATTAGGCCCCCGCTTAGGTAAATTCAAAAAGGATGGCAGTGTGAATCCCACGCCGCCTTCTAGTGTACCAATCGTCACACTAGGCGTATTTATCCTGTGGTTTGGATGGTTTGGGTTTAACGGTGGATCCCAACTGGCTTTAGGAGGTGCGGTGGATGCTATTTCCATTGCGGGAATTCTTGTCAATACAAACCTCGCCGGTGCGGCAGGTGCCTTTGCTGCAATCGTTGTTTCGCGTACCATATTGGGACGGTTTGATATGTTTGCGATCCTCAATGGTGCGCTTGCCGGACTGGTATCCATTACCGCCGCTCCCACAATGCATCATCATGGAATTGCAATTCTGATCGGCTTTGTCGGTGGAGTGGTCTGTGTTTTGTCCATCAAATTATTGGATGTACTCAAGATTGATGATGTCGTCGGCGCGGTCCCCGTTCATCTTTTTGCAGGGATCTGGGGAACGATTGCGGTTGCATTTACGGTAGATGAGACTAGTTTCGGCGTTCAGCTTTTGGGGATTATAGTTATCGGAGCGTTTGTATTCGCGACATCTTTCGCGGTCTGGAAACTGATTGATATTCTGATTGGGGCCCGTGTGGCCAAGTCGGTAGAGCGCCTCGGACAGGACACTGCTGAGTTAGGTGTGGATGCGTATCCCGAATTTGTATTGATGCCAGAAGACTATGATGACGAGGATGAGTAGATGAAGAAACAGACCTAGTTGCGCTGGTTGTTTTTGGGTATTTGAGATTCAGGCCGGCGGCTATACGGTCATGTTTATTTTGGCGGTATCATGAATTCGGCCTCATGATACCGCCATTTATTTGAGGAATCCCTGTAGAGATCAGCCCAGATCTGCTAGTCTTCGGTCTATTCGCATCATTGTCAGCTCATATGAATTGGGCAGGCAGGCGCACATGATTGAGGCCGGCACGGCGAATGAGTCAGTTCTGAATATCCCGGAGACAGGGAGGGCTTGGTTTTATTTTTAGATAAAAGGACTTGATAATTCGATAGGGGATCACAGTACTGGTTTGCGGTCTGGTCAGGGGTACACCGTATGGGGGGCTCCGCCCCTCATGTGGAGAAGCCCCTGCAATCTTCCCAATGTCAAAGGCCTGCTGGACTTCGTGATAAGCACAAAGCAACCGAGGATAGCCCACCAAGAAACTGATGAGGCAGGAAAACCCCCTCCTCAAAATGAGTATAGCAAGCCTTGTGTTTGCCGATGTTCAAACACAAAAAGCGCAGTCGGTCTATGCATCAACGGCTGCAACGCGATCCTTTACCACAGGAATGATCGTGTCAAATCCGCTGATACTGAAGATTTCCCGGATGCTGTCACGCATACTGCAAAGGATGAGTTTCCCCTGATTTGAACGAATACTTTTCGCTCCAATCAGTAGTACGCGCATGCCGGAACTGCTGATAAAAGACAACTTGGTAAAGTCAACAACAATGTGTGTCTCGCCGTCGTCAATCCGATCTTTGATCATACGCTCAAACAGCGGAGCGTTAGAACTGTCCACACGTCCCACTGGAGTGAGTACAAGTACATTTCCTTCGTGCTCTTCAAGCACTTCGATATTGTTAGCCACGGTTAGTCCCTCCTAAGTTTTTGGTTAGTCAGCGTTACAATGTTTCGGAAATTTAAGTATTTCCGAGGAATTAAGTCAGGTTATACTCCAGAGTCAGCCGGTTGATACCATTATCAAACTCGTAGGAGAATTTATCTGCCTGAGTTTTTACGAGATGTATACCAAGGCCGCCAATTGCACGGGTTTCCAGTTCACTCGTCAGATCCGGCTCGGTGTCTTCTGTCGGGTCAAATCTTCCACCATTGGATTCGACCACTACCCGCACACGATTTTCGCGAATGCTGAGATCAATGACAATTTTCGGCTCAATCCCTTCCTGAAACGAGCCGTGTACGAGTGTATTTGTAACGAGTTCGTCCAAGGCAAGATTGATGATAAAAATGGTTCTGTGCGGGAGATCGTGGGTCTCACCGAAGGTTTCAACCATTGCGGCAAGGTCGCGTAGTTCCGATACACGCGCAGCAACTTGAACGTGAAAATCACTGGTAATCATGTTGTTTCTGTTTGTAGGGAAGAATCTTTTCTGTAAAGTACTAAGCAAGTGCGATCATCTGCTGCAGCAGCCCCGTGAGAAAATTGACTGATGTCATCCCACACATGGTTCATAACGGCGGTGGGACTAGAATCTGGAGCACTGTCCAGAGAGTGTTCCAGCCGGTTTTTTCCATAAATCTCTCCACCAAGGTTTACCATGTCTGTCAGGCCGTCTGTGTAGCAGAATAAAATTTCTCCAGGTTGCATTCGAATCACATTGGAAGTATAATCAATTCCATCCAATACGCCCATCGCTATACCTCCAGTACCGGATACGGTTGAACGCTGTGATTTGTTCAGGAGGTAGGGAGGTTCGTGACCCGCAGAGACATACGTTACCTCTCCGGTATCCAGATTTACCTTTGCCACAAGCACGGTGACGAAGAGTCCCATTGGGTTTTGCTGACAGATTCGGTTATTTGCATGCTGGCAGATCTCAGCTATATCCTTGCTTTCGCTGGTTGCAAACCGAATTGCTGCCTGTGAAGCGGCCATAAAGAGTGCAGCGGCTACTCCTTTGCCGGACACATCTCCGACTACGCAGATGAGTGAGTTACCATCTTCAAAGAAGTCAACAAAGTCACCGCCGACCTGTAGTGCCGGTTCCATCCGTGCAGAAGCCTGGAAGTTATGAAGATCTACGGTCCCGTCCCTCACCAGTGCGGCTTGCACGGCCATCGCCATTTCCAGATCTTGGTTAATGGCTTCCTGGGCAAGCCGGAGTTCATTGTTTGCGGAGATAAGTTCTGACGTACGCTCAGACACAAGAGTCTCCAGAACTTCTTCGCGACTGAAGACTTGAATTGTCATATCCTGGAAGACTCGAGCCAGCGCTCCAATTTCATCTGCACGGTTAAGAATGTCTCCAAGTAGCCCTTCATCGGGTTGTTCGCCGCTCTCCACAAAACGTGCAGATTCTGCAATTTTTTCGATGGGGCGCGTAAGCAGGCGTGCTCCGACAAAGCTCGCAATTGCGGTAAACACCAGGAGTAAAAGAGAGACCAGTAACACTTGTCGAATCCCGTTCCAGATTCCTGCCGCGGTATCGTCCAGGTTAATGAATGCCAGAATGGTGCCGATCCGGTTTTCTTCGATAGCAACGGGTGCGGCAACCCAGATCCCCCGCTCGTTACGATTGACGAGTCCAAGTTCTGCAATACCGCTGGGGTGATCATTTTCGGTTGCGGCCTCAATGGCCTCGTTCGCATTATGGGATCGCAGTTCATAGGAATTACGCCAGGCCCCCTCCATTTCGGTGATATCGTTGGTGGCGGAATATTCGGCTGCTGCGGCAATATTCCCGTTTGCGTCAATAAACCAGAGCGCTTCGGGATAACCTTCGCTGACCAGTACCTCTGCTTGCTCCTGATATACTGTATTTAGGATACTTGCATTGTTTCCCCGAACAAGCGGGAGGCCAACTTGAACGATGTAGGGGCTGTCAGGACGTGCAACGGTGACATATTTGTACTGGGAGGAGTCACCGCGATGAAATTTTGCACCGCTGTGATCCACCCATTGATTCGTCAGTAATTCGTCTAGTTCATCCAGATACTCAAGAGATGTGATTTGTGCTCCACCAGAGATATTTTCGGTGAATAGCACTTGGCTCTGACGGTCTGCAACCGTAATCTCTCCGACCGCCGTATGCTGCATAATTCTGCGCAGATCATTTTCGATATCTTCAGCATTACGACCTGCCGCAACAGAAGCGGTAATAAAATGATCAAGGATGACCCCAATCACCCGCATATTGGCAGATAAATTGCCTTCAATGACTGCAGATACATCAGCGGTTTCATCGGCATGTGTTTGACTGAGCAGTTCACTGTTGCCAAAATCCAATAGATTCCCGACCTGTACGATTCGTTCATGGTCAATACCATTGGTGCCGACATATTTGTACACGGCCCGATCCACTTCACGCACTTGGGCAGGTTGGGTTACCACGGCAAATGAATCAGGGGGAACCTGCAGAAGCGAATAAAATTTGTAGGCCTGCGGTTGCTCAATGGGACTTGCTGCGAATCGGAAAGGAATCAGTGCACCGTCCGGGCCTCGAACGTTAGTAAGGTAGGACAGGGCCTCCCGGTCGGTAATCCAGAACTCATCCAGCACCGTTTCCTCTGCAATGGATGTCAAAATTTGAATCACATACGAGGTATCATAATTGGCTTCTGTTGCCGCACTGACCAAAAAGGCAGCGGTGAATGCCTGTGCAGTCATTGGTGCATTCAGGGATGCGTCGGCCGTTCGTGCGACGCTTGCGATAGAAATCTCTCCAATATCTGCAAAAATGTCAGAAATTTGTGTTGCAGTCTTTTCGGCAGTAGTCCGGGTTTCTTCACGGGCCCCACTCATCCAGTTGGTGATCTGCGTCACCGATACCGCCAAAACACTGATGACGATCAATCCCACATTGGCGAGGAAGATGACCGTGGCCAAGCGTTTCGCTTTTGGGGTGAATCGTCGAAGCGACTGCCCAATAAAGGAGAACTTATTTGTATCTGGAATTAGCCCCATGGATGATTCAAGTTATTGCTGAAGTCCGTACTTATAAAGGTAGATACGCATTTTGTTGAATATAATTAAGGAATTTCAAAAAAAAGCCGATTTAAGTTCAAGATTTCCGTCCGATCCTGTCTGATTTCATTCCTGAAGGCCAAAATGGTGCCGATTCAGGTTGAACTTTGTCAGTACAGCCTCCCCCATGAAAGTATATAGGCCAGATGATGGTTGCCTCTTCCGGGAGCACTGCATCCGGAAAATTTTCAGGAAAAATAGCAACATCTTTGCGTACCATCGAGCGGGGGACGCTTTCTAGCTCCGGTTTTTTTGAATACAAACACAAACTGCACCATCTGCAAGTCCAGCGGGGACGGGGAAATTCTCGAAACTTACGGAAGGTGTGAATATAGGCCTTTTTATTGAGAATGCAAGGATCGCAGGGAGGACAACTCTACGATATACGGATGATGTTCGCAGCATTTATTCCATGACGCGGCAGATGCCTGACTTGAGAGGGCATCGGTTACATTCAGGGCCCGCTCTTTGAGGGATCGTTTAAGAGTGAGGGATCCCGCAGAGAGAGTTTGTATTTGTAGAGGTGGGCCGTGCGCTGTCCGTTCAATTTAATGCAGGGTTTTGCGCTTATTCAAATACGCCACAAGTGCTGTGTCGTAGGGCACGCCGGTATCAAGTTCAAGATAATCAATACGGTGCTTCAGGCACTGACGTTTGAGCATCTCGGTAAGTGCATTCATACGTTCCGTGTAGGCCTTTCGTAGTTGCCCAGGGTGAAGAGAAAGTTCGGATCCAGATTCCATGTCTTGCAGAATCATGGGTTGATCTGGAAGATGGAGCCATCTTTCGGTCTCTTTCTCAAGGATGCGAAAGATGAGCACCTCATGGCCCCGATGGCGCAGATGCCTCAGTGCACGAACGATATTTTCCTGGGAGTCCGATTCCTCAATCAGATCCGAAATCACAACAATCAGGGATCGCCGCCGGATCCTTTCTGCAACCTGATGAAGTGCGTGTGCGGTTCCAGTATAGGTCTCGGTACTTCTTGTTTTTACCAGACGTTCCAGGTGTAACAGAATTTCCCGCAAATAGCGCATCGTACTTCTTGGACGCAGAAATGTCTGAATTTCAGAATCAAAGGATAAAAGTCCTGTGGCATCCCGCTGCAGGATCATCAGGAAATGCAGTGCTGCCGCCAGAAATGCACCATATTCGAGCTTGGACAGGTTGCCTGCATGGCGATATTGCATGGACGCTGATGTATCCAGAACGACATAATGATGCAGATTGGTCTCCTCTTCGTATTGTTTCACATAATGCCGATCCGTTTTTGCATAGACCTTCCAGTCCACATGTCTCAGTTCATCTCCTGGGTTATAGAGGCGATGCTCTGCGAACTCAACAGAGAATCCATGGTAAGGGCTCTTATGAAGGCCGGTAATAAACCCCTCAACGACTAGGCGGGCCCGCATTTCCATATTCTTTAGCCGGGATACTGTGACAGGATCCAGATACCTGAGTGAACTCGCTGAATTTGTATTTTCCATGGGGGAGGAGATGAACGGTGTGTTTCAGTACTTAGCCTAACGCCTTATATTATACGCATGAAGTCTTCAGATATCATTAAAGCGCGTTTAATGGACGCGCAGGATGTACAGCGTACGATCACTCGGCTGGCCCGGGAAGTCATTGAGGCGTGGGGGCCTGATGGCGGGATTGCGATTGTCGGTTTGCATCGGCGCGGGGTTTATCTTGCGTCAAGGATACAGGCAATCATACACGAACTGGAGGGGGTGGAAGTTCCAACCGGAACGCTGGATGTGACGATGTATCGTGACGACTTCCGTAAGCGTCCCCGTACTGCACGAATACGAACCACCGACATTCCGTTTAACATAGGAAATCAGCATCTGGTGCTGGTGGATGACGTGTTGTACACTGGACGAACTGCGCGTGCAGCGATGGATGCAGTTACAGATTTAGGGAGACCGTCAAGGATACAGTTTCTCACGCTGATTGATCGGGGACACTATGAATTACCTATTCGCGCGGACATGGTTGGACGTGTTGTTCCTACGGTTTCCAGAGAGGAGGTACGTGTGCAATTTCGTGAAGTTGATGATCGTGACGGGGTTTGGTTAGTTGACCGGGGGAAGGACTGATGAGAAGTGCAGGTTCACAAACGGACACAAAGCTTCTTCAGCACAGGCATCTACTTGGCCTATCCACGTACAGTGCCGATGAAATTTACCTGATTCTTGATACTGCGCGTGAGTTTCGTCAGGTTCTGGAGCGTCCGATCAAGCGGGTTCCCACATTGCGCGGGTTTACCATTGCGAATCTATTCTTTGAGCCATCTACCCGGACCCGTATTTCTTTTGAACTTGCAGCGAAACGGCTATCCGCAGATCTGGTCAATTTTGGCGGGTCAGGGTCTAGTTTGTCCAAGGGCGAGACCTTGCGGGATACCGCCCAAAATATTGAGGCAATGAAGGTGGATATGGCGGTGATCCGTCATAGTTCACCGGGTGCAGCGCATTTTCTCACGCGTTGTATTGATGGGTGTGTGATCAATGCCGGGGATGGTTCTCATGAGCATCCAACGCAGGCGCTTCTCGACCTGTTAACGATCTCCGAGCACTATGAGTCTTTTGAGAATTTACAGGTATCTATAATCGGGGATATTGCCCATAGCCGTGTCGCACGGTCCAATATTTTTGCACTCACAACATTGGGTGCTCACGTCACTGTATGTGGACCTCAGACGCTCATGCCGGTTCACATAGAAAAATTGGGGGTCAGGGTTGCACATCACCTTAGAGATGCGCTCCGCGATTGTGATGTAGCGATCACTTTACGCATGCAGCGTGAAAGATTTGGTGCAAGTCTGGTACCATCCCTGCGTGAATATCATGCCCTTTATGGACTGAGGGCGGAGCATATGGCCCAAAGTCCGAATATGATTGTACTTCATCCAGGCCCGGTAAACCGGGGGGTTGAATTGGATGATGAAGTTGTGGAGCATGAACGGGCGGTGATTCTGGATCAGGTCACCAATGGGGTTGCGGTGCGAATGGCCGTCATTTATTTACTTGCATCTGAAGCAAAGTGACGAGCTCTTGAGGTTCTTACTCTGAAGATTTGTGCAAGAAGAGTTGTGTGTGGATAGAGCAGCCCCACATACGGTTCTTTGTGTGCAGGGAATAAGAGACCTATGAGTATTGGCTTGTGTACTACCGGTTTTCGGTGATAGATGGTTGATAGTAGAAGAGACATTTTTGAATTCACTGACAGATTAGGCATCCCATGACCTTCGGGGATTATGTATATTTTTTGCCGAATGTGTATATTCCTGTGAGTTCTGTTCGTGCACATTGATTGCATCGGGCGGTTAGAGTATCTCTCAACTAAATTACTAAGTCAAAACATATGAAAAACATTACAAAAATGGGGGGGGGGTAATTCCTTTCTGACTTTTCTGGCACTGCTGACCGTTCTGGTCCTTCCCCGCAGTGCATCTTCACAGGATACCTACTATGTGGACACCGTGAGTGGCGGTGATACCTGTACTGCAAACGACAATACAACTTCATGTACGCTGACGGCTGCGTTAGACGTGGTGAGCGGCGGCGATGATACGATTGCGATCCGGGTTCGGAGGGCCGGCGGTTCGGTGACGATTACCGGGGATCACACCATAGACGAAGCGATCACTTTTGCGACGTATCAGAGAGGCGGCGGCGGGCTGGTCAGCGGGATGCTGGAGTTTACGGGGACCGTGACTCTGTCGGCGGCGGGTCAATTTACGCCCTACAAAATGGGGACCGTGGAATTGAATGTGCAGTTCAAGGATGTAACCCTGTCCGTTGACGGCACCAACACGCAGCCCTTTGGTATGGATACGGGGGGACGCTGGTCGATTTCGGGTGCATTGACAACGGGGAATGCGACCATAGACAAACTGGTGGTAGATGAGAATCTGACGGTTAAGGGGATGGATGCGGATACCGGTGAAGACGGTCATCAGGCACCGACGCTTGTCGTGAAGGACTTAGAGGTAAAATCAGGCACGTTAACGATAGGCACAAAGGAGGAGGACATGGATTCGACGGTGGAGCTGCGGGTTCCGCTGCAGAAAACCGATACGCTGGTGGTGGACGGCATGATTGCGGGCACGGGGGCATTGTGGATTGCGCACCTGAATACGGCGGATGAGCGGGGAGCGGCTGGATTTGACCTGCACCGGACGACGGAGTACAAGCCGCATGCGACGGATGTGAAGAAGGATATGGGGTGTGCGCAGGTTCGTGGCGGCGGGGAGATCCGGAACGATATCTATGCGATTGCTTCCGGGAATGTCTGTATCAGTCTGAAGAAGGTTGGCGGGCTCTTTGCGGCGGGAAGTCTTTCCGATGATCAGGATACAGATCAGGATATTACGACGGATCTGATCTTCCGGCGGGA
>JAJECV010000130.1 GCA_022821875.1 Rhodothermales bacterium
CCGTTACTCCGCACAAAATCAAGTTTCCCCATCACGGGCCCGGCGGGTTCATTTGCGCAGCCCTGAAATGCAGTCACGGCAAGGGCGGCGATAAGTATGTGTCGCATCTGGAGCATGGCGGGTCGTCATTCGGCATTTCAATCGAATCTGGTGCAGCTGGTTCAGCCGGATTATAATTTCGGGAATTATCTCCAGGAGTAACCAGGTCCTGCATGGTCCCCTGAATCTGTTTTACGGGATCTCTTGCAAACCTCTCAGTCTTGGATGTTTTTGTGCACCTGATTGCATCCAGAGACGCTTTTTAGCCTAGATTATTGGTTTTGCAATAACCTCCATTTACAGGACAGGCCTCCTTATCTTGGTTTGCCTTTTCTGAGAGTAATCGTTTCTTGCCTGCTATCATTAAGAACGTCGTGAGTGCCTGCAAGTCGCCAATCGAAATGTTCGTGAACTTCTGCCGCTATCTATCTGAAGAGCATCTTGCAAAACTCTCAATCTTGAAGATTTTTATTTGTCTGAGTGCACCCAGGAGCGCTTTTTGACCTGGAGTATTAGTTTTGCAAGAACCTCTGAATAATCTTTATTATGGAGCGGACAGGGGTGGGGTAGGACTCCGGGGCATTTCAGAGCGTCTACGAGTGCGGGCCTTTTTTTCAACAATGATCCCTTCCAGTCCAAGATATCCCACGATTCTCTGTAATTGTCCGTTTATGTCATACATTGCATGGGCAAGATCATCAATTCGGCCGTTCATTTGCTTCATGCCAGATTTAATCTCTTTGATTTCCGCAGAGTGTCGTTCTTCGCTCTCTTTCCGGGATTTTTCTTGTCGTGCCTCGCTCTCTTTTCGGGATTTTTCTTGTCGTTCTTCGCTCTCTTTGATGCTGCGCAAAACCTGTCCAATGAGCATTTTAGTGACGGTCAGCGAAACTCCAAGGGCGATTACAGTTGCGGTTCCCAGAGCGATGCTGAATTCAGCAAGAGATAAGGTAGTTTCCATGGATTTATTCCAGTGCAAGCTAAAGTTTTGTATGCTTGAAGATTGAGGATACCCGGTTAAACAAAAAAGGTTCCCTCCGTAGCAAAGGTACAGTCTTCCATGGATAACGGCCACATGAAAGCACCTGATATATCTACTGGAATGAAGGTGAGATCGAATTATGACTGTGGGGATTGAGTCTCAGATGCAGGTGGTAAAGCCATCATTTTCGGAGTTTCAACCAGTTTGTAGGTTTTGCAAAAGACTCCCGGATCACCGGAGTCCCGAGCG
Organism: Rhodothermales bacterium; assembly: GCA_022821875.1. Classification (GTDB taxonomy): domain Bacteria; phylum Bacteroidota; class Rhodothermia; order Rhodothermales; family Bin80; genus Bin80. Next base: position 1,271 of record JAJECV010000130.1, read on the forward strand.
GGAATGCTCCTCGCCGTGCAGATACCATGATCCTGGCGGTCAATGTACGTTCCGTATGCCCGTCGAGTGGGAGATGGTTCCCGATCCAAAGGTTGCACAAAGGAATTCAGACGGTATTTGGAAATCAGGCTGTGATTCAGTGCTTTCAGTGGCATAAATGGGGAAATGTCATTTCCAAAATCAAGTGATCCGAGCACTGCGAAAGGGGTCAGGAAAACGCTAGAAACGGTGTATACCGCTCCCACCTATACTCAGGAAAAAGAGCAACTGCCGGCATTGATTGCGTTCTGGAAGGCCGATATCCCAGGGTAGCGGCCGGTTTAAGGGAGGGATTGGAGCAAACGCTGCCCTTCATAAACCGGGAATCGCCAAATTGTTGGGCATTGACTCCGAACCAAGAACATCATCAAGAGCGTCAATAGCCGATTGACACACATCACCTGCAGAGTCACCCGATGGTGTAACTCTAATCAGTGCCACCGATGGATTGCCGCGGCGTGCTTTGATATTGATGGATAATCCCTCAACCCAATTCCAGAGGATTGGCAGTGGGAGGTGTTGCTCCGAGCACTCCAGCGGCATCAGCGAACCAAACTTCAACCTACAGGCAGAATCTCACAGTTCGCCTTAAAACCCAATTAAAAATAGGGCATCCCCTGACCGTACTGCCTGTTCCGTGTATCTGCCATGTCGACGTAACTGCGAATAACCGGCTATACCCAGGCGCAGGACCTGTGAATGTTGTAATCAGGGGTACTCGGTAGAAGTGTAAGATCCCCAATATTTTTGTATACTCCGGTAGGCGAATGGAATAAGATGAGGCTCTTGCAAAACTAACAATCCAGGCTAAAAAGCACTCCTGGATGCACTCAGGTGAACAAAAATCCTCAAGATTAAGGGTTTTGCAAGATGCTCAGATGTGTGAACGTAAAGAAGCGGCAACAATGTTGCTCAATAGATGTCATTCAGGTGACCGGTTTGCCGATTTGATGATATAAGAACATGAGTCTGGCTTTTACCGCAGCCCATATATTGTGGAAAATTCGAGGGGGTGATCCCATCAACGAATAGACCATCTAATGAAAAGTGTATCTGCTAATGGCGGAATGACTGCCGGGCGTGATGCTTTGTCCGAACGATTCTCTGGAAGATTGAGTGTAGATCCCTCCATTACCAGAAAGACTGTTTCCTATCAGGGCAATCGTGATACCCCCGGTTTTCGATGGATGAAGTATAAGGAGGCTTTTTCACGGTCGTTGGTGGAGGATATGCTGGATATTCATAAGCCGGCCCGCATGCTAGACCCATTTTCCGGGATGGGTACGGCCGTATTGACGGCGGCCGGCAGGGGAGTAGAGTCCACCGGCAATGAAATCATGCCGGTGGGTGTTCTGACCGGGCGCAGTATTGCCGATGCAGCGAATGGCTTAGCAACAGACGATTTCATGACTGCCGGAAGCGCATTACTAGATCATATACGGTCACGCGGGAGGGTTCCATCTGAGTATGGTTTTGCACATGTTAGAATTACCAGAAAGGCGTTTTCGCCCCAAACGGAGCATGATCTGGCCAAAGCAAGGGAATTCCTTGCTAAGATGGAGGACGGTGTGATAAAGAGGCTTTTGAACTTTGCATGCATGTCTGTACTTGAGCAAATCAGTTACACAAGAAAGGATGGTCAGTTCTTGCGCTGGGACCGCCGCTCCGGGCGGTCGCTACGGAGCAAGATGTGCAAGGGGGAGATTCCATCGTTGACCTGTGCATTGTCTTATCGCCTTCAGGAGATGGCGAATGATATTCCTGCAGTCAAGAGAACTTTCGGCGGCAGGCCACCACGCTTCATGACGGGTTCGTCATTGGATTTACTCCGTAATTTGCCTGACGATTCGGTCGATCTGGTGATCACCTCTCCGCCATATGCCAATCACTATGACTACACGAGAACGTATGCGCTTGAGTTGGCATGGATGGGGTTCGGTCAAGATGCCTTTAGCAGTCTGAGACAGCAGATGCTGACTGCCACCGTGGAGAACCACACAAAAATCGAATCCCTACGCTTGTCATATGCCAATGCCCCGGGCTGTTTTGATCAGGCGATGGCCGCCTACGAGCGACAGCAGGCACTGCAGGAGGTGCTTGGTGTTTTACGTAGTCATATCCGCGAACTTGGTACCCCCCATGTCATCCGGCTCCTGGAGGGGTATTTTATGGAGATGGCCGTCATCGTTGCGGAACTTTCGCGAATTATACGGAACCGTGGTCATGTTGTAATGGTGAATGATAATGTGCAGTATCATGGTGAGGATGTTCCCGTGGACTTTATCCTTGCAGATATTGCTGAATATCTGGGCTTCAGGTGTGTTGATATTTGGAAGTTGGCTAAGGGAAAGGGAAATGCAAGCCAGCAGATGGCTCGTTTTGGGCGGCGGGAAATACGGAAATGCGTTTACAGATGGAGGCGTATATGACCGCCATCGATAAGAGCCTGCTTCGATCCAGGTTCCTCAGTTACCGCATCCGTGAGCGTGCAGACATCAGGACACGCAAGATAATTGAAGAATTTCCGGGCAGACTGGACTATTCTGATAAAACGGGGCTCATGATTAGTGAAGATGCTTGGGAATGTGTTGAAAAAATCAAGATAGCGCCCCGCCTGGTATTTGCGCACCCCGACCTTCTTAGTTCTCGTCCTCAAGTGTCATTATACTACCGTGGGCTTTCCCTGTTGTCGCAGAAACGTGTAGGAGGGGTTGCGGAATGGGAGTGGGGGAAACGCAAAAATGTTGCGCCGGAGAAGGTTCTTTCTGTTTGCCGCATCTACAATGTCGCAATCAGTTCTATTATTGAAGGTGCCACGGACTGGACACTAGACGACGGCTACAGAAATATTGTGGCCACTATTGGAGCCACTCTGGATGGATCATGGAGAAACCGAATCGGTAAAGATGCGGAAAACATGGTGCGGGAGTTGATGATAAAATGGTTGAGGGACAAAAATTTGATTGTGACGGAGAAAAAGAGGGCTAAGGTATTTGAACTTTCCGGGGGGTACACCCTCGTCTTTGGCAGTGAACCCGACATCTTGTTTGAGAGAGATGGTGAGTACAAGGCTGTTATTGAAATTAAAGGTGGAATGGATCCAGCGGGTGCCTTGGAGCGACAGGTGCCGCCCAAAAAAGCTTTGACAGAATCTCCGTACACTGTAAGAAGATCTTGATCGCAGGTGTGGTTACGGATACGATGGAGGACCGTTTGAGGAAACTTCCTGTACAGTTGTTTTCACTGGACAGCCTGTTAAGTGACACTGGCTGGAATAGATTTGCCAACGAACTCTTTCATTACACCTTGCGGATGGTATAACCGGAAAGTCCGTGTATGGCCGGAGAAATAAATTCAAAATCCCTGAACATCAAAATTGTCTAGCGTCAACTGCATGTTCTGTGCTCGACAATCATGTCATGATGATCCCTTCCGGGTAGATGGATCCAAAATGTTAATTCTGAATCGTGATTGTAAGATCTGGAAGAAAATCTTACCAACGCTCGGTTCCCCCACAGTTCTTCTTTAATATCTCAGTGCACAAGGATTAATCGCTGATTCCCCTAATGGAATGTAATCGTTTACAAATAAAGTAGTTATGCGCACAATAAGTAATCGGAAAGAATTTACCGCAGGGATTTACCAAGAGCGCCCCGGCATCTTTCGATACCGGGGCGCTCTGTTTCTTTTAACCAAGTCGTGAGGCGACTCGTTGCAGGTTACTTCACCAGTGTCATGCGACCGGTCTTCACATACCGGCTCTCTGCTCCGGTTGCAATCATCCGGTACAGATACGTGCCCGAAGCAAGGTTCACCGCATTGATCTCCATGTTCCGGTTCGCACCCGCTTCAAACTCCTTCGCCGGCAGTGTCATCACTTCCCGGCCCAGCATATCCACCACCTGCAGCGTGACCTGTGCGGACTCTGGAAGATCAAACTGGATCCGCGTCGACGGATTGAACGGGTTCGGGTAGTTCCCATGAAGTGCAAACTCCGTTGGAAGCTCGGCAATCTCATCCACAACACTGGTCACCATCTGCGTGGAGATTCTGTCTCCCCGGATATCTACGCCGAAGATATCAAAGCCGATGGCCATTACATTCCTGGTTCCCGACAGGTTCAGGATCACCGTCTCCCCTTCATACCCGTTCAGCGATACTTCAAACACATCAATCTCCTCTTCCCCCTGTGCAGATTTCACCTGAATATTATGCAATCCAGGCTCAAGAGCCAGATAATTCGTGGCATCGCCAAACTTGATATTGTTTGCCAACAGCTTCGTTGCAGCATGGTCCGAGGTCATATCCACCGTACGCACATCCACTTCTCCCAGATCCGCCGACCCATGCACCAGAATCGCATCCACCATGTT
>JAJECV010000077.1 GCA_022821875.1 Rhodothermales bacterium
TTTGCCAACAGCTTCGTTGCCGCATGGTCCGAGGTCATATCCACCGTACGCACATCCACTTCTCCCAGATCCGCCGACCCATGCACCAGAATCGCATCCACCATGTTGTCGGCCAGAGAGGTCATCCGGGTTTCCAGAATCTCAACCATGGGGGCCGTTGCAGCGCCGTGTGCAATCACGGCATAACTGGCCTCATGTACAAGCGTGGGCAGATCAAACGTGATGGCCGCAGCCGCAGGTGCGCCTGCGACCTGAATGCTCGCCGAATGTGCACCGGCGGCAACCACCGCATAGCCCGTGGCACTCCGGAACTCCAGGCCGCTCTGTAGGCGGACACCGTCTAAGGACAGGTCAACCGGAGCCGGAAGCGGTACATTGTGAATGAACTGAACTCGTGACTGTCCACCTGTTATTTCATCCCGGTGAATCGGATTCTCAAGCCCATTCGAGGCAACCCCAAAGATCGCACACGTTCCAACATCAATACTCTCCTGCGTCAGATTCAAAACCCCATTCACGTAACCGTTCTCCGCAAAGGAATCTTCGTCCGTCCCGACGGTCGAGGTTCCAGCCAAACGCGCATTACTCCAACCATCACAATCCCACTGCACCATGCGCAGCCTGCTATGATCGAATACGTTCACAAGCCCGCCTGCAGCAATACGAATATGAGGATTCTGGTCCGTCTCCTCTTTGAACTCCACTTTCCAGAAAATATTCGCATGCGCATCAAGCGTCAGTGAGCCACCCTGTAGGGGAACCAGGATATTGTCTGCGGGCCAGGACGGCATCGCGTCTTCAGATGCCCGCATCGGAGTAACCGTGACCGGCATCGCTGACGACAGATCATCCTCGAACTGCAGAACCAGCGGGCGATAGTGAGCCCGTTCCCCATCCATATCACCAACCGGAAACAGGTAACCACCGCTCAGTTCACCTCCACCAGAATTCCCGTGTATCACATGACGGGAAACTCCAGCGGACGCATGTGCACGGCGAGAACCACCTTTGATGACGCTGGCACAACTTGCACCCGTTTCACAGGTCGTCAGAGCATTATTCCGGCCCCTGATGTCCTCTTCAATATTCGGGTTCCTTATGGTCCATGTATGCGGCGTATCAGCGGTACTGCTGATGACTCCTCGCGTTAATGTCAGCTTACCCCCAACCCCCTGCACTACATTGCTTTTAAGCACAAGACCACTAGAATTGTTAATGACTACATCACCAAGCGGAACGGACGAGGCAGTGATCACCTGTGGAGCGGTTCCACTAAACTCAAGATTCGCATCAAGCATTTCATAGTCATCTTTGTCCAGATCAAAGTGGAAATCTCCATGGATGGTGAGAGTTGCCGGCCGCTGCGTTGAGGGTCTGTCGGATGTGCGCCCACTCATGTCGTATTCAAACGCGTCGGGATCAATTTGATAATTTCCCAATACCGTCATTGACGCGTTATGTCCAGCGAACCATTGCAATCCAGAGGAAGGGGAAGGATTCATGTAATAAACGTTATCAGGATGCAGCTTCCCAGCCCCGAGATGGAAGTCGCCGTCTACTTTGAGAAATCGATCTGCGTCCGGATGAAATCCCGAAGCAGTACCATCAAATTGCAGTGAACCTGTTTCACGAACAGTGAGATCACCCTTGAGATGGAGTTGACTCTGAACCGTAAGTATTGCAGATTCAAGTTCAACATCTTTGTCGATTTTTACGAATGGAATGTTCCAAAGACGAACCCATCCATTTTTTGCTGACAAACTATCAATAACTAAACTATCTACAAGTGTGGATACGTTGTCGGTTACGGTGTGATTTTGAAGAAATAAAATTCCCTCCAAGTTCATCTTATTTGAGGCACTGATGGGGGATAGATTGGGAGTTGCGGTCCCATCAAAGGTCAGCGTGTCAATGTGGGAAATAAAACTAACGCTGTTAAATTTGCTTCCTGGTGGCAGGTTGAGATTACCTTTTAACGGTTGCTCGGCATCACTATTGAGTGCAGAAAGAAGCGTAAAAGGCATGCCATCGTCTCCTGGTGGACGTATAAGGCCGTCTTGTTTCTCAGTGATTGGTGGACCTAAATGCAACGTTCCACCATCTCCCAGATCAATCATTCCCTCTTTACCTCCAATAGAAACTTGTGAAGAGAAGCTAACAAGACGGCCATCGTCATTAGTCCAGCCTAACGAATAGATATCTCCGCCGTCGGTCTTCACGGTTCCGTTGACGGTCATCTTTTCATGGACACGTATGGTATCTGCCCGCAATAGAGCATCTTCATTCACCGTCAGTTCCCGTAGAGTCCGTGGAATCTTGAAATTTGTGCCTACCGTAAGCCCCCCATTGACATGAAATTCTCCTTCTTTTATATGAACACGCCCCAACAATTCTCTATCTATATCAGATGTGATGATGGCATCCTTATGTTCTACTAAAAGGTTCCTAGGATTGCCAAACCATTCATTTCCGATTGTACGAGCCCCTTCTGTTTGATATACTAGACTGTAACTGGCCTTATCCACTTCTTCGTTATCATCATCAGTAGCAAGACTTCCCGGAGAATTTTCATCAAACTCAAAGATGCCATCTTTAACATATAGGGTTTCATTGATGGTCAGAGTGTTTGAATCGGCCTCATCGGGTTCCTCAAGAATCACGGTCCCACTGCACAAGCCGACATTCGCTGTTACTAATGGATCGCTGAGTCGCATGTACGCATTCTTGTCAAAATTAAATACCATATAAATCCAGCCTGGTGAATTAATCGGCACCAACTTTGCGTCTATAAGATCCGTGCTCGTAGTGCGATACGCCGAACCATTTACATGTGAGTCGGGGTGTAAGGTTCCATCCAATCCTTTACCTTCCAGAATAAGTCGGCCGCTGGCTTGTTCACCCCAAAAACTGTGTTGTAAGGATGTATCATCCCATCCAACCTGGACATTTTCATTGGAGATGAGTTGTCCTCCATCTTCAACATGAATTGCCTTCGTGAATAGGTTTCCTCCCTGAATGCGCACTTTTTGGCGAATTGCCAAGGAAAACATTCGCATGTTTCCATCACTCAGAACGATTCTATGGTCCTGTTCATCAGTTAGGACAAAAAGGGAGGCTCCCTCCAGGTTAAACGCATCAAGCGTACCGTCTGTGGAAGTGCATTCTCCGCGGAAAGAATCGGGTCTCCTTGGACCACCCTCCCAAATGGACAGTCCGAATTCCCCATCTGCGATGATATCCCCATCTAGTTCCAGATGATGGTTACTGTATGCTTGCCCAAAAGTGAAATCAGAACTACTAAATGTAATCCTATAATGCCCAGAAAGATTGATACTCCCGCCGTTATAGGCTAACAGGTCTCCACCAATCCTGGAAGTCACTGCCTGACTCTCAGTTGCATCACTTGCAGGTCGTGGAATCCAAAAATCAACTGCAATCAAACATCTCTGAGCTGCCCCTGTGTTAGTTTGTGAGGTTCCCTCATTATCGCGATCATCAAAATAATGTCTCAGGTCCAGATCTTGAGCAATATCAGTCGGTCCCTCAAATCTTATCCCGGAAATCAATTGATGCTCAAGAGGTCTTGTTGTGGTCGCATACTGCCTGTATGTAGGCCAACATGACTGCCCATCTACTCTTTCAGCATTCCGAATGATCAGATCGTCTCCAGAGGTGAGAGTTTTATCGAAATTGTCTCTAGGCAAGCCGAGCGTGATGGAATTGGTCCCTGTACCTATTGACGTGAGGACCGGGTAGGAAAACGGTCCGGAATCAAGAATCACACTACCTTCAATTGTGGCTTTCTTTTCAAATAAGATTTTTGCATCATTCCACTGTTCAACGTTTCCCATAATCTCAACATCCTCTCTGAAAATCACATCCGTTGTGATCATTTCTGCATTGTTACTGTATTCATCTGCTTGAATACTCCCCGCTACGATGAGCCCCCCGATTTTTTTCAGAGTCACGCAGATATTTCCAGCGGCAACTGCATAGAGGTCGTTGTGGATCTCCCCGTTTCCTGCAATCGTGACGCAGTCTGTATGGTCAATCATACGGTCAGTCCCTGTGGGTGTGTATTCTGCTGTAACGTGCAAGTCCATACCCGATGCCCCCCGTCCTGTGGCACTATTGTCGTGCACAACCAGCAATGAACCTGCACCGTTAATTATGCCATGGACGACAAGGCTGTCAAACTTCTCGTCAGCATTAGCGGCTTGGCGCAGTGGAACGCGTAAGTGAACGGGGTTTTCACGATCCGATCCGTCCGTGTTCATTTCCAGGCCTACTGTTAGGGCTGTCCCCTGGCTTACTTCCAGTTCATGAATGGTGATCACGGGGCTCGAAGTCGCAGTTTCAAGTCTCTTAATGACAAGATCCGACTTCACTTGAAGCCGATTAATTGTGACGAATCCTGTCTCTAACGTAGAAATTGCTACCGACCCAAGATTTTCCGCATCGTCTCCGAATGGGTTCGTATTTCCATTAGAAATCAGCAGGTTTTCAAATTGGGCGGTGATCTTTGAATGCGGAAGAATTTTCCCAGATTCTCCTAGTTCAAATTTGCCTGTAAATGCAAGGGTTGCTGACACAGCATCTGTACTTCCTAATACATAAGCGGCAAAGTTGACGGGAACGTTTAACGGCCCGTAATCCCCGGTAATGGTTACGGTATCGCCAGATCGTCGGTTACGGATGTATATGGTTTCACCACTAGCTGCATCTGCAATAGCCTGAGTCATTGAGCAGGGGTTCGGTATCGAACAAGCGTCACCGGATCCGTTATTAACATCTACATAGTGGTTCTGTGCGAATGCACCGGATGCAAGGAACAGAAAAAGGAAAATGAAAAAAAGAGGTACAGTGTTAGTTTGCTTCATTTATTAGAACACGGGTTTGAGTATTAAGTAGTGTCTGGACGTATGTCCAGGGACAACCAAGATGGCGTAGATGACGACCAAGGTAAGGGTTGGGGCATTAAAATTTACAATGGAGAATTTGTTTCCACGATTTTCAGCTCATGTCTGATTTCTCTGTCGGCCTGCCGGACATGAGCAACAGCAGATAGACCTGTCTCCAGCAAGTCTCCATGATTTTGATGGTCTGTTTTAGTCTGCGGAGGATTCCATATCTGAACATCTCTGGAGGGCCGCTCTGCGGCGCTGTGCAGCTTCCAACCGGTAACCGGAAAGATTGAGTTCCAGCGCCACGCAGTGATGCAACAGTCGGTCGACTGCGGCCGCGGTGGTCATGGGATCGTGGAAGATCGTCCTGACTTCGACGGTTTAGCGGTATCAGGACGAAGTCTATTGCCTGTTCATGGAAGCCGAAAGAGTTCTCCGTGTTCTTTCAGCAGGGATGATGTTCGTCAGGGGATGAATTTGTGACAATTCGATCAAGATCAAGACAACCAGTTTGATCGTTGTCTGACGGTGCAGGCAGGAGTGCTCATACACTTCGGTTTTGGTAAGGCAGGATATGAATTTGCCCCATCCCGAATACCGTACCTTTCCCAAGGTGACACCACTGCGCGGCTGCAAGAAGGGGCCAGATCGGGCCTGGGCCATTGGGCAGTGAAATGGTTCCCGTTACACCAAAGAGTTTAACCTCTCGTTGCTGCGCAGCAGACCAGCGTACGAGATTACATTTTTCGCCGACCCACGGTTCTGCTACCGTATGGTTTGCAACGAACTTTGCAGCCCGCATCAGATCTCCATACACAGTGCTGCGCGGCATACCAGCCAATCCGGCAATTCGTCGCAGTGAAGCGGTAATCAAGTCTTCGAATGCAGGTGATTGAATTAACCGGCTTTGTTTGATCAGTCTAAGTGGTACATCAAATTTCAAAAGGCATGGAGTTAAAGTTGGATCCCCAGGCAGGGGCCATCGAACATGTCCCAGTGTCCATGAATCCCATCCCGTCAGGCTGTTATCCGGTGCCAGAAACTTGTGTTCTCGAATGCGGAAGGGATTTCGATTCGTTCCGAGTCCCATGGCGCACGCCATGTCCCAGGCTTTCCATAAAGTCCGCTCATGGCGTTGATCCACATCAAAAAGAATCCAGTCAATTGCCGGTGCGGTATTCGGGTCGGGAGGTGCGGGGCGCAAGATATAGCGCGGCAAGTTGTGGCCCTGCTGATTGGAACCTGCAAAAATCTGATCATAGAGGCGACGATTTCCTCGCCGGAGCGCACGGCCCCATACCCCGCGAATCATTGGTGTTGTGGCATGGACATCTGGTGTTTGCAAGAACAGCCTCCACGCAGTCACCGTAACCTTGTCCATCAGGCACTGAAGCTTTGGAAGCGGGTTGTTATCAAGGAGATTCATGTACGGCGATTCGGATGCAATTGGGGGGTAAGATAGCATTTTACCCGTTTTGTTCGCCTGAATACACAAAAATCTGAGTGGTACAGCATCGTGAGGGGAATGTCTGATGATCCACCTGATCCAGTGACGATGGATGGTAATCAACGGTTTGGTTTTTCGGGTTCAAATTTGTAGTTTTGGGCTTACTTCATCCAATCCAGATCTCATGTTCAGGTTTTATGGGTAGCATTGAGGAAACGAAAGTATGCAGCATAGACTGGCATCGTGTGCTTCAGGCATGGATGCATGATCCGGTTGATAAGGCCCTTTCAATTCCTGGTCACCAGAGCCGTGCCGGGCGTTATCTGTCGGTGGCTTTCAACGGAGATCAGAAAGATGTAAATCCCGATGCATCATCAAAATCGGCTGACATTGTTGCATCTCAGGCAGATCGGATACCCATGCCTTCTGCTGGGCTGAACGGAGAGCGTGCAGTAAATCCAGTTGATGACTTGATGCAGATATTTCATCCGGTCAGTGCGCAACCGTATGAGATCCCCGTTCCGAATGTGTCCGAGGAAGATGTATCGGGTGTCATCAGGAGTATTGTGCACGAACTTCCGATGGATCCGCGTGTGCGATTTCTGGCACTTTGGCGGCTTTTGCCAGATAAGTTGCACGAGCAGTTTGGACTGGATTTTACGCGATTGCCGGCGGATTCGCGGGTGCCGGACCATTCTGTAATTCAGCATGTAGACATTACAAGTGGAATTAAAGCCGCCAGTCAATTTGGCTCCTATGCAATCCTTTCGGTGACACTTGGTCCTGTTCAGTCGTTTATTAAAGCCGCAAGGAGTGTACGGGATTTATGGTCAGGAAGTGCGCTGCTTTCCTGGTTAATTTTTCAGGGCATGCGTCCCATTCTAGATGATTTGGGACCTACTGCAATGGTATTTCCGGCGCTGCGCGGGAATTCGCTGACGGATTTGTGGCTAAGAAGTATTCCAGAACTTGCGTCTGTTATTGCAAAGCCATCCTCCAAGGCATGCCGCAATCCTTCTCTGCCAAACAGATTTGTGGCACTAGTGCCGAATGATGGTACGGGTGGCAAAATTGCATCTGCCTTCGCAGATGCTTGCAGAACAGGTATCAATACCGCATGGCAGGATCTGGCGGATGAGATCCGCAAGGGGTTAGATTCTAAATTTTCGATTCTGGATCCTGGGTGGGCCAAACACTGGGATTCCCAGATTACGAGTTTTTTTGATGTAACCACCTCAATCTGTCCTGCAAGTCATATGAATGAATCCATGATGGCCTCTCTTATTGGCGGTAAACAGAGTTTTGGTGAAGTCTGGACAGATGCTCAAAAAGTTCGAAGTCTGAGCGAAACTATTCCATCGGAGCATAGGTATAGATATAGTCAGCAGGATGGGGCCGGTCGCTGGCAAGCACAACTGGAGGTTTCTGCACGTATGATAGAAGCACAGCGATCTATTCGGCATGTACCGAAGTCAGTAGAGGTGTGGCCGGCCGGCCACAAGTGTACTCTTCTGGGCACTTATGAACAAATGGGGCCTGCCAATTTGAATGAGTCGTCTAAGTTCTGGTGTGCAGCATGGAAGGAGATGCAAAATGAACTTCGAGAACGAGAACGATTTTGTGCAATTGCGCTCTGTAAACGTTTGGCCCCTTGGCAGTTTCTCCGCAATCAGTTGGATCTGAGCGAATCGGACTTGCAAGTTCCCGATACGGCAACGATTGCAGCCATGGAATGGCTCCAAATGACGGAGATCAATGCCAATAAAATCAAAAACGGCCGGTGGCTTCATCAGAAGAGGCGTAATGAAGATACTGAGCCCGTTCCTAGTTACGATATTTGGAGTAAGATCAAACAAGCAAGGAAATTACAGGGCAGTCCTCCTTCCTATTACGCTATTTTAATGATTGATGCGGACGACATGGGGTTGTGGCTGAAGGGGGAGAAAGCACCATACGTTAAAGAAATACTCCATCCGAAACTGCGCAAATACTTTGAGCAACTGGAAGCCGAAGGACTTAAAGCCAAGCGTCCGGTAGGGCCTGCATTGCATGCAGCCATTAGTGAAGCGCTAAATAATTTTGCCAGTCTTAGTGTGCCGAGTATCGTCGAAAGCCATTACGGAACGCTGATCTATTCAGGCGGTGATGATGTTCTTGCATTATTGCCGACCCGAAATGCTATTCAGTGCGCGGTTGATCTACAAAAAGCATTCTGTGGGCAAAACGGCAGCATTGAAGGTTATGCTAAGTGCGGGGACAGACATGTTCTGGCCATGGGGAATAAAGCTACACTTTCTGCTGGCATCGCATTTGTTCATTATAAGGAGGATTTACGAGGGGCTTTGCAGGCGGCTCGTGACACAGAAAAGGAGTCAAAGGATAACGGGAAGAATCGAATAACGATGAACATTATGCGGCGTTCGGGGGAACAGCCGAGATGCGATCTGCCCTGGGATCTTACGGACTGGTTTCAGTCGGCCGTTGAAACGTTCCATCAGGGAGTATCGGATCGATGGGTGTACCAGTTGCGGCGTGAGGAACCGGTACTTTCCGGCTTACCATTTGAAGCCGTGGATGCTGAAATCAACCGACTGATTAACCGATCTGAGGCAATGGGTGACAGCCGAGCACCTGCAGGTGCGATACCCATTGACCAATGGTGGTCCCACTATAAGCAGCATACAGGGGATAGGGACCATCAACTAAAGCGCTTCATAGACCTTTGCCTTGGGGCTTCATTTTTATCCCGCGGATCTGATGGCTGATACCACGATTACTCGGAGACTGCTGCTACGCCCGGTGGATATGCTGTCGTTTCGGGATGGGCGCTCATTTGGTCCGGCCCGGCAGGCAGACTCAGGTTTGCCTTATCCTCAAACATTGGCAGGTGCAATCCGGACCTATCTCCTGAAAGCGCACGGAGTCAACGTAAGAGAGTTCGGAAATCGTGTCAGGAAGTACGGCTCCTTTGACGACGCGCTTGGCCAGTACGGTGATCCTGTCAAGGGATTGCGGGGAATGCAGATCAGAGGTCCCTGGCTCAGTATGGACGGGCAGCTAGTTGTCCCTATCCCTTCCAATTTGCGCACCCATAAATCCAGCAACGGAGTGCAGGAACCGCGTCAAATTTTCCGACTGGATCCGAAACGAACTCTGCCACCTGAATGGCAGCCTCGGGAGCCGGGTTTGCGTCCACTCTGGTACTATGGAAGAGAATCTCTGCAGTCTGTATCCGGGCATATTACAATGAGGGGACTACGCATTTTCCTTGAGGGAGGTGTGCCGAGTGAGGAAGATATCGTCAGAAAGGAGATGTTATATTCAATTGACCGGAGAATTGGCATCGGTATTGACTTCAAGCAGAAGACCGCGAATGAGGGTATGATCTATACCGCGGGCATGCTGGCGCTCAAGCCTAACGTCGCTTTCTGTGCCGAAGTGACAGGCACCCCTTCTCTGATCATGCCACTCTGTCAGGAAGGTGTGCTTATGAAGTTTGGTGGGGAAGGAAGGTATGTGGAAATTTCGGAGCATGATGCCCCTTTGTGGTCAGATGTTTCGCACGGAACTGGGGATGGGCATCTGTTATTTCTTACGACACCAGCCTGGTTCAATGGCTGGAAGCCGGATAACCTCAAATGCATTGCGGCATCGGTTTCGCATTCAGATGGTATATCCGGATGGGATTTTGCGCGGGGCGGGCCCAAGCCCAACCGGTTTATGGTTCCGGCGGGTAGTGTATATTTCCTGCCGAAAAGTGCACACATTCCCCCATCTCTGGTGGAGCAACATGATGATGTGCTGGCAGGATGGGGACACTATTTAAAAGGTAATTGGAATTATGTCTGATCAAGCAATTTTGTTTATTCATGCACTTACGGGGCTCCATTCAGGGGGTGGCACTCCGTCCGGTGTAATTGACCTGCCAATTCGGCGGGAACGGCATACGAACTGGCCAACTATTCCCGGTTCTTCACTCAAGGGCGTATTTCGCAGTGCATTCAATCGTGTGACAGGGGCCGCCCCTGATGCCAGTCCTGATGTACTGGCTTTATTTGGCCCTGCCACAAACACGGATGAAGACCATGCAGGTGCGCTGACACTTTCGGATGCACGAATCCTCGCATTCCCTGTTCGCTCTCTTCTGGGAGTATTTGCCTGGGTTACCTGCCCTGCTGTACTGGAAAGATTGTCGAGGGATTTAGGTATCATACAGGGAGAGTCGTTCCCGGAATTTCCGACACCGGATCGCGATAACGCATATTGCATACCTGACAGCCCACTGATTTCTGGTGACAAAATGATCCTGGAAGAGTTTGAATTTTCGGTCAGAAACAGCGATAGTGGCTTATCTAAATGGATTGCGTCACGGGTGAGTTCAGATGAATCAACCCAGAAGCGTCTAACCAGTCACTTGGCAATACTGCATGACGATGACTTCACACATTTTGTCAGCAACGCTACGGAAATAGTCGCCCGTATCGGACTGGACTACGAACTCAAGACGGCTCGAAAATCCGCACTGTTCTATGAAGAGTACCTGCCTCCTGAGACGCTGCTGTACTCCCTTGTGATTTGTCATGACAGTTTTCGGCCCGGTGATAAAGCAACCGGCAGAGAACTGCGCGAAAAGCTTGAAAGCGTATTGGATCCATATATACAGATCGGTGGCGGCGAAACCGTAGGCAAAGGGATCTGTGCTATTTCTTTCGACTCTTCGTCTTAACTACTGGCAGTTTCATGAGTAAACGAACTACATTGGATCAGCGTCGGGCCATGCACGCCTGGGATGCGGTCAAACGAATTTGTGAAAAAGGGAATACCGTATCGGCAGATTATAAAAGAGAGGCGAAACGCCTTCCTGTCAGGATTCAAACGGCTGGACTTGGGCAGTCATTAGGATTCCTGTATGCGAAGTCAGGCGGTGATAAAGACGCGAAGAGTCTGTTGTTGAAAGATCTGGAAAAATGGTTGCTTGAGGAGCGCGGGTTTGCCAACCAACTCCACGGCACAGCAAAAGATTGTCCGATTCTAAGACTGATTATTGGGGGTGATGCAGAATTATTGCGCCGGACCACAGGTGAATCGCTTGCATATCTGCAGTGGCTTGTTCGATTCACAGAGGCGGAAATAAAACCGGATTAGCAACATGGCTGGGCAAAATCTCGCAGGACCATTTCTCCCGGAGACTACGCGAAGGCTGGTACGGCTACATGGAGGTGATGTACGCTTTCCACTTAAAAAGCGTCAATTAGGGCTTCATCTAGACAAGTTCACTGAAATTTACAAAGGAGATGAAAAGGAAAAGAAAGATGCCTTGCATGAGGTCATACAGATTAAGGGATGCAGTGAACTCCTGAAAAATCTTTTAGCAAGACGAGAAGCAGTACTGGAAGTCATGGGAGCATGCCGTGTAGAAATGAAAACGGCTGGACCACTTACACTCCATATCTCTCGTGCAGGAGCATGGGAAAATGCGGGCATTTGCCTTCATCCGGTATACGGTTTTGCGTACTTACCGGGAAGCGGGATCAAGGGACTGGTGCGCAGCTGGGCAGAGACAGTGTGGGCACGGGAGCAGGAAAACAAGAAGGAGGCATGGAATATGATGGATGAACTCTTCGGCTACAGTCCAAACTCTCAATCCCACAAATTTTCATCCAGAAGAGAGACACCCGGCTGGCGCCCTGATGGCATCTTGCCGAAGGAATCTTCTGCGGCGGGGAGGCTGATATTTCACGATGCGTGGCCCAAGGACTGGCCATCTCTGGAAATTGGTATCTCCAATAATCATCACACCGGGTACTACGGAGGTAACGGAGATGGGCCGGGCGACTGGGAGGATCCAGTACCGGTTTATTTTCTGTGTGTCCAGTCAGACACACCATTTGAATTTGCCATATCCGACCGCAGGCCCTGTGGGGATGATGCGCTTAAGAAAGCCTCCCAATGGCTGATAGGTGCTCTGCAGGCCAGGGGAGCAGGTGCCAAGACATCCGCGGGATATGGTCGTTTTTCTGTTGCCGGCTCCCCGAAACTGAGTGTACCCATTGCGCTGCATAGTCGGGAGTATGAACTGGAACTTGTATCCCCGGCGTTTTTAGCTGGTGCCAATCAGGATTTGGAGGATTGCGACTTGCGTGGTGCAGCACTCAGAGGGCTGTTGCGGTGGTGGTGGAGAGCAATGTATGCGGGTAAGATTGGTCTCAAAGATTTACAGAAGCTGGAGGAAGCAATCTGGGGAAGTGTTGAGCGTGGAAGCCCGGTATCTTTATCGGTACGCCGGATATCTGGAGGCCCACCGCAGCCATATACCAAGAACGAAGTATTCCTTCAGAGCCATGGCATATCATCCGCAGGAGGTGGACAGAAAACAACAACATTGGGACTTTACTATACTACTTATGGTATGGCAGAAAAGGGTGATAAGAGGTGGTTCATGCCTGAAAAATCACACTGGCAAGTCGTGTCCATATTTAGGGATACATGGTGGATAGAATCTGCCATGAAGATTAAGATTACCGCGGACGAAGTAGAGCAACAGGCTTCGGCAGCATTATGGCTCTTATGCCGGTATGGAGGCATCGGGGCAAAATCAAGGAAAGGATTTGGTTCGTTAGAGGACGCGCAAGTTCAAGGAATTAATTCATGGGAAGATTGCAGTAGACTCGCAGAGGAACTTGCAGCAAAGTGTGGAATCCAGATTGCTAAGCAGGAGATCTATGGGCCCTCATTAGATACGGCTTTGTTCTTAGACAACATCCGTACCGAGTGGAAGGATCCCTGGTTCGCGTCTCATATGATCGGAGAAGTCTTGAAGGCCTCGGCCACCAAGTCACTTGAAAAGCGTGACTGTCCTGCGTTGGGAATGCCTCGTAAGAATGCGGATGAGGGGAGATTTCGCGTGAAACGTCATGCATCGCCGGTTCTTTGGAGTCTGAGCCGTCATTCAGGTGGGAAATTGTCTGTACGTCTTGTAACGTTCCCATCTCCGAAGCTTCCAAATGCAAATGAAAGCAAAGAGATTCTGAAAGAGTTTATTGAGCAGGTAAAAACCGAGATTGGTTGGCGAGGAAAAAAATCCGGTCCTACGACTGCTAGTCAGATCATAGAACCCGAATCTGCATATACATCCAATCGCCCCCTTGCCTCCGGCGATATAGTTGAGGTCGAAATATTAAGCGAGAGGACTAAAAAAGGCAAACTTCAGGCTAGACATATTGAGAGTGGCTGGGATGGTCACATCATGGACACGGTACCCGAAGACGTAAATCCTGGCGATAGGGTTCAACTTTATGTTCAGGCGGTTTACGCTGAACGCGAAAGTGTCGGATTCAAATGGACCGCTCCGAAAAAATCCCAGACTCGTAAATCTCAGTCGGGTAGGCCCAACCATTCTCGCGGTAGAGGGAGGCGGCGAAGATGAGCATATCCCATAATGACCAAAAGGTCTTGGTACTCACGGTCGGCACAGGCAATGCAGAGGATAAAGAAAATTCGCTATATGTGCCGCTGCAGAAGAGTATCGACACTGATTGCTGGGATCAAGTTATTCTGTTCCCATCTCAACAGACGGTAGAAGATGCAAATGAGGTGAAGCGCCGCATTAGCAAGATATCCGTGGAGGTACGCCCAATTCCAAATACGGGCGAAGAAAATGATGCTGATGCTAGTTTTGCCCATTTTGACGCGGTTCTGGGTGAACTCATTGAATCAGATGGTGTGTCTCCCCGAGATATTACGCTTGATTTCACGCGTGGCACTAAGGCCATGAGTGCTGCGCTTGTGTTGGCGGGAGTAGCACGCAGTGTTCCAGTACTGCGCTACATTGAGGGGAAGCGTGGAAAGCGGGGCAATGTTCTCGCAGGAAGTGAAGTCATCAGGGAGGTACGCACGGAAGTTGCCAATGCCCGCCAACGGATCAATCTAGCCGAACGGCTAATGATTCGTGGAGACTTTGAGGCCATCTGTACGATGCACAAAGAAATGTCGTCAGGCCTGAAAGATTTACCTGAACAGTTAAGCAACAGGTTAAATGCTTATGCGTATGTCGCGGACATTTATGCTTCATGGGACCGATTTGATTACGGCCGTGCACGCAGTCTTATCAAGAGCAGACAAGAGATTATTTCTTTGGCTGGGCAATTTGAGCCAACCCGAGATATGGAACAATGGCTAAAATGTCTTGCCTCGTATCCGATTGAAAAAAATAACTGCGACGAGATGGCAACCTATCTGAGGTATTTAGCATGTGATTTGTTGGCCAATGCAGAGCGCAGGTACCGGGATGGGCTTTTTGAGGATGCTGGTGTCCGCTGGTATCGAATTTTGGAGTTGATTGGGCAGATTAGACTATTTGATCAGGGGTATGATAGTAGTCGACTTCCCGATGATAATCCAAAAGTGAAGGAGTTTAATGATAGGCTCAGTAGAAAATCACAGTCGCTCAACAAAGGTGAAAAAGGCACATTACTGGCATCTAGGTTACAAGTCGCAAGATTCTTGAAACACTTGGGTGATCCTTTGTCCAAGAGACTTCTGCAACAAGATAATTCGGACTATGTAGTTGCCCGAAATCATGGCCTTTTAGCGCATGGTTTCAATGCAAGAGCATATCGGATGACATCAGGGCGTGTTCGTACAATCATTGAAAATTTTGAGCAATTATTGTGTGAGGACAGACCTGAGGCGCATGAGTGGTTGGCGGTGGCTCGTTCTTTGGATTTCAGTAGTCTTCGCGAAAACTAAGTCTGCGGCAATTTAACCAAGTCAGTTAATTGTCAGGAATGTCACCGTAATGTACATAATCGTTTTTCACTGATCGTCTTGGCATCCAATGGGTATAATGTCGTCATTTTGGTGCAGTTGATTAGTTGAAATCTGGAGCAATTGTTCAAGATAATATTTACCTACGGTGAACTTCTTGATTTCCTTGGACTCGGATTCATTCTCTCTGTAGTGATTGTGTAAACCCAGAATGACATGCAACTGGTGTAATCACATTTAGTCGGACGAGTTCAGAGACATTTCAGTAAAATGCCCACATTGTATATCACAGAGCCGGGTGCCACGGTCCGTTTTTCCACAGGATCTATTGAAGTGACGGTTTCAAAAGATCCAGATGGGAGTGGCCCGTTGAAGACCCAGACCAAACAACTCATTGAAGTTGAACCGCATCGCATTGAGTTGATTGCTCTTGTCGGGCGTGTTCATATCACAAGTTATGCTACACGCTTTTGTCTTGAGAATAGAATTCCAGTCGCATGGTTCAAGCGAAACGGAGATTTCCTGGGTCGGTTGGTTCCAGAACTTTCCCGAACCGCAGATCTTCGCTTGCTTCAATATTCGGCGGCTTCTGGTGGAGACAGTGCACTTTTGCTCGCAAAGGAATTTGTTGCCGGAAAAATTCACAATTCCATGTCTGTTTTATCGGCAATACGCTCAAATCGTTCAGATTGTCCTATTTTGGGATCCACGATCAGTCAATTAATTCATCTTCAGACCCAGATATCAAGTGCGACTGAAATTGAGTCGTTGCTCGGCTATGAAGGTACTGGTGCTCGCACATATTTTCGGGGACTAACGGCAGGTTTTGATGGTGGACTTTCTTTTGATGGCCGTGCCCGAAGACCACCGCCTGATCCAGTTAATGCATTGCTGTCTTTTGGATATGTCATTCTTGCAAACACACTGGCCAGTACATTAGAAGCCCGTAATATGGATCCGTATGTCGGGTTCTTGCATCAGCGCCGGTCAGGTCGACCAAGTCTGGCGTTAGATTTATTGGAAGAGTTCCGGGCGTCAGTTGTGGACAGGTTTATCCTTCGCATGTGCAATCGTAAGCAGTTGCGCCTGGAGCATTTTGAGGACGACATCAAGCGTGGTGGGGTCAGGCTTACTCGCAATGGGTTACGTAAGTTTTTCCGAGAATGGGAAGCGTTTATGGACAAGCCTATGCCGGGTCTCAAGAGTGTTGAACCTGTTGAATCCATCATTCGGCATCAAATTAATCGTTTGGCTGCCCATCTTCGAGGTCAGTGTCGATACAGATCTATTCGACTTGGAGAGGTTTACGATACGTAATCATGCCTCGTTATGCAATTGCTTACGACATTGCAGACAATTCTCGTCGGCGCAAGGTAGCAAATCTTCTTGACTCCCTCGGCGACCGTGTTCAGAATAGTGTCTTTGAGTTAGTTGTAAGCAGATCAATGCTCACAAAATGTCTGCACTCTATCAAAGAACTGCTGAATATGGAAGAGGACAAAGTAGTGGTATACTTTTTATGTCGTACATGCGAATCAAAGCGAATCTATGTTGGCGCGGTTGACGGTACTACGGAGATAGGAGATGAGCAGGTTTTCGTTGTATAGGGGCAGATTCGTAACCATCTATGCCCACGAAATAGACCGGGAGTTACGAATTGCACATCTGCGGTTTTGCAAATTTCTCGGTGATTGCGGGAACAGATGTCTGGTTTATGTGCTAAAATGGTGTAGATAGGCCGAGTTACAACATTCCGATGCTATGTACGGGTTAATGGGTGTTGTCAATTTCTGACAAGGAGTCGTTATATTGGCATGTTCCGGTCAATTAAGGCTATTGATTCTGCCATTATGGGGAGCCGTTTATGCAATTGATGCTTCAAAAGGTGTTTCACAGTATAAGATCCGTGGTTTGATGCCTAGATGTTAGAGAACATTTGCCCTAACACAGGATGCCCCGCTCATTAGGGGATTGCGACTTGAGTTCTCCTGTTGCCAAGCAATTTGTAGTCAATCATACTAACACAGGATGCCCCGCTCATTAGGGGATTGCGACCAATGATCAACCACCGCCCTCTCCAAGTCGTCAGCGTCATACTAACACAGGATGCCCCGCTCATTAGGGGATTGCGACGTACACACTCTCGGTGACATAAAGTGCGTCGGGTGTGGAACTAACACAGGATGCCCCGCTCATTAGGGGATTGCGACGACTGCATGAGACACGACACAAGCACACTTCTGAAATTAGTCACTAACACAGGATGCCCCGCTCATTAGGGGATTGCGACGCAAGCCAGGCTCACCAGGAAGCGAACGCAGCCACTCCCTAACACAGGATGCCCCGCTCATTAGGGGATTGCGACAAGATAAGCAATAACTTTGAGAACACCAATTGCGGTCATCTAACACAGGATGCCCCGCTCATTAGGGGATTGCGACCCCCGCATGAAGTAATCGTTATCCACAATATCCTGCAACTAACACAGGATGCCCCGCTCATTAGGGGATTGCGACCGCTTTTCGGTTCTCCCTCGGTGGTTCCTTTATACTGCTCTAACACAGGATGCCCCGCTCATTAGGGGATTGCGACTTCCTTGGGTTGCCAGATACGCCGAAATTAGCCTGCAAGCTAACACAGGATGCCCCGCTCATTAGGGGATTGCGACATCACAAATCTCACACGCAGGTCGTCCAGGATGTCCGGGAGGCTAACACAGGATGCCCCGCTCATTAGGGGATTGCGACAGCCGCAGGCTCGCGGGGCAGATGATCAATACATTTTCCTAACACAGGATGCCCCGCTCATTAGGGGATTGCGACTTGACAGTCCGGTCCAGCAAAGCACGTACGATCCACATTGCTAACACAGGATGCCCCGCTCATTAGGGGATTGCGACCACCACACACGCCAACGGGTCCCAAGGGAGACGGAGCCCTAACACAGGATGCCCCGCTCATTAGGGGATTGCGACATGTCAGTTGACAGCTCCCTCTGCACGCCCTCTCTGCTGCCTAACACAGGATGCCCCGCTCATTAGGGGATTGCGACGTTCAGCCGCATGTATCGGCACTTCAACCCGATCACAATGGACTAACACAGGATGCCCCGCTCATTAGGGGATTGCGACCGCATCAAGGCAAAGCCACTCTGTTCCATCATGAACCCCTAACACAGGATGCCCCGCTCATTAGGGGATTGCGACATGCTAGGTATTGCGCCCGTATGCTCTTCTATGGGAGGCTAACACAGGATGCCCCGCTCATTAGGGGATTGCGACGGCAGTTAACAACAACTCATATTTAAATACGGTGAGGCTTGCTAACACAGGATGCCCCGCTCATTAGGGGATTGCGACGGTCACTCACGCGCACCCGTGTAAGCGAACACTCCGCCCCCTCTAACACAGGATGCCCCGCTCATTAGGGGATTGCGACAGATCGAATAGATTAATGGGAAACTCAACGCAAACGCAGGAACTAACACAGGATGCCCCGCTCATTAGGGGATTGCGACTCGGTTGTAAGGTTGTGAGTTATTGCGTATTCCAGCGGTCTAACACAGGATGCCCCGCTCATTAGGGGATTGCGACTGGGCTCAATTTCTTGAGTTACGAATTTGTTGGTTCTCATTCTAACACAGGATGCCCCGCTCATTAGGGGATTGCGACCCACCTTGTCAGTGGTGGTAAATTTGATACAATAGGTCTAACACAGGATGCCCCGCTCATTAGGGGATTGCGACGATGCTCGTCCGGTGAAAACCAGAACTCGAGCCCAATACGCTAACACAGGATGCCCCGCTCATTAGGGGATTGCGACTTGCCATGTAGTTTCTCCTCCTTATGTCCATAATCCACGTACCTAACACAGGATGCCCCGCTCATTAGGGGATTGCGACAGGTGCGCAACTGGGGGGCAGGAACCGCGCAGGTCGTCATCTAACCCAGGATGCCCCGCTCATTAGGGGATTGCGACACGATTACTCATTTAGCGTTCGGAAGTGCGCGTTATGACTAA
>JAJECV010000060.1 GCA_022821875.1 Rhodothermales bacterium
GCTGCTTCAGTTTTTCCACAAATACGCCGGTCTGTTCTGCACCAATCGTCCAGCCTGGATGCTTGCTGCGCAGGCATTCGGCGAGTTTGGTGTTAACCGTCTTTTCTGTATTCGTCGGCATGGATTCCGTCAAGATAAGACGTGTACAGCGGTTTGTGGACACCGAACAGGACGCGGGATCGTCCGCATAGAACTCATGGAGATGCCGGATCGGATGGAATGGAGGAGAAACCAGTGACGTGAACGGATGAAAGGCAGGTTTGGTTCGTATGCGCTGGCCAAAGAGAAAGATGGATCTTTATCCAAAAACAGTGCTCCGAAGTGCGGGGATTTTGAAATACTCAAATTCGGTTGCAGTGGAATGGATTTGCCGGGGTTCTCCGCTCTGCCGGATGACTTGCAAGTTGGATTAACTGGATCCGTTTTTTCTAATCAGAGCACTGCATTCAAGTAAAAAATGCAGAAGTTCCAAAACTTCCTGACGCTCAAGATAGGGCCTGAGTGTGTCAACGTTGAGCACCTCCGTTCCAGTGAGTAACTGTACGAATGATTTCATTTCGGGTTTTTGCTCGTATTCTGTTCCGAATGCATACAGCCGAATGCAATCATTAAATTCCCGGTAAACCATACACGATGGTGCGAATCGTTCATAGGTGATCCCCTGCCGGAGATCATCGGGGATCACTTCGGCAGACGGTATCGGGTCGATGGGTGCGCTAGGCCAGTTTTCCCGGACCGGATGCGTCATCGAAGTGCAAAGTATCCGTTCTAGCAGATCCCGATCCTCTGCCAGTCGCCGCATTTCGTCCTGAAACCAGTCAAGCGGTGCATCGCTGACATGGCCGGGATCATCCGTACGTAATTCTGCCGGATCCGAAAACGTTCTCGGTGCAGACCGGACCTGTTCCGATATTTCTAAAAAAGCCGTCTGAAGCACACTCACCCCGGGTGCCTTAAATCCAATACTTGCCGTAATGCATTCCCCGACGGCAACCCCCCAATGTGGAACCCCAGGCGGCAGATACAGCAGATCTCCCGGTCTCGCCACAAATTCCTGATCCGGGTGCAGTTCTTTCAGGATTTTCAGGGAGACATCTTCGCGCATTGCCCGGTCAGCGGCGACCGGATTGCTCTCAATTTGCCAGCGCCGCTCACCACTGACTTGAATCAGAAACACATCGTAACTGTCCACATGCGGGCCCGCACTCCCTCCCGGAACCGCATAACTCAACTGAACATCATCCAGTCGCCAGTTCGGAATAAACCGGAATCGTTCAAGCAGCCGGCGCATCTGGTCAAGTTCCCGCTCGGTATCCTGTACCAGTACGGTCCAATGCGAGAACTCCTCAAGACTCTCAAATTCCCCCCGGTCAATCGGCCCGAAGGATAATTCCCATGACTGATGATAAACATCCTCCACAATCAGGCGCGAATCAAACTCTGCTCTGGATGCCATGCAGAAGATGTCATTCCGGCTGATATTGAAACTGGATTCAGGAAACGCCTTCCGCAGGATCAGCGGACGCTTCTGCCAGTAATCCCGCATAAAAACATCAACCGAATATTGTCCGCGGAAAGGATCCGTCATCAGAAAATCAGTTTTATCAGTTCAAACAGAGGCCAGATCAACAGCAGTGCCATGACCCAGGCCATCGTTATGCGACTGCGGGTCTGGCGCGGAAATTCATACGCACAATACGGACATACTTCCAGTTTACGGTCCACTTCCAGAGCGCAGGACGGGCATTCTTCCATTGATCAAAAGAAATTTTCCCTCATCAACGCACCGCGCCCCATCTTCGTTCACTGGAACATGTCTGCCGTTTATACGTACGCCGCAAGTTCGCACCATATTATTTTTATTCGTGCTCGCAGATACTTCCATAGCGCTCCCGATTATAGATGCTTCGGCATCGGTTGAAATCGTTATTGCGACACCGGAACATTTCCGGTTCGCACATGAGATCTGTGACCTGATTAAAACGGCCGCAGCACAGCGAGGCACCGGCATCGCCGAACGTGCCCCCGAATATATTCGTGCCAAGATGGAAGAGGGGAAAGCCGTGATTGCGCTCGGCGCGGATGCTGAAGTGGCAGGATTCTGTTATATTGAGACATGGGATCACGGAAAGTATGCCGTCAACTCAGGCCTCATTATCTCTCCTGCGTTTCGCAGGCAGGGGCTGGCACGCCGGATCAAG
This sequence comes from Rhodothermales bacterium, assembly GCA_022821875.1. Taxonomy (GTDB): domain Bacteria; phylum Bacteroidota; class Rhodothermia; order Rhodothermales; family Bin80; genus Bin80. The sequence goes on from JAJECV010000060.1 coordinate 2,202, forward strand.
CGCCGGGCATTTGAACTTTCAAGAAGACTCTACCCCGAAGCCAAGTTGTTTGGCATTACGACCAGTCTTGCAGTGATGAAGATCAACTCTGAGTTAGGCTATAAACCGGTCACATTCAGTGAATTGACGGATGACGATGAGTTCTGGCAGGGCTGTCAGAGCTGTCCCAACTATGATGTGCTGACCCGGATGAAGCGCCAAATGTGCCTCTGCACCGGCATGCTCTACGATCCGAACGAAGCCCCTCCCTCAAAGTAGCGCCGAACATGTCGCGCGTCATTGGTGTTGCCTTGCCGATTCCCGTGGACAAGGTGTATGCCTATGAATTGCCCAGCGAACTTGAGCAATCCGTCCAGGTGGGATCTCTGGTTCTGGTTCCCGTTCGGAACCGCACCTACACAGGCATTGTTACGGAACTGGACGTACAGATCCGCGAGGAGGTGCGACTCCGGGCCGTGCGTGCTGCTGTCAGCAGTGAGCCCTTATTTGATTTCCAGCTCATGCAGCTGACCCATTGGATCTCCCGCTACTATGTCTGCGCATGGGGAGAGGCACTTAGTGCGGCACTCCCCGCAGGGATGCAGATCAAAGAGAAGATCGTGTACTATCTGGCTTCCGAATCCGACCTGGACTGGGCAGGGATCTCCCCCGAATTACAGGTGCACCTGATCAAGCACCGCCGAACGACTCCTGCGAAACTGAAACGGATTGGTCTGCGAATTTCTGAAAAGGAAATCATGCAGGCTGAATCCCAGGGGGCATTGCGAAAAACCGTCGAGCTCCAGGATCCGACGGTCAGTCCGAAGACTGGAAAATTTATTGTCCTCAATCCTGCCTTTTGCACCGTCCACCCGCTACGTGATTTGAAGCCGCAGTTTCGGGGAACGAAGCAGAAGGAGATCATTGATGAACTCATTTCTTTGGCCCGGTCCGGAGAGCGTGAGATCTCCTTGTCAAACATTCGGAAGGCTTGTAACGCAAGCCTGCAGACCATCCGATCCTTTGAGCATCGGGGCATTTTTTCAATCACGGAGAAGCAGGTATTCCGTATCCCGGAATGGATGCGTTCCAATGTTCCCCCCTCCAGCAAGGCACCTGTTTTTCATTCATTTCAGGCCAAAGCGATCGAAGCGCTTCAGGAAGCAGTAAAGGTACAGGCCTATCGGACATTCGCACTTCACGGGGTCACCGGAAGCGGAAAAACAGAAGTCTACCTGTCCGCACTGGAAACCACTCTCTCGCTCAACAAGACTGCCATCATCCTCGTACCCGAGATTGCGCTCACCCCCCAAACGGTCCACCGTTTCCGTGCCCGTTTCGGGGATACGGTTGCGGTTCTGCATTCCCGCATGGCACCGGGGGAGCGTCACGATGTTTGGCAGCAGATTCGCACAGGCCGGTATCGTGTGGTCATTGGGCCAAGATCGGCCATTTTGTCTCCGGTAAAAGATCTTGGACTCGTCATTGTTGATGAGGAGCATGACGACTCCTATAAGCAGCGGGAGACCGCTCCCCGTTATCATGCCAGAGATGTGGCCGTTATGCGTGCAAATATGGCAAAATGCGTTTGTGTCCTGGGATCGGCCACCTTATCGCTGGAGACCCTTGTGAATGCACAGCAGGGCAAATATACACTTTTGGCCATGCCGGAACGTGCGCCTACCAGAGATCATTCCGCGGCCTCTCTTCCCGCAATCCGGATCATTGACCTGTGCTATGAGCGGGAAGAGAACGGACTCAGCGGCCCTCTGTCTATCCCTCTCCTTGACGCAATTAAAGCCCGCCTGGAACGGAATGAACAGGTGATTCTGTTACAAAATCGTCGCGGATATGCTCCCATTCTGGAGTGTCAGAGTTGCGGTTTTGTGCCGCAGTGCATTGCCTGCAGCGTATCGATGACCTATCATCAGGGAGACCATCGACTCCGATGCCATTATTGCGGGTATGCAGAACCCGTACTGGTTGACTGTCCCAAATGCCCAACGCCGGCATTTTCCCCTCTGGGGAGCGGGACTCAGCGCGTTGCCGAGGAACTCGGCGAATTATTCAAAACGGCCAGGATCCTTCGCATGGACCGTGACAGCACCCGCACCAAGGATGCGCACCACGAAATCCTCAGCACTTTCGCAGACGGCGGGGCGGATATTCTGATTGGTACGCAAATGGTTGCCAAGGGGCTTGACTTTGGCCGGGTGACCCTTGTAGGCGTAATCAACTGTGATTTAGGACTTCGTCTGCCGGACTTTCGGAGTGAGGAACGAACGTTTCAACTACTCATGCAGGTTGCAGGCAGAGCGGGAAGGGCAGACCTGCCTGGCGAGGTATTCCTGCAAACCCGTCGCCCTGCCCATCCGCTCTTCTCCTATCTGACCCGTCACGATTTTAATGGCTACGCTCAAATTCTGATCGGAGATCGCCACAAACTCAACTACCCTCCGTTTGGCCGCATGGTCGGAATCCAGATTCGGGGCGCACCACAGCATGCGGCAGAGGATCTAGCCCATAAATGGAAGGCACTACTGCTTGATCAGCTGCCTTCCTCCATTGTGGTTTTAGGCCCGGAGCAGCCCTACATTAAGCGTGTGGAGCATCAGTACCGTTACTTTCTCATGATCAAGGCCCCCAAAACCTATGGCTCGCTTCAGGAAGACATCCGAACGATCCTGCGCCTGGCTCCCTCAACAGGACGTGAACTTCATGTGGCTATTAATGTGGATGGGCTCGAACAGGTATGAGGCAGGAACCATTTTTTTGGCAGCGGGTATACGGTACTGAAGGGTGAGTCCCGTACGGTCAGCTCCCTCTGAACCCCGTCAGGGCCGGAAGGCAGCAGCGGTAGGAGGTTGAAGCGACGCGATGCGGTAAGCTTGCCCTTCTTTATTTTATAACTTTCTGATCTTACTTATACTCATGGACTGGTCCTTTGCACTCCTGCTTCAAGAGGCAACATCCCCTTTGGGAGGACTCGGCATGTTCGTGCCGCTCCTTTTGATTTTCGTTGTCTTCTATTTCTTCATTATCCGCCCACAGCAAAAGCGTGAGAAAAAGCGCAAAGCCATGATTGAGGCCATCCGGAAAGGAGACCGTGTCATCACTGCCGGCGGGATCCATGGAAAGGTACATCAGGTGGAAGAGGGTGGCACAAGTGTCTTACTGGATGTGGACGGGGGAATCAAACTCCGCGTTGAAAAGCAATCGCTTGCATCCGTCAAGGAGTGACGGCCTGAATGAAAGCCCCAGACACGGAAACCTTCGACTCCATTGAGTCTGCCATTGAAGAGATACGTGCCGGTCGCCTGGTGATCGTGGTGGATGACGAAGACCGTGAGAACGAGGGGGACTTTGTCGGGGCGGCATCCGCCATTACATCCGAATTGGTCAACTTTATGGCTAGCGAAGGCCGCGGGTTGATCTGCGTCCCGATGGCACCGGATCGGGCGGCTGCGCTGGATCTCAGCCTGATGGTGGAGGAAAATACCAGCCTGTACAGCACTCCTTTTACGATTTCGGTGGATTACTGTCATGGTACATCAACGGGCATCAGCGCAGCTGACCGTGCAGCCACGATCCAGGCCCTTGCAGACGATTCGTCCAGCCCCGACGATTTTGCACGGCCCGGGCATATCTTCCCGCTGATCGCCCGAAGGGGCGGGGTTCTTCGAAGAACCGGACACACCGAGGCGGCGGTGGATCTTGCCCAGCTTGCCGACCTTCCTCCCGTTGGAGTACTGGTTGAGATTATGAATGCCGATGGCACCATGGCGCGGACTCCCGAACTCTTCAAGATTGCCCGGGAGCGTGACATGAAGATCATTACGATCAGCGATCTGGTTGCTTTCCGCATGGCCCGGCGGTCCCTGATCCAGCGTGTGGCATCGGTCCGGCTTCCGACCCGATACGGACCATTTAAGCTCACCGCCTATGAAGACCTTTCCAACGGCGATGTCCATCTGGCCCTGACCGTGGGAGAATGGACCAAAGAGGATTCTGTCTTAGCCCGGGTACATTCCCAGTGTGTAACCGGGGATCTGTTTGCCTCTATGCGGTGTGACTGCGGGGATCAGTTACATACCGCAATGCAGCGCGTCGCCACCGAGGGGCAGGGGGTGGTGCTTTATATGAAGCAGGAGGGCCGCGGCATTGGCCTCCTGAATAAATTACGTGCCTATGAGTTGCAGGATCAGCAGGGGCTGGACACCGTGGAGGCGAACCTTGCCCTGGGATTTGACATGGATCATCGTGACTATGGCATTGGCTGTCAGATCCTTCGTGACCTGGGAATACGAAAGCTGAGACTGCTGACCAACAACCCCACCAAGCGCGTGGGACTGGGCGGGTATGGTCTGGAGATCACCGAAAGCGTCCCCATTGAGACCCCGCCCAATCAGGAGAATGCGGCTTATCTGCGCACCAAGCGGGATCGCATGGGACACATTCTCCCCGGCCTTGATCATACCCCGCCCACCCGGTGCAAACTCTGAAGCACCACCGTGCCCTCTGCTGCCATCAAATCCGTACTCCGCCTGATTCCATCATTCCAGAGCGAATCAGCACGGAGGGATACGGTTGTTCAGGATTGTATTCCGGAAAACACTATTCGCCCCCTTTTTTGAGCGATCACTCGGCTAACTGTTCCCCCCATTCAAAGTGTGTTCTATGAGTTTTGTGTTTCCATTCAAAAGAATTTCAAAACTTTCGTCTGCGCAAACCTAGGCGGATTGGAACCATCTTCCGGTACCGGCAGAACGGAAAGACATCGGGACCGAAGACTGATGCCTTCACATTGCAGGCAGTGGAAGGGAGAAGTTGAGACGGGAACCATAGAAACCAACCCGGCTTTTAGTATATTGAACCGTTTGAAGCCTGTATTGGAAAGAAACAAGGGCTATCTTTCCGTACGTGTCGCCGGATGAAAGTCGTGAACGACATTCCTGAATTTCCTGAACAAGATTCCGCAAGGGAACCAAAATCAATAAATCCTGTTTGAGTAGCCATGCAGGCACCATCAATGGACGCGAATCGGCTCTACGAACTGCTGCGGAAACTGCAGAAGAACGGACTGAAGCCGGAGGAGACCAACGAACTAAGCAACGAGATTTTAAAACTGGCGGGAATTAAAACCATCGCACAATTCAATGCGAATCTTGAGGCGATTCAGGCGAAGCTGGATGCGCTAGCGGAAACCAACAAGGCACAATTAGAGGCGCTCCGGGAGTCCAATCAATCTACCCGCAGGTTACTGGGTATTGGACTCACCATCATTGGACTCATCATCGCCTACGGTACTTTTTTCACCGGATAAGGGAATTTCCCGCTGATTAGAATGAGCGCTCTTCTAATTGCTGCAATACAGAATGGCGGACAATGGGCGCAGTACCGGAAATAGATACAGATGCCCGTGCAGTCGCGGCTGATATCAAACCTCAATGCAAACCATTTCTAGTGTCACTGACTCTCTGGTACAAATCATGAAAATTCAATCTCACGGAGTGTGTCAACGATTCTGATTGTTTCCAGGCTGACGGTAATCACTTTCGCAAGTAACCGGAGCGGATAGGCGGGGTCGCCCATGGTCTCAACCGCAAAATCGTTTGCATCATTCACGATGCCGCTGTCTTTGTGGGTGCTTACGCCTTGCCGGCTCATCACCCATTCAATGGCGGATTTTCCGTTCACCACATAGTTATACGCTTCTTCGGGAATACCTGCAACCATGATATTGGAGTTGTAGACGATCCGCGACGTATCTTTTTGCCTGTTGACTTTGGGATGCTGCATCCGCCGGTTCTCTAAACGGAACCATTCTATGGGAGAAATTCCCCCATCGGGTTCCCATCCCCCGATTTCGAACTGTATCGGATACTGCTCTACATCCTCATATCCAAGATGCAACGCTCCGAGCTTTCTTCCTGTGTCAGCAAGCAGATGGAACTCTTGAGCATCTTTGGGGAAAGGGATTCGGGGCAGTTCCCTGCGAAGATTTGCGGCATATTTTGTCCGGTAGGAGGGGACATGGAGTACGCCGTAGATGTAGTAGAACAGGTCATCTTCGGATATGGAATTTCCCCCCCCCATTTTTTGGTTAAAAGTCTGCACTGCAGTGTCCGTGAACGAACTCTCCCGTACGTATCCATACGCGTCTGTGTTCGGCGTTGTTTTTCCTGCAAACAGACTCGCCTTGTCCTCTTTGGGCCGGGAGTACAACCACCGGGGAAAGCACTGCCCAGAGGCAATGGTATGGAGATTGGGGATTTCCTTGACCATCAGACAAGAAAAGTCATCCGTCTCTCCTTTCCCCGTCACACAGATCAGTTGATTCTCCGCCTCTTCGTGCGGAAAGATCTGAGGGATTTGGTAGACACGCTCATTCAGCCTGCGGCTAAAATAGATTTTGCTCTGGGTGAAGGGTCGGTATTGAGTAGCCGTGATCCGCCCCTCCTCAAAATTCAGTGCCTTATTTTTCGATAGATCCCCCTTCAAATTCACTGTCCAACTAATCTTCCTGGGATCATTATTGACAAATTTATCAATCTCGCTTTTCGTCCATTCCCGCCCCCTTGCTGTCTGTCCTGCAAGCCGGTCACGCTCTTCATTGTAGAACTCAATCATCCTGCGGATATTTGCCCGGAGTGCGGCCTCTGAAAAATTATAGCACCATGCGTCACGGCCCGTTGCTACGCCTAAGGAATAATTTTTGAAGATTTTATTCACCGCATGGGAATCTTTACTTCCAATCGCTAAAAACTTACCAAATCCGGTATCCCGCTGATTTAACCAATCATTATGCATATTTGGCTTCAACTCAGCCCATTCCCCAACTCCACCAAGTCCACGGAATTGCTTGATTGTTCTGATTTTCTCTTCACGCCCAAGGTAATCGCCAATATCATGATACAGAATCCTGCAACCTGGATGCTTTTGGTTCTTCACAAACAGAGTAACCGCTACATCCACGGTCCAGACCGACTCGAACACATTCTCGCCGGCCTCCTTCCCCCCCGATTGCATATTCCCCCGCAAATTCAATACATAGATCGAGGAAAATTCATCCGCCAGACACTTGCGCATTCCATCCATCGCATTCCCGTCCAGCCAGCTACCATTGGTCACAAACCCAATCACACCACTGTCTCCGATACGATCTGACGCCCACCGGATTGCTAAAACATAACTGTCATAAAGATTCCTTTTGCTAGAAGCGTTTGAATAATAAGCATAGGAATTTTCAATCCTCCCTTTTAACAACGGATAGGCTTGATTTTTCGCCGCGTCATTCTGTTTTTTCTGTCCGGCCCGCCATGGCGGATTTCCGATGATCACCGTAATGTCTGCCTTCTTCTGCCGCTCAATCCGCTCCGAATTATCGGGCATCACCCCCGCAATCATGTCATCCCCCTCGTGCATCCCGAAGGTATCAGTCAGGAGGATGCCGGGAAAATGCTCGTACGCGTCCGCCGCCCCCACCGCCTCATGATACGCCCGCTCAATATTGGTCGCGGCAATGTAGTACGCCAGAAGCATGATCTCATTTGCACGAATCTCGGATCGGTACTTTCGGGGCAGATCCTCCGGAGCAATCAGTCCGCTTTGGATCATTCGAGTAATGAAGGTCCCCGTCCCTGTAAATGGATCCAGAATCTCGACCCCCTCCGAAGAGAGGGATTGCCCAAACTCCTTCCGCAGAAGTCCGTCCACCGAGTGCAGGATAAAATCCACCAGTTCTATCGGCGTATAGGCAATCCCGTACTTGTCGGCATTCTCTGGAAACGCCCTCTGAAAAAACGTGTCGTACAAATCCTTGATCACCGACTGCCGGGCCGCAGGGGTCGTCGCGCCCCGGGCGCGGGCCGCAACACTATCATAAAATCCCTCCAGACCGTCAGACTCCGCCGAGAGATGTTCGGGAGCCAACAGATCCAGCACCAGCTGCATTCCCTTACTGATCGGATTCTCTTCCACAAACTGCGAGTCCCCCAGCAACGCATTGAAAACCGGGCCCGTCACCATCTGTGAGGCAAGCATTTCAATGGCCTGCTTTTCGGTAATCCCCTCGTTTAAGTCATCCCGGATTTCATACAGGAATTCACGGAATATCTCCTGGTTGGACTTCGTCCGCTTTGTCCATTCGGTGATCCGCGCAATGTGTTTCTGTGTGATCTTCGCAATGTCCCCCGACCATTCTTTCCAGAAATTCCGGCTCCCGTGCTTCCTGATCACCATCGCCCGGATCGCACCCGCCAGTTCATGATTCATAAACAGTTCTCCCTGCATCCCCTCTTGACCTCGGGGGTTAACCGTAACCGTTTCCGTCCCATACCGTCCGGTCTGTTCCTTCGTTTTGCCTTTCACGGCAATGATCTTGATCTTCCTGGATTCCTGTCCGCGTTCAATCAGATTGATCTCGGCACTGAACCGTTCATCATGCGCCCGCATTCCCTCAATGACCTGCCAGACCACGCCGAAGGATCTGCTGTCGGCGAGCTGCTTTTCCGGATCTCCCCCGTCAGGGACGACCACAGGAAGGAGGATATAGCCAAACCGCTTGCTGCCTTGACCCGGCTTTCGAAGGACGCGGCCGACCGCCTGTGCAATTTCAAACTGGCTCTTGCGGGGATGCATAAACATCACGCCGTCCAGAGCAGGCACATCCACCCCCTCCGACAGGCACCGGCAGTTGAACAGAACATGACTGGTGTCCTCCCCGTCCTGTAAGTTCCCCAGCCAGTCAAGGCATTCGGTGCGGGCACCCGCATCAAAGGTGCCGTCCACATGCTGTGCAGAGATCGCATGTTCAGGGATTCCTCGCTCGTCTTGCTCGTTTTCCCCGCTGTATTTTTGGCGGACCACTTCAAACCGCTCCGACAGCTTCCGGGAGGTTTTGATATCCCTGCAATAGGCAATCAGTCGCTTCATCGGACTGGGATCCTCTAGAAATTCTTCCACTTCCAGCTTTGCCATCGCCCGCCAGCACCCGATCAGCTTGCCCCCTTCGTCAAGCGTCAATTCATGCTCGCCCAGCACCTCCCCCAGGGCAGCCGCCACGACGGAATGCGGGATCGCAAACACGACCACCCTGAAATCCGACAGGATCCCCCGGTCTATGGCCTCGCCAAATCCGATCCGGTACAACTCTTCGCCGAACACCGACACATCTCCCATATCGCACAGAGACATATTGTAGTTCCCGACTTTCCTGTGTGCACTGGGCGAGTACATCTTCGGCGTTGCCGTCATATACAGCCGGCGATCTGCCCGGACATAATCCTGATCATGGATCCGTACAAAGTACGATTCCTTTTTGCCGCGTCCGGACACGCCGCAGGTCCGATGCGCCTCATCACAGATGGCGAAATCAAAATCCCCCAGACCATACTCCTGCTGCGCCTGATGGATGACTTTGATTGACTGATAGGTCGCAAAGATCACCGTGAAGGTCTCCCGATCTCCCGCCAGCACCTTCTCGGCAAGCCGGGCGGCGTTCGTGGTTGCAGGGTACGCTAAATCGCCTGCTGCCATGTCATAATCGCCATCCTGTTTCTTCGGCTTCCCCACCTGTGTATCCGAGCAGACCGCAAAGGCGCGCAGATTGTCTTCCGCAGTGCATTCCCGGCTCCATTCGCGGATCGTCTGGGACATGAGCGCCAGACTTGGAACCAGATACAGCACCTGGCCGCCCCGCCCAACCAGTTCCTTCGCAATGCAGAGAGACGTGAAGGTCTTGCCCGTCCCGCATGCCATAATCAGCCTCCCCCGCGACCCCTTCTCTTCCAGACCGCGAAGGACGTTCTGAATCGCAGCCGCCTGATAGTCACGCGGCACCTTCAATTCCCGCCTCTGCATCTCCGCCCGGTCACGCTGAAAATACATTTTCCAGTTTATCGAACTCTCCCTGAGATTGCGGATGGTGATGCGGTACAGTTCAGGTATCTGCCATTTCACGGCCTCCTTCAGTCCAGATGCCCATTCCTTTTCTGTGGTGTCAATCACCATGCGCTCCGCGCACCACGCCTGCCCCGCAGAATTAGAAAGGAACGAACTCAGGTCGCTTTCCCGCATCGTCTTTTCCTTTACATAACACTTGCACTGCACCGCACACCACTGATCCGTTTCATGACGTAGTTCCGCCATCAAATCAATGCCGCGATCCACCTCGGACACCCCCCGCTCTTTCGCCCATTCGGCCCATGTCAACACACGAACAAACCGCTTCCTCTGGTCTTCATCATGCTCCAGAAATACCCTGCAGAGACGCTCAAACGCAGTTCCCTTGTCATGCTCCCGGTTATAGGCTGCATCTTTCGCCGCTTTCCGCCATGCGGCGAGTTTTTCGTCCAGAATGTGAAAATTGATGGTCATGATGTGCTGGAAAAATCGGTCTTGGATAAAACGCTGGTATGGATACGCTGCGGGGACTTGGACTGTGTGTGATCAGACTTGAAATGTCATCAAAGAGAACATGTGTCCATTGAATACGACCGACCTACTGCCTCTACTACCTGATGAGACAGTCCGCCCGCGTCCCCCTGAATCCCATGTTTGCCTGCCTCATCGCACAGCGAATATTTGCTACCGTCTGGCCAGATCAAGAATTCAGTCATGCTCAATACTCATCTGGAAAATGATCTGCAGGTTTCCATGAATATGATGTCTTGCTGGTTGCATTGCCTCCGTCTGCCTACGAATATGCCAGAGGGAGACATGACTGGAATACTGTCGCGGCAGGTAAATATAGGAGATTGCTGTTTGTAAATTGCGATCTGGCAATAAAATTCTCTTTTGGCGCGGAAAGCATACGTCGGAGTCCACCTCATTCTATATGACGCTGATACCGTTCACCAACAAATTCCCCCGGAGGGATCAATCAACATAGCAATGCGATACCTGCCAGAACAACGACCACATTAGGCGGTAGCCGGACTGTCCGCATGAAACTGTGGCACAGGCTTCAGGAATATGTTGGAGCCAGACCTGTTTTTGCCCCTCTTCAGGTGGTATCAGGATCACTTGTCTCACTCAAAATCTGAAAATACTCGTCATATGCAAAAATGCGATTCTTCTTTTTTGCAGTGACTTCCCTTACCATACCTATATTTTGCAGAAATCCAATGGCGCTGTATGCTGTCGGCAATGAAATGCCCGCATTCGTCGCAATACTGGGCACGGAGAGTAATGGGCGCTCCTGTAATACCTGATGTACCCGCAATGGCGATGATGCAGACCGCCCAGACTGCTTGATTCTTTCATGATCCCTCTCAAAGAGATCAAGAATTTTCCGGGCAGTTTCAGTCGCATGTTCTGATGTATAGATCACGCCATCCAGAAAAAATTCAACCCACGCCTCCCAATCGCCATGTGTACGTACACGCTGTAATAATTCGTAGTAGCGGACCCGATGTATCTTGAAATACAGGCTGAGATAGAGAATTGGATGTCTCAGAAGTCCACTTGCGCACAATAAGAGTGTAATCAATAATCTCCCCAAGCGCCCGTTCCCGTCCAGAAATGGATGAATCGTTTCAAATTGAACATGCATCAGGCCGGCCTTTATCAGAGTGGGATACTCGGGGTAATCGGTATGGATAAACCGCTCCAAATCACTCATCAAATCGGCGACATGCATGGGGGGAGGAGGTACATACACGGCATTCCCTGGACGAGATCCTCCGATCCAGTTTTGTGATCGTCTAAATTCTCCTGGAAGTTTTGTGCTTCCTCGACTTTCAGAAAGAAGTATTTCATGCATTTCCCGCATCAGGCGCTGACTCAGCGGAAAACCACCTGCAATGCGTGTTAACCCATGGGTCATCGCAGTTACATAGTTGGACACCTCCCGTACATCGTCCAGAGGGACCCCGGGTGCACCATCAACTTCAAAAAGCAGCAGATCCGATAAAGAGGACTGCGTCCCTTCAATCTGTGACGATAATAGCGCTTCCTGTCTGGCATACGTATATAGGAAAATGGGAATATCCGGTAAGATTGCCGTCATGCCATCCAGTCGCCCAACAACCAGATGTGCCTCACCCAGTCTGGATGCCAGCATCTCCATGTTGACTGCCGGACTTGGCGGGAGTGGAGGTGGTAGATATGCCTCAACTCGCTCCTCTCCCACAGAAGTAGTGATAACCCTGCTTCCTATTCGTGACCTCATCTTGTTACGTTGCATCAAGATATTTTCATGATTTCTCCCAAAATAAGAAAAATGTCCATTTTTTTATTATAAGGCCGTCTATCGTGGTCTCATCGTATCCAGTCGCCAAAATAGATCGCCTCCTCTAAATGTGTGATCCCCATTCCCATAGAAACCCGATCAGCGGTAACTATGATGTAAGGATAATTAGGAAATTTTATTTTGACCTCCTCATAATAAAGAATATGAACTTTTCTTTATTATGAGGGGATGAACCTTGGCTGTTGGCATCAATCCTGGTTTTTAGCCCAGCCCAGAGAGAAAGAATCAGCGTTTGTAGAATCGCATACAGCAATTTTCTGCCTTATACCAGATCATCTGCCGGATCTCTTGACCCTACCCAGATAAATCTATCTGGTCACTCCCCCTCGCACCAACATGAAGCTCCCCTCAATAGAGTATATTAAAGGAAAACGAGCTGGGTGTCAGATGATGCCTTGCCGTAACAGAAGGGGCTTATATACCTGAGTGCCCATACTTAGGGAACTTTTTCCAGTCAGGTGGATAAAACGTATACAATCGGGAAGGATAGTGCCTACCTGATTGTCTACACAATATCATCCGCTTGATGCTATGCCCGTTAAAGATTGTAAGACAAAGCCCTCCGTCGGTTCAGGGGAACGGCAGCATGTAACGATCCGCTTTCGTCTGCGAGGCGACAAAAAGACCTGCCGGTTCCTGAATGAACTGGCGGGTGTCAACCGGTATCTCTGGAATGCGGCGCTGGCAAAAGCCAAAGACGATTACGCGGAAACCGGGCAATCCCAGACCTCCCAGTTTGATTTCTACAAGTGGTATAAAGTACACAAGGATACGGTCGCACCATGGCTGAGAGAGTATCCCGTAAACGCGACTCGCACTGGACTGAAGGATCTGGCGGATGCCTACAAGCAGTTTTTCAAGAAAAAGCGGGGGTTCCCCAGGTTCAAGAAAAGGGGCAAGGCGAAAAAAAGCTTCACCGTAGATGTATCAGGAGGGAAGATGTTTTCAACGAATGGATACGTTCGGCTAAAGCGGGGCATGCATGTGAAGATGCTGCGATTTTAT
>JAJECV010000063.1 GCA_022821875.1 Rhodothermales bacterium
ACAAGGATAAGTGACTATGTATGCTAAAAACAAAAATAAAATGACATTTATGGCAGGGGAATGCACAAATACGCCTAATTGGGGCAGGATTTTCAGTCTTTATGTGACATCAGGGTATTCTGGTTGGGAATTCAGGCTAGACATTTTGCTTAAAAAATGTAATTTTTGTGTCTGACTCTGCTTGGGATCATTCCATCCCAAGTGAATCTTTCCTCTTATGTTCTCCCAATCGTATTGAGGTGTTGGATTCTCTTGAATTGGGTTTTGAGGGTTCCATCCCTGCGCAGGTTCTCCATTTCCGTTCATTTCATACCGGGTTCCAAGCTCTGTAGAGCATCTTGCAAAACCCTTAATCTTGAGAATTTTTGTTCATCTGAGTACATCCAGGAGTGCTTTTTAGCCTGGATTATTAGTTTTGCAGGAGCCTCTTGGTACTCGTTGATTCCGTGGGGACAAACTCTGCAATCCCCTCGGCAACTGCGATACGAATAGAATATAATATGTGCCACAGCACCCCCCAAGAACATACCCATCCACCTGCAAAAAATAACGGGGTGCCGCCTCTTCCAGATATAACCGAGCAGGCAATTGGTATCCATAGGGATTCCCATCCTCTACTTGCGAATGAGTTCCAGCCAGCCCGTTCGCCCCCATCCGCACATTTGCAACATTCTAGGCAGCACGATATGCACACGTACTGCGCTTCACCACCTCTAAACCATTCTGTTACGGTTGCAGTCATGGACGATATGGGCAAAATACTGGCATGGCCAGTTGTAATTTGCTGAGGGCTGCTGCAACTCAAACTACCAGTTTTCTGGGCGAATGCATCTTGAGGAATGTCTCAAAGTTCGTGGAGTTTTACAAGGGGCTTTGATCACATTTGTCTTTAAACGCAATAATCCCCGATGCCTTCTTGTTTGATTTGCAGCGGAGACGACATGGTCAGTCGACACAGCTTATATTGGGTGTAGAGTCTGGATCTGGTCAACTGGGTCCGTGGATAGTCAAACGGTTTTTTCCGATAATGCACCAACCTATTTCGCGCAGGCGCTTGTTCCAAATCGGGCTGGGCAGCCTGATTTTGCCCGTCACCCGCGTGACGGCTCGTGGAGATTCGGTTCGTCTCGGCGTGATTGCAGATCTCCATCACGGGCTTGCGCCCACAGCGATGGAGCGTTTGGATATGTTCATGAAAGCAGTGCGTGCTGAGAAGCCCGATGCCATTCTTCAATTGGGCGATTTCAACTTTGCCACGCCTGAGAGCAAGGAATGCCTGGATCTCTGGCGCACGTTCGAGGGCCCGCGCTACCATGTACTCGGGAATCACGACATGGATTTCATGGCAAAAGACGCGGTCGTGCGGGCGTGGGGGATGCCAGGCCGATATTATTCGTTCGATTTCGGTAGCTTCCATGTCGTGGTGCTGGACCGCAATAACCTGAAAGTGAACGACAGATTCATACCCTATGCAGAGGCCAATTTTTACGTGGATACCTCGCTGCGCGGCTATGCTGACAGTCGGCAGTTGGAGTGGCTGAGAGCAGATCTCGCAGCGGCTGATCTGCCTGCATTAGTTTTTGTGCACCAGGGGCTTGGGCTGCCGACCTCCATGGCGGAAGCCAGCAGCGCAATTGAGACCGTGCTTGAAGAACATAATCGTAATGCCGTACGAAACAGGGTGGTGGCCTGCTTCTGCGGGCATCACCACATTGACCGGTATTCCTGCAAAGGTGGTATCCATTATGTCTGGATCAACAGCGCTTCCTACTACTGGGTGGGGGAACAATACGGGCGCATGGCACCCTACACGCGTGCTCTGTACACCTTTTTGACGTTCCACCCCGACGGTTTCATCGAAATGGACGCTAGTCGTGCGGAGTGGGAGAAGCCATCGCCCCGTGAGCGCGGATTCCCGGGAGCAGACGAATTGACGACCTATATTCAGGCGCGCCGCCTGAAATCGGGCGATTGCTTTGATTGATCTTACCTGCGACAGCAGGAAATCATCCGGATCTGGCAGACCATTCGGAACGTGCTCTCGTTTCAATGGCTAGCCATGAAGCGCGAAAAGACAATGCGGCAGTGCATACGCAGGCGGAGACTCATTTTACCAGTTTCCGGGGAAATCAACCCATCCGGATGTCTAGCGACACAGTTTCTTCTCTCAAGTTCACGTAAAATTCTCCATCAGATAGACAGATTGATTGCTTCGGCAAATAGGTGAGGATCCATTCACAAATTTGTGAGGGCAAAAGTTATCTGGCCTGTGCACTGGCTCATAAAGCCGGTCTGGAAGGCTTCCATGCGGGCGATCACCAATTCCCCCGGCTCCTGGAAGAACTCATGGTTGCCCGTGCGGATGGACGGTATCTGAAAATCCTGCATGCACTCCAGAAACTGGATGTCCTGGTGCTTGATGAATTCGGCCTCGCCACGCTGGATTAAACCCGGCAAGAGATCTCTTCCAGATCCTGGATGGCCGAATCCAGAAACGTTCGACCATTGCAGCCCGTCAACTGCCCGTTAAATCTTGGCATCAGTGTATGGCCAATCCCACGATTGCCCATACCATTCTGGACAGACTTGTTCCGCCCGCCTTTTGTACCGAACTCAACGGAGATTCCATGCAAAACCGGTCACGGAATCCGAAGAATCCAGGCCATGAAACATTCACGAAACGTACTCATTCCAACCCCGAACCAGACGTAAAAATCTCTCCAGAAAATGAGACCTGCCAGGTGGGCAGATTCAATCGGATTGCCCAGGCAGATTCATCTGAATACACATACTCTATGAAATACTTAATTCTGCTCTTACTCGTACCTGGGCTGGCATTTGCGCAGGAAAATGCAAATCCTCCAATGGAGGGATTCAACATGGATGCATCGGATCCGAAAGCGATAGAAATTGCCGATCAGGTGATGATGAGCATGGGCGGCCGCGCTGCGTGGGATCAAACCCGTTATCTGAGTTGGACACTCTTTGGAGAAGATCATGTCTGGGATAAGTGGACGGGATGGTTTCGATGGCAGGGAGGAGACAGTACAGTTGTGCTCATGAATATCCAGACTATGGAGGGGCAGGCTTTCAGGGATGGCAATGCCATCATCCCGGCAGATGAACTGTTGACGGGGGCCTACCGGGACTGGGTCAATGCAGGCTACTGGCTGCTGATGCCGTTTAAGTTGAAAGACTCGGGGGTCACTTTAGGGTACAAAGGTGAAGAGAGGATGGGCAATGGTCGTCTGGCGCATGTGTTAACCCTCCGATTTGACGGGGTGGGATTCACCCCCGACAACGGGTATGACGTATTCGTGGATCAGGAGCAGAATCTGGTTGCTCAGTGGTCCTACTATGCCGATGCCGACTCGGATACGCCAAACTTTACCCGAACCTGGGAGGGGTATAACAACTACGGCGGCATTATGCTTGCCGACACCCGGATCAGCGCGGAAGATGCGTCCAATATCCGCACAATTACGAATCTCGGAGTGTATGATCAGCTGCCTGAGTCCGTCTTTGAGGATCCCAGCTGGATGTCACTCGACTTGCTGAAGGAAGCGGATATTCACTGAGCCCAGGTCATCAGACGGGACGATTGCAGCAGTGTCTGGCTCTCACGTTTTGGGAGAACACGTACCGTGTATCCGACGGATCCGCTCTTGGTGCAGGTCACATCTTTTGCCTGATAGAGGTACGCAGCACTGTTTGGATCGGCGGACTTGACCCGTTTCATGGGGGTGATGACTGCGTCTACGATCTCCCCTTTCTGGGCAATCCGCCCCAAATACAACTGTACATCTACGTCATCTGGCGACAAAGGTCCCAGCGTCACATTGGCCTTCACCGTAAAGGGGACCCCGACCTGGAGATGGCCTTGCGGAGCGTGTTCGTCAACATGGACGCGAACATTATGCCATGCTGCCTTCACTTTTTGCTGCTGTGCGGAGAGTGTCCGCGCCCCCTGCATGTCCTTGTCGCAGATTGCATTTGCACGCGCCGCGGCGGTCAGGTAGGTTTTTTCGGTATACTCCTGCACCATGCGATGGGTATTGAAGAAACTGCTGTGCGTTGCAATGGAGCGCTTCATACGGGCAATCCATTCAAGAGGCAGCCCTTCCGAGGAGCGCTCATAGAAGAGTGGCACAATTTCCTGCTCTAGTTGATTATAGAGCTGCTCTGCCTCCCGCTCATCCTGATAGGCATGGTTTTCCATGATTTCGCCACTGCCAATCGCCCAGCCGATGGCCGGATCGTAGCCTTCGTCCCACCATCCATCCAGGATGCTGAGATTGAGGCCCCCATTGGCAGCGGCTTTCATGCCGCTGGTGCCACTTGCCTCTCTTGGGCGTCGAGGGGTATTCAACCACAGGTCTACGCCCTGTACCAGATCACGTGCAATGGCCATGTCATAATCTTCAAGAAAAACGACATGGTTGCGCAGGGCTTCGGTATTGGATGCTGTGACAATTTTCTGGATCAGTTCCTTTCCAGGCTGATCACGGGGATGTGCCTTTCCCGCAAAGATGATCTGTACCGGGTGGTCGGGGCGGGTCAGGATCTGGGTCAGTCGTTCCAGATTCCGAAACAGGAGCGTTGCACGCTTGTAGGTGGCGAATCGGCGTGCAAATCCAATGGTCAGTGCATGGGGGTTGAGCACTTTTTTTGCGTGAGCGATCACCTTTGCCGGCGCTTCCAGCCGAACCAGCCGGGAGTGTAATGACCGTCTGGCCTGCAAGATTAAGTGTTCTTTATATATCAAATGTGTATGCCAGAGTTCATCATCGGGAATTTGTTCTGCGTGCATCCATTGGGATGCTCCGATGGCTTCTTCCCTCCATCGCGGACCGACATAGCGGTCAACGTGTCGCTTGAGCGAGCTTGAAATCCAGGAAGAGATATGAATGCCGTTGGTTACATGGCTGATCGGCACTTCATTTTCGGGGACGGAGGGCCAGAGATTCTGCCACATTGCGCGGCTCACCTCTCCATGCAGCCGGGCGACCCCGTTACAGGCGCTGCTCATACGCAGGGCGAGCTTCGTCATGCCAAACCGTTCCTGCTCACTGTCTGCATGCTCCCGCCCAAGTGCCAAAAATTCCCGACGCCCAAGGCCCAGCGATTTTTTTGCATAGGATACCAGATAGCGATCCATTAATTCCGGTGAAAAGCGGTCATGACCGGCTTCAACCGGAGTATGGGTCGTAAAGACGATACTTGCAGCGGTTGCAATTCGGGCTTCATGGAAGGACAGGTCATGTTCCTGCATCAACTGCCGGGTGCGATCCAGTGTCAGGAATGCCGAGTGTCCTTCGTTCAGGTGATAGACCTGCGGCTTGAGTCCTAGCAGTTGCAGGGCGCGGTAGCCGCCAATCCCCAGAATAATTTCCTGCCGGATACGGAGTTCGTTTCCTCCGCCGTAGAGATAGTCGGTCAAATTCCGATCTTCTTCATGTTCATTGGCATTGAAGTTGGTATCCAGTAAATACAGGGGAACACGTCCCACCTGCAGCCGCCAGATCCGGGCATATACCGTGCGATTGCCGATTTCGACATCCACCTGCAGGGGCATCCCGTGTTCTCCCCGCTCAAGGATCAATGGAAGGCTGGCAAAATCATTTTCAACGTAGGATTCTTTCTGCCAGCCGTCTGCATCAAGGTACTGACTGAAGTATCCCTGCTGGTACATGAGGCCAACGCCAGCGATTGGGACTCCGAGATCACTTGCACTCTTAAGGTGATCTCCGGCCAGAACCCCCAGTCCTCCGGCAAAAATGGAAAGACATTCGGTAATTCCAAACTCGGCGGAAAAGTAGGCCGCCAGTAATCCTTCGGAGGCATGCGTTCGGGAGTACCAGGTTGAGTTCGCCCTCATGTAGGTATCAAAGGATGCACACACTTCGTTCAGATGTGCCACGAAGCCTTCATCTTTTGCGAGTTCTTCCAGCCGGGCTACGGAGACCTCGGCCAGCATCCGTACCGGGTTATGGCCGGAATTTTCCCAAAGGTCTGCGTCAAGCCTTTGAAAGAGAGAAACGGTGTCTTCATCCCAGGCCCAGCGGACATTGTAGGCCAGCTCCTGCAGCCTCTCAAGCGTAGGGGGCAGGGACGGGGTACTGGTAAAAATACGTACGGGTTTGGGGATCATGTTTTATTTTTGTAGTCCAGATAGCGAAGTTAAGTCACAGAGATGCAAGTAGGCACTTGCTTCGTTAGGGACAAAATCCATGATGATTACGGTAGATGCTACCGATTGACTTAGAAAGTTTATGAACGAAAGTGCACTTATACTTGCGAACGGACTGTTTGATAGCGTTTTCGCAAAAACGACACATGGCCTGCTGCGTGGCCCCAGCCGGTATGAGATTGCAGGGGTGGTGGATCCGGACTATGCGGGTCAGGATGCGGGCTATATACTGGACGGCAATGAATGCGGAATCCCCTTTTATGATTCGGTTGCAGAGGCATTGGAGCATCGGAGTCCAACGCACTGCATCATTGGGGTTGCGACCGTTGGCGGGGTGCTGCCGGATTCTCTGCGCACTGATCTCTTGACCGCCGCTTCGGCGGGCCTGCAACTGGTGAACGGACTCCATCAGTTACTTTCGGATGACAAGGAGTTGGTACGCGCGGCAAAGGGGGGAATTATTGATTTGCGAAAACCCCGTCCGACCTCCGAGTTGCAGTTCTGGTCCGGTGAAATTCTTTCTGTGCCTGTCCCGCGCGTTGCTGTTCTTGGGATGGACTGTGCAATTGGCAAGCGGACGACCGCAATGATGGTGCGTGAGGGACTTCGTTCGCAGGGCATACGTTCCGAGGTGATCTATACGGGACAGACGGGCTGGCTGCAGGGAATGAAGTACGGATTTATTTTTGATGCAACCCTGAATGACTTTGTGTCGGGGGAACTGGAGCGTGCCATTGTGGATTGCTACCGGGGGGAGAGTCCGGAGGTGATTCTTCTGGAAGGGCAGTCAGCTTTGCGGAATCCGGCCGGCCCGGCCGGCCCGGAACTCATCTGTTCGGCACAGACGGCCGGGGTGATCCTGCAACATGCACCGAAGCGTGTTCATTTTGAAGGTTTTGAGGACCTTGACTGCCGGATTCCTCCACTGGCAGAGGAGCTTGAGCTCATCCGCCTTTTGGGATCAGAGGTATGGGGGATTACGCTGTTTACACGCGGCATGGAGGATACACAGTCGTTGCAGATTGCCGCAGAACTGGAGGCGGAGCATGGGATCCCCGTGGTGCGGCCTCTGCAGGAAGGAGTCCGGCGATTGGTGAGTACCATTCGGCAAAAACTGTCCTCATGACGATTTGCAGTGTAGAGATTTGGACTGAGCGCCTGCCTCTGACCCGTCCCTATGTGATTGCGACGCGTGAGGTCAGCACAGTTGATTTACATTTTGTCCGTCTGGAAGGTAGCGACGGAGCACCGGGGCTGGGCTGTGCGGCGCCGACGGCAGTTACTTCCGAAAATGCGGAGGACTGCCTTGGAGCAATGGATGCGGCTGCCCGTGATATACTGAAAGGTCAGGATCCAAGGCTGCTTCGGGGATTAGCAAGGCAGTTGCGCTTAGCGTGCCCGCAATATCCTTCTGCAATGGCCGCCCTGGATATGGCCCTCTATGATCTTTTCGGCCGGAGTATGGGAGTTTCGGTGGCCGCCATGCTGGGGCGATTGAGGAAGCCACTTCCTACCTCAATCACGATAGGAATTCTCCCTCTGGAAGAAACGCTGGAGGAAGCAAAGGAGTATCTCGCACGTGGATTCAAATGTCTGAAGGTGAAGCTTGGACTGGATTACGGGGAGGATCTTGAGCGTCTGCAGGCTTTGCGACGGGCTTACCCGGAGGGGGTCCGAATCCGTGTTGATGCGAACCAGGGGTATACGATTGAACAGACCCGGGATCTTTTCTATAAGGCACAGGATCTGGATCTGGAACTGATTGAGCAGCCTTTATCCAGAGGGAAGGAAGCGGATATGCTCAAACTGTCCAAAGATGCGCAACGCCTCATGGCGGCGGATGAAAGTTTACATGACCCGATGGATGCTCTTCAGTTGGCAGTGAACCCGCCATTCGGGATCTGGAATATCAAGCTCATGAAATGCGGCGGGATCACGGGTGCTTTGGATCTTGCAGATCTGGCAGGATTGTCCGGAATTGATTTGATGTGGGGTTGTATGGACGAGAGTGTAATCAGTATTGCTGCCGCCCTGCATACGGCTTATGCATGTCCGAAGACATGCTATCTGGACCTGGATGGAAGTTTTGATCTTTCCAGGGATGCAGCTTTGGGTGGATTTACACTGCAAGACGGATCTTTGCATCTTCTGGACGAACCGGGGCTTGGCGTAAGGCTTGCGGTATGATGTACTGGGGGTGGAGTACAGTTTTCTGTCCGCGGAGAATTTCAATGAGAGTTTTAGCAGCCCCTCTTTCCGGTTCAATATCCGTATTGACTACAAAATGAGAAAGCAGAAATCAGCAGGCGGCCAAGGATCGGCGAATCCTCAACTCTTGTCAGGGGCGTATCCCCGTTTGACGGGCCATAAGGGGGAGCAGAAGAAACCACAATCCTGCGTACCCCTTCTGGCTGATGGGGGAGAAATGAATTTCATCACACCTGATTCACCGCAGGAAGGGATATTTGATGAGCATTCTGCTGTATTTAGAGCCTCTTGCAAAACCCTTAATTTTGAAGATTTTTATCCACCTGAGTACACCCGGGAGTGCTTTTTGGTCTGGATTGTTAGTTTTGCAAGAACCTCTTTAGTCAAACGTGACGGAGACACCGCATAAACGGCCTCCTCAATCTCTGTTTCCTTCACCGTTCCAAGTATCATCACCGCAAGTTCTCTTCGGTTCTTCAGAGGGCGTAACGGAACTTGTATACTTGCCGGTACTGCAGATGACGGTAACCTGAGGGCCGGAACTGGCGGGGTTTGCAGAAAGGACAATCCCGATAACAAGAAATGTGCCTGTATAGGAGAAATTTAAAATTTTTGCATTTTAATGGGGTATATGCTCAGACTCTCTTCCTTGTGGCTCGCTGCCTAAAGCTGTAACAGACGGGAATAAAATATCTTCCCCCGGTTGGAGTCTGAAATCCCGAACCAGAGCGATACATTGATGGACGGCATGAAGCGGCATAGCCGATTCGGGTACCCAAAGGGAGGTTTTACGAATCGGAATACCTTCGGCAGGAATTCCATGCCGGCTCTGCCGGGCCAAAAAGATTGAGACTCACGAAAGCTTCAGACGCAGATAAGGAATGCCGCCTAAATGTCCAGATTCCGCTTCTTGAGTACGAAAAGCCCCTCAGATCCGCTCGTAACAATCAGGGTGCCGCTCTTGAAATAAGGATAATTGCTCCACGAGGTCGAACCGGGGCCAGGCTCAAAGAAGCCAATCTCCATGGGGGTTTCGGGATTCGTGATATCCAGAATCCGCAGTCCGGCACCATAATTCGACTGGTACATCAGGTTCCCCTTTATGTAGAGGTTATGGTCTGTGTCAGGCGTGCTGGCAATGTACTCACTTACCAGAACCGGGTCATCCAGATCTGAAACATCCCAGATCAGCGTGCGCGTGCCCTCCACGAATCCCTGCGGCTCATCCCCCTCGTCATTCATATAGAAGTATCGGTGATCTTCGGTGAGCCAGCCTTGATGTGCATAGGCCACTTTGGGATAGACGGCCATGGAAATAACCACAGGATTCTCTTTATCGGTTACATCTGCGATGCTAAGTGCGGTCTCGTTAGATCCGAGACAGATTTCCCGTCCGCTGTAGGGCAGGTCCGGGCCGGAATAGACAACGCATTGCGCATCATGTGAATAGCCGGTGTTGCGTCTGCCGGTATTCGGGTCTGCAAAGCAGCCGGCAAAGGTTACATTGGCCGGGTCACGCAAATCAAGCATGTGCAGTCCGCCGCCACAGGTCTCGCCGCCTCCGCTGGCACCGACGACAAAACCGAATCCGGTTTCTTCATTGATCACGATGTTATGGGCACTGGCAATATTGGTGTAGAGTGCGGTCTCCTCGAAGGTCACCGGCTCCCCCTTCACCTCACGCAACTGTGTTAAGTCAAAAATCTGTACCCCATGCTCTCCTGCACCATCTGCAACGACAAAGGCGTGATCCGCATAAACCTTGATGTCCCGCCATACATTTGCTACGGATCCGTCGGTCATCGGCAGGTCTCCCACATAGCGCGGGTACTCCGGGTCCGTGACATCCACGAAAGAGGTGCCATCGTTACGTCCGACTAATGCATACTCCCGGGATGTGCCTGGATCGGTCCAGCCCCAGATGTCATTAAGTCTGGATCCCCGGGTTCCTCCCATTTCGGGGAGCGGCAGGAATGCGGTCATATCCACATCCTTGCATGCCCATCTGGACACCATCCCTTCGGTGCACTGGACCTCGCCTCCAGTGATTGCGTCATGTCCCTTCATCTTGTTGATCAGAGTGGCTTCGGTTTTCCAGTTGCCATTTTCGTCTCTTTTCATGAGGACGGCTCCACCTGCTCTGGAATCCATCCGCACCGCCCCGATCACAGCAACGTCTTCGTGAACCGCCATACTGCTTCCAAATGCCGCGCGACCGATGGATTCATCCGGCAGCAGTTTCATGATGCCGGTCCAGTCATTTTTATCGGCGATGAATCGGTGAACCATCCCTCTGCCCCGATTGCTGCGATTTGCGCCGATCCAGACTTCATTGCCGCTGGCTGTCAGGGCAGCCCCGAACTGGGCGGTGGGTTGTTGATCAAAGGATTGCAGTTGATTGTGCAGGCGGAGTTGGGCTGACTCGGAGTCCCATTCATATTCCAGAACGATGCCCTGGCCTCTTTCATGCCGGGGCGCCCCGGAATACACGCGTCCTTGATGGATCATTACGGAGGCCCCCATCCTGCTTCCTTCCGTCAGGAAGTCTGGGGCTAATTTGCCGACTTGGGCCCAGCCTTCTGATCTGTACATGAACGCATAGGCAGCCCCCTGATTTTCAGATTTTGCCGGGGCACCAACGATGGTCAGATGATTTTCAAGGTCGAGAGCAGTTCCCAGTCTGTCTCCAGAGGCGGCATCCATTGCGGTCAGGATGGCGGTTTCCGTGAAGGAGCCGTCAGTATTTTCGGTGATCACATAGACGGCTCCGGCGGATTCCATACGGCCGGGTGCACCAATCAGAATGTGTTTTCCCTCCAGTGCAATGGATAGCCCGAATTGATCTCCCGGGGCCGCATCGGATGCAGTAAGCCGCGCAATCTGGTTCCAGCTGTTGTGGTAGCGAAATACATAGACGGCGCCCCGTTCTTCATCTGCTTCAATCGCTCCGACGAACAAGGTCTCACCATGTGCTGCGATGGTTCGCCCGAACCGTTCCAGTTCCTGATTCACTGACAGGATGATCGGCTCCGCTGCAGGATCAGCAACAGTATAGATATACACTTCGCCTGGAAAAGCAAGGTTTCCGGTTTCTCCGACAAAGATGTGTTGATCGGTCACCGCAATTGCACCGCCAAAGGATTGGGCTTTTGCGGAAGAAGCAATCAGCAGGCTGGCGAGCAGGAATAGAAACGTTCGGTTCATTTACCGGAGTGTTTGATGCCAGTGCTATGGTACTCGTAACCATCAAAGAGGGTTACACGGAACAAGGGCAGTGAGTTTTTGTTGACAGGAATTCTAGAATTCGCATTGTCGTGACGCACATTTTTGAACCAGATCGGACCGCAGTCGCTGAAGCATGGCCGAGACTTACCGAGTGGCTTGACGGTACGCTTGGATGCTCAGATGACCTTGAGGGGATTCTTTTTCTGGTGGGTCTGCATGAATCAGAACAGGAGTTCAAACCTGACTTAGACAAAGCTTCAAAACAGCGTCTGGTTAATGAAGGGACTTATTGTGTTTTGGAATGCCTGGGATGTTTTGAGAGAGTGGGGCAGGAAGCAGACGGATACTGGATCTGGGAACCTCATGAAGATTTACCGGAAGACATGAGTTCTTCAGAACAGGATTTGCTGTTACGTGCAGGCATTCTCCGCTATTTTGACCATTATCTTATCTGAATTCATGAAATTCATACAACATTCTTTTTTCACTCTGTTTATACTTGCCATAATGAGTACCAGCAGCTGCCGGACGCAGCCTGTAAGCGGGCCGTCTGAGACGAACTTCTATGAGATCTCCACCTCAATGGGGACCATGGTGATTGAACTTTATGACGATACCCCGCTGCACAGAGATAACTTCAGGAAACTTGCCAACGAAGGGTTCTATGACGGAACGAAGTTCCACCGTGTGATAAGTGGATTTGTGATTCAGGGAGGGGATCCCAATTCAAAGGATGATGATCCCATGAATGATGGACAGGGAGACCCCGGCTATACCATTCCTGCAGAGATCATTCCGGGCCGTTATCATAAGCGGGGTGCACTTGCCACGGCACGGTCAGGGGATAATGTGAACCCGGAGCGGGCATCCAGTGGAAGTCAGTTTTATATTGTTCACGGGACAATTTATCCTGAGGCATCTCTGGACCAATTTCAAGCGAGGGCACAGCAGATGATTCCCGATTCCACATTTGAGTTCTCTGCGGAAGCCAAAGCAACGTACATGAGCGAGGGAGGCACCCCCATGCTGGATGGCATGTATACGGTTTTTGGAGAACTGGTTGAGGGATATGAGGTGCTGGATCGAATTACACGGGTTCTGACTCCGAATCAGCCTGGACAGCCGAGCAGGGAGATGGGAGATATGCCGACGGTGGATGTTATCATGGAAGTTCGTGCATTGCCGAATTATGACAGATAGTTCTCCGCCCCGCCAGTTTTCCGATCAGGAGCAGGTACGCCGGCAG
Source organism: Rhodothermales bacterium (assembly GCA_022821875.1). Taxonomy (GTDB): domain Bacteria; phylum Bacteroidota; class Rhodothermia; order Rhodothermales; family Bin80; genus Bin80. Next base: position 12,870 of record JAJECV010000063.1, read on the forward strand.
TCCAGAGAGATCCTGGAAGCCGGTGGGATCAATCCGTACCCGTATGCATGGCCTGTAAGTGATCAGGTTGCGTCCGTTCTGGAAGGATTTAACGAAACCGCTCCCGCGAAGACCGTTTCCATGGCAGGCCGCCTGATGAGCCGGCGGATCATGGGAAAGGCCTCCTTTTTTGATCTCCAGGATGCAACCGGGCGGATGCAGGTCTATGTGCGCAGAGATGACATGCCGGATGGATTTTACAATGAGATTTTCAAACGTCATATTCATATCGGGGATATTATCGGGGTTGAGGGGCATATATTTCGAACGCGTATGGGGGAGGTTACCGTCCATGCGTCAAAACTTGAACTTTTGGCGAAGGCATTGCGTCCGCTTCCGATTGTGAAAGAGCAGGAGGGAACGGTGTATGACGGGGTTACCGAAAAGGAATTTCGATACCGACAGCGCTATGTTGACCTGACCGTCAATCCGCATGTACGGGAGGTGTTTGTTCAGCGTGCCCGAATGATTACCGCTATACGGAAGTTTCTGGATAAGCAGGGATTCATTGAAGTGGAAACCCCTGCTCTGCAGCCCGTCTACGGGGGGGCATCTGCACGTCCGTTCAAGACGCATCACAATGCACTGGATATGCCGCTCTACATGCGGATTGCCGATGAACTGTACTTAAAACGGTGCATTGCCGGAGGATTTGACGGCGTATATGAGATTGCGAAAGACTTCAGGAATGAGGGGTTAAGCCGATTCCATAATCCAGAATTCACCATGCTGGAGTTGTATGTTGCGTTTAAGGATTACATATGGATGATGGATTTGGTGGAGGAGTTGATTGCATCGGTTGCCACCACTTTGCACGGTGCTCCTAGGGTGCAGTGGGGGGAAAGGAAAATTTCATTTGAGCGGCCTTGGCCGCGGATTCCATTCTTTGAAGCGATTGCAAAAAAAACCGGATATGATCTGTATCAGAAGGGCCTTGAAAGGGTCCGGGAGGTGGCCGGGGTGCTGGATATCGAAGTATCCTCTTCCATGGGGATCGGCAAGTTGCTGGACGAAATTTTTGGGGCAGCGGTTGAGCCGGACCTGATTCAGCCCGCCTTTATTACGGACTATCCGCTTGAGTTGAGCCCTCTGGCGAAGCGGCATCGCAGTAAAGAGGGGTTGGTTGAGCGGTTTGAAATGTTTGCAGGCGGGAAAGAGTTATGCAATGCGTTTAGCGAACTCAATGACCCGGATGATCAGCGCAGGCGTTTTGAGGATCAGCTTCATCTTCGAAAAGATGGAGACCTTGAGGCGATGCAAATGGACCATGATTACCTCCGGGCAATGGAATACGGCATGCCTCCGAATGCTGGATTAGGTGTGGGGATTGATCGACTGGCGATGTTGATGACCAATCAGAGGAGTATCCGTGATGTAATCCTGTTTCCGCTGATGCGCCCCGACTACAACCCTGTGAGTGAAGGGGCGGATATAGATCCCGGCTGACATCTCCGGTCAGGATTTAAGGGCTCACCAAAGAATAAATTACCTGTTTTGGTTTCATTGGATGCCCCCCGACATTTTCATTCTACGTATCCACCCGAACGGTATCCGCTTTGAGCTCAGACTTGTTGTTGGTTCGAATGTAGTTCAGGATCGCCTTCCGGCATTCCAGTGGCCGGCCCGCCCGGCTGCAGCTGATCACACCGAAGAAGATGTGTTCAACGGGATTCCGTTTACGTGCGCCGGCGGGATAATGGATGACGGTGACCTGTCGTTGAAAGGCATCGGACAGGGGGCAGAAAACATTTCCAGACGCGGGAGCGGTTGCCATTGAAACTGCCACAATCGGCCGGAATGACGCTAGACACCGTTCACGGGGATTACTGCTGCTGATACTTTTTCGGTTCATGTGTAGCGAGTATCCAAGGGATCGAAGCCAGTTCCCACGGTGGTTGGACTGACTTTGAACCCATGTTCAGTTCAGATTTCGACCAGTTTTACCAGCGAGCGGCGGGTCCAAAGCAGGCCTCCCACTGGATCATCCGCCCTCTCCGGTCGGATCAGTTCAAGGAATTCATTCACCACACGGGGATTTTTTTCCAACGGAATACGCCCTCCTCCCGGTCGACGAACCCGATCTGGTTCCACATCTCCAGTAGACAATTCTATCCGTCCTTTGTGAACGGTTTTGCGGGACAGCCCGAAGACGTTTGCGGCTCATTGATCCCGGCCATAGCTCTACTTGTTGCATAATGCAAGTAGGCCAAGGTGATCAATCAGGAGAGAATGATCATTAACTCCCACATTGGCCATCAAGAATTCAACAGAGAGGCTACAGGATTTCATCAAAAAGGCTGGGGGGTTCGACTTTGGGGTAATAGACTCCAAAGATAATCCAACTCTTGGGATAATTGAGAGTCGTCCCCACGAAGAAATGAGTATCCTTGTCATCTCCACAAAGATCTTCCAAGAATTTCCGTTTCACTTCTTCTGCAGCACTCTCGGGGGTTCTGCCTTGATCCACCATCCTCCAAAACAGGGCTCCGACTTCCCAATCGATAAGGCTCATCTCGTGTTCATTGCACTGGAACCTATACATAAATTTGAAGGGTACCTTCCGTGGTGGCTCCAGGCTGTTCGTGCGATCCTCCCATATTCTTTGCTGCCTGAGGGCAGCGAGAAATTCTGGATTCCAATCTGAACTATCGGGCTGGATGACCACATCACGAATATTCCTGGGCTTGAAGATTCCAAGGGATGTCTGGTCAGATTTCTGACGTTTCCAGAGATCCTCCATATACTTTGCCTTGTTTTGCAGTACATACTGGCTTCGACCGCGCCAGTTACCGGGATTTGGTTTTATGGGATCTCCAAGGGTACGGATTGATTCGCTAACCGGTCGATAACTTTCTTTCCGTGTGTCGCGCCCAGTATGTCTGGAAGCTGTCACCTTGATCCACTGGTATTTTTTGTACTGCTTATCGTATGGTAAATCTCGAAAATTAATCGGATAGAGGCGTACAAAGTCGCCTGTTTCAGTCACTCCTGCAGTGCAGACCAGTTCGTCGTACTTTGAAAAGGGGATCGGGTACGTCTTCACATTGATTAGAACTCGAAGTTTTCGTTGCTCAGGAGTAGATTGGATCATAGATGAATTACTTTTAGACCGGATTCGCGTGCAATGTAAGGTGCCAGACATCCCCGGTGACATCGCTCAACATCTTTTTCAAAGCATACGAGAACAGAAGGAGTTTCAGACATTATCCGACCCAATTCGGCTATTTTCTCAAGTTGCAAAGAGAGAATAGCCTCCTCATAGTGACGAAAAAGACGGCGGTACGAGGCTAAGTCATTAAGTTCGGACCTTGCCCCTCGCGGGATCCCCACGCCGGGCTCATGCCGGTATGAGAGTCCTAGTCGTCCACAAAATTGGCGCAGGCGGGAGCCGGCGAACCCGTATTTACGCGAAACCGGATTGGCTCTTACATCAATAAGCAAACGAATTCCCTGCTTAAGTAACCGGTTGAAGAATGCCTCCACTGACATTCCCTCATATCCCGATGTGTATACAGCAGGCGGTGCTATCAAAGGAGGTTCTATGGATGCAAAACGTCGCTGGGGTAATTCACTATTGAGTGCAAACCAGGGATATCGCCTGTAGACATCGTCCAAAATTGCCTCTATACTGGTGTTTCCATAATTTCCGATGACATGGCGCACAGCGGTTTCACCTATGGGTGCCAAGGGTCCCGTAGAAGCAACTAATGGCAATGGTGCCAATTTCCCCTCAAACTCTCTAACATATCCATTGCTTATCAGCCGATCCAGTTCGCGGTATAAGGTGAAAGAAAACGGGCCATATTTGTACGGAACGAAGTCGTAAAAACTGGACATATTCATCAGCGAAGTTTCGTGTCGTAGAAGGAATACAAGCTTGACGAATACGGTCTTGGATACGGGTTGATGTAGGTGATTCAACAGGTTCAGAATAATTTTTTCTCTTACAAACATCAGATTAGAGATCCATGGAATTATAATAAACCGGTATACCGGTAAAGGTACTATGCACTAAACATCTGGTTCGGAGAGCCGGTATCTATTCTATTTCTGACAAAGGTGTTCGGTCGTACTGATTCAAGATGATACAGAATTACTCGGAGCATACCGGATCTAATGGTTAATACTGCCCTAAGGGCTCACCAAAGGATAGATTACCCATCTTGGTTTCATTGGATGCTCCCGCGACATTTTCATTCTACGGCATCACGGTGCTGACGTTTCGCCTTTCTTTTCCAGTTCAGCGAGACAGGCTTCTAATGTGGGCATATTGGCGGCCGATGAGTTTCTGGATTGATGGTGTAATTCCACGGGAGACAGAATTCATTGTAAATCAGATTGAATGGATCCATCTGCTCCTGGCTGATTTTGATTCCGGTTTGATATGGTCTGGTCATTCAGACGGCATCCGCTTTGAGCCCAGACTTGTTGTTGGTTCGGATCAGTTTAGGATCTTCTTCCAGCATTCCAATGGTCGGCCTGCCCAGTTGCAGTGGATCGAACTGAAGAAGATGTGTTCAATGGGATTCCGTTTACGTGCGCCGGCGGGATAATGGACGACGGTGACCTGTAGTTGAAAGGCATCGGACAGGGGGGTGAAAATCTTCCCGGCTACTCGACATTCCCTATCGTTTATTTTTTGGAGCTGCCTAATCTTCAGGAAGGGTGCGGGATTTTTTAGCGGCCCGTACATTGCGCTTAAACCCTTCGTACTTTGCCCGTTTTACCGCGCTTCCCCGGAAGCGTTTTCGGAAGGCTTCTATGTCAAGTTCCTCCCAATCATCCAGTGTTGTATTCTGGACTCCTTCGCGAGGCAGGAATCGTGGTTCGGTTGTTTGTCGGCTGAATTTGTTCCAGGGGCATACATCCTGACAAATATCACACCCAAAAATCCAGTCTTCCTGCCTTGACATGATCTCGCTGGGAAATGAATCTCCCCGGTGTTCAATGGTCCAGTATGAGATGCAGCGGTTTGCATCCACTGCGTAGGGCCGGTAGATCGCATCGGTAGGGCATGCATCTATGCAGCGGGTACAGGATCCACAATGATCATACGTGGCGGGATCATCACAGGTAAGCGGAACATCTATGATAAGCGTTCCGATAAAAAACCAGGATCCGATACGGGGATTGATCAGGTTGGTGTTTTTTGCAATCCATCCCAGACCGCTGCGCTGGGCCCAGACTTTATCCATTACGGGAGCGGAATCAACAAACGCGCGACCGGAGATGGTTTTCACTTCGGCTTCCAGCCAGGAGTACAGACAGTACAGGCGTTCTTTCATAACCTGATGGTAGTCATCTCCCCATGCATAGCGGCTGATTTTCCCCGCACCTTTTGCGTGCTGCTCTCCCTGCCAGTAACTGTATAACACCGTTACAACCCGCTTTGCGCCGGGAACCAGTTTTCGGGGATCGATACGCTTTTCAAAGTTCCGGGCCATATAGCCCATAGATGCATGTTGTCCGTTTGCCAGCCAGGTTTCAAGGCATTTTGCTTGCTCATCCAACTGCTGTGCTTTTGCAATTCCGCAGGCATCAAAGCCTAGTCGTGCAGCTTCAAGTTTGAGCCGCTGTGCTAGTTTATACTGTTGATTTTGGTCAAATGCAGGCATAGAAGCGTCGAAAGCCTTAGCCGGTTATTCTCAGGAAAAGCGGATCCAGGCCGGTTTGATTCCGCGTTTGTGTACGTGTCTAACGACCATCCCCCATCCTCACAATTTATCCCAAGAATTTACTGATACGGGTCAAACCGTGAAGATGGCTGAAGTATCCCCTGCGACCTTTTATAACCTGAACGCATTCACGGTTCCTCAAAAAAGCCCGAAAACGGGATATCAGGAGGGATCCATGTTTTCGCGGTCATGATCAATTGTGAATCTGGGTTGTGATGAACGTCTCCTGCATTGAGAGCCGAGAAGTCAAAAACCTGATCATCCTGCACATTTTGTGCATAGGCCAGATTCTGGGAATCCGCCGTAGAGACAATTATTTCAGCAGTGTCATCATCTTAACGGCTCTCTGCTGCTGGGTTTGCAGAACATAAAGATACGTGTCACTGGCGAGGCCCGATCCGGAAAACAGCACGCTATGGCGACCGGCAGGCTGCACACCGTCCAGCAGCGTCTGCACCTTCTGCCCCAGCAGATCATACACGGTGAGTGTAACCTGCCCTGTCCGGGTCAGCGAAAATTCAATGGCGGTGGATGGGTTGAATGGGTTCGGATAATTCTGCTCCAGCGAAAAGTCTGCAGGAACCTCTTCCCCTAAAGGTGCTATGGAGGTTCTTTTGTCTTCATCTGTCGTCGCGGTAACGACCATGGAGGGCGTGCTGAGCCCAGCCGCATTCCTGGCTAAGATCCGGTAATGGCGTGTGGATCCAGGGGGCAGCTGTGTATGACGATAACTGGTGGCGGTGACATCCTCCGCCAGTTTCTGCCAGATTACTCCGGCATCCTCGGATACCTCAACCTGATAGCCGGTGACGGCGGATCCGCCGTCCTCCAGCGGGGCGGACCAGGACAGGTTAATCGCATCTTGTCCATCCGCCTGTGCTTCTACATTCACCGGCACGCCAGGTGCGCTCACGAGAATTACGGTGGTGGCATGGGCCACATTGGATGGATCACCTGCGCCAACCGAGTTGATGGCGCGAATGCGATAATGGCGGGTTGATCCGGGTTGCAGGCCGGTGTGGGTATAGGTTGTGGTTGCAGTTTCTGTGTCTGCGACCAAATCGGTCCAGGTCTCTCCTGCATCCGCAGATCCCTCAATCTGATACCCGCTGATGGCGGCTCCGCCGTCATCCACCGGGGCCGTCCAGGAAAGATTGATTTCGGTTTCTCCCGAGGCTGAGGCAGTGAGTTTTGTGGGGGCATCGGGAACCGATAGCGCATCCGTGGTCGCATGGGCCACATTGGAG
>JAJECV010000121.1 GCA_022821875.1 Rhodothermales bacterium
CGACCCATACCCCACAAAATAGCAGCGGAAATTGGGCCGAGCCAGGTGGGCAAATTCAATCTGATTACCCGGGCAAATTCAATCTGAATAGGTGGGCAAATTCAATCTGATTACCCGGGCAAATTCAATCTGAATCTACAAAGTTATTGCATGCAGCCGATCCAGTGCAGGATGTATTTTGCAGGAATTTGGATTGCGTCATATTTCATCGAATCATCGTATTCAGAACTAGACAGAAACAGATTCGTCAGGATACGGCTACTTGCATACTACGCCTTGTTCAATCCATCCGAGTGCGGTTGGTGCATTAGCGGCAGGGGGGGCCATACAGCCGGTCTTCATGGTATGTGGTTCGGATGAAATCATGCGCCATTGCGTACTCTTACGGACAGGATCTGATTTGAGGGGCATCCTGTCCACGCATTTAGGACGTTCCATCTCTACGTTCGGGCAATTTCGCAGAATTCCGGATAATGCATCGGCTTCTTTTCGATCCATTGTAAGGCCGTATTTTCGCTTGATTTCCACGATTCGGTTCGCATACCAGCAACGGTTGTGACGCGGGAGCCATTCGCTCGCATCATAGGCAATCTTCTGGCGGCGATTGAGCAGCGGGGCGGCGTGGGTGAGATTCAACAGATCTTCTGCAAACTCTTCGCGAACCTGGGATGAAGCGGCACACAGGCCGGAATCGTGCGCTTCGGAACGTGCCACAATATGTTCAATGTCGGTTTGCCGGATGGAGACAAAGCATCTCATGCTGTAGGGAGAGAACAGTCCACCCTGATAGATGGAAATTTCCGGTTCTATGGATTGAGAGTAGGGGTAGTCTCTGCTGCTGTAGGAACTGCAGCGATCTTCGGGGCGGATCGGGATTCCCCGAAAGGTGTCTCCGGCAGATTGTGAGATGGCGGCAGACGGCAGAAAAAATGATCCTGTAAGGAAAAATGCCCCTGCCATCTGCAGGCTTCTTTTTTTGAGTATGGTCAGGAAACGAAAACTGCACAGTAACCGCGTATCCGATTGCATACACATTCCCGTTTGATCAAGTGCCATGATTATAGCTGTTTTTTCTTTGACACCGCAAATTTAGTCCGGTAGGATGTCATGGATAGGGGGAAGACAGAATTATCGTTCACAGGCGATCCCGTCTTGGTCACCGTCGAGTTTCATTGCGTCATCAGAAGTGGCATTGAACCTTCGGTAGGGGAGTTTTTTACAGCCGCCCCAGAAATTTTCAGGGATACACACGAACCAGTCCGGGTAACTGGAGTGACAGTTCATGGATTGCATCAGGGGATAAATTTTCTGCAGATTCTCATATTTGTGCGCTGCAATGATGCGATGAGGCGGCAGTTTGGGGAGGGGAGTGGGATCCGTCTGGCACCCAGGGTCCTGGATATCTGCCAAGTCATCAAAATCATTGTCAGCTCCATCGGTGCATGCGGATCCAGATTCGTAGGATTCAGGATCTGGACGTGCTCCTTTCCGCATCCATTTTTCGGGGATGATTTGCCAGATGTCTTCGTAGTATGTATCAAACTGCCGGGCCAATTCGGGTGAGTTGATCAGGAGGGTATTCTCGTCGTTGGCCCATTCTCCGGCAGAGGTCCAATTCATAGAACCCAGAACCAGATACTGATTATCAATGGAGGCCGCCTTCATGTGCATCTTGCCGCCCCAGTTCTCAATCTTGACCGGGATTCCAGCTTCCCGCAGTATTTCGTGTTTGGAATACTCATTTTTGGCGGAGGTTGCATCAATAATGACCCGAACGTCCACGCCGCGCTGGTGTGCGGCAATCAGATCCGCCGTGAGATACTTTGCGGTAAGGAAGAAGACGGCGACATGGATGCGCGTTTCGGCTTTTGCAATCAGTCCGCGTACACCGTAGCGGAGTGATTGATCCTGTGGAGAGAACCAGGTTGTCACTTTTCCGGATGTGAGTTGGAATTCTTCAATCCCATCCGCGGATTTTGAACAAGTCCCGTCTCTTTCCCAGAGTTGTTCAAATTCCTGTGTATAGACGGATGCAACTCGTCTGGAGTGAAGGATGACGACTGCATTGGCATTGTAGCCACCCGTGCCGGAATTAGACAGGTTGGCCGAACCGGTCCAGACGTGTTCGTTATCGATCACAAAGAACTTGTTGTGCATGATACTTGCAGCGGCAAATTCTTTTTTTGCGGCGTGACCGGTGACGAGGATGCGTTCCTGTCCCAGATCATAGGCCAGACACTGGAGTGGGCCACTGAATCCGGAGGGTCTTTGCCGCTCACAGGGAGGCACTTGCGTAAACTCATCCCGGCATTTTTTCTCCCGCACAAAATCATCCCGCATATTCCCGATCTCCCGTTCCCATACATGGGTGGAACTGTAATAGTTTTTGTTCTGGGCATCCTTGTCTACATACCCCCTCAGGGCGACTCCCCGTTCCCGTGCCCGGAGGACTGCCTGCAGGAGTTCAGATTGCATACGTGTGCCATAGACGGCAAAGTCAATCGTCTCCTCCGCTTGATCAATCAGTTTTACCAGAGACGTACAGAGTTTACTGTCACACTGATCAAGGGGTTGATCAAATTCTCGCGGGTCCTGCAGGACGAGTTCAATATCAGGTCCGGTAATGCATCCGAGCAGAATGAAAACAGCAAGGGCGGTCCACTTTAGGAGAGCGTTGCCGAACAGGTTCATAGGTTTGGAAGGCGGTTTGCACCCAAAGATAGGTACTTTGGGGTTGTCACGGATTCATCGGGATCCCATTACAAATAAAAATCCGGGTATTCACCGCGGCCCATTCCATTGAATCGTGTTCCCTAATTACTGGAAGTTTTGGCCTCGAGTTCTTCCAGGGAGATCAGTAGTTCCTCGGTCACCCAGCCATATTGCGGGTTAATTTCCAGTGCCCGTTCAAACGCATCCCGTGCCTCTTCCAGATCTCCCCGATCCATGTATACCACTCCGAGGCGTGCATGAACTTCATCGTGTCCCCACGAGGGCTGGAATGGATGGGTGATGTTTTCTTCTTCAAAAATTTTTAACGCCTCATCAAATTCTGCTTCTGCCAATGCCTTGTCTCCACCTACGAAGCCGGGAAGGTTATAATTGATGATTCCCTTCATCAATTTGATGCGTGGATTGTGGGGTTCCAGTTCAAATGCTAGGTCTCTAGCCCGACGGTATTTGCGGCTGAGGCCGACGGCCCGAAGTGGTCTTACAGAAATTTTATGAACATACGAACTTGAGAGCAGCATCCATGCGTCTGCAAATGTCGGATCAATCGCTACCGCCGCCTCCAGATGTTCAATGGAGTTATTGATATGGTCTAAGCGGACACGATTACCGGCCTCCTTCACACCTTCCCGGATCATATTGGCCATTGCACTTGAAGCGGCAGCAGCATAGTAGTGGGCCCAGACGGCAAGGCTGTCATCATCGGTTAAAGGTTCGAGGAGTGATCGAGCTTCGAGAATCTGATCATAATCCCGTTTGTCGGATCCATCATCTAAAACATCCATTCCCTCTCGCAGGAGATCCCGATTTGATTGTGCCTGGACGGTTGTAATGCAGAGAAAAAAGCATGCAAGCGTAATTATGCCTAAGTAGTTCATCGGATTCAGGTGGATACAGTGACGTTTTTGTTTAATCAACTCGAACCATGTTCTACTCATTACCGGTTCAAAGGTTAATTGAGGGGCCAGATATGTGAGTAATCTGACAATGTTAGATTGTCTATATTGTAGTTGCATTTTAACCTGCACAGTTTCTCATGCCTCGAACTCCCTGCTCAAGCCAGCCCCTTGTGGATCTCATTCGTGAACGAAAGGTCGTCATGTACGCCGACCTACAAAATGCACTTGGTGCCGTAAGCCGACAAACGGTATACCGTAAGATGCTTGAGATCGGAGTCCGGTCCAGCTATTCTCATGGAGGACGCTACTATACCATGGATGAATGTGCAGACTATGATACGAATGGACTTTGGTCGTATGGCGAAATTCATTTTTCCCGTTACAATACTCTCAATGATACCCTGGTGTATTTGGTGGATCAATCCCCCCGCGGTTTGCGTGCACGGGATCTCAAGCAAATCGTGAAGCTTGAGGTCTTAACCGTATTGCACCGGCTCACCAAAGCCGGTCGCATGTTCCGAACCAAAATCGGTGACCATTATGTCTACTTTTCGACGAATACAGATCGGCGAAGGCGGCAACGGCATCGTCTCACTGCTCCACCCATTCTCGGGACGACCACCTTTGTGGAGGCGGTGCAGCGGTTTTGTGGAACCCTCAATGAAAAGCAACTACGGTTGTTTGCTGGATTGGAGGCGCTTCGTGCGGACAGTGGAGGGGACAGAAAAGTTGCGGATCTACTGGGGATGTCTCGTACAACAGTGACCAAAGGTCGGGAACAGCTTTTGTCGGGAGACTTTGAGAAGAATCGCATCCGTAAACCCGGCGGCGGTCGGAAAAGCATTGAAAAAAAAACCGAATTCAACGAACACTTTGCACGCATAGTGGAGGGGGAGACGGCGGGAGATCCAATCCATGGAACCTGCTGGGTTCGAATGACCGCCGCCGGCATTGCAAAAGAACTAGGACTTTGGGGAATTCAGTGTTCGGATACTACGGTGCGTCGAGTCTTGTTAGATTGGGGGTTTAAGCAGCGCATGAATTGGAAAATGATCGCGATCACAATGCATCAGACCGTGATGGGCAGTTCAAATTGATTCATATTGTTCGGAATTCCCCCTGGGCAACTTCATCTGAATACACATCTACAAGCGTTTACGGCAAACGAGTCAGTTCTGGATTAGGGCGGTTTTGTGGGTGCCATTGTACAAGATGATGTGAGCCTCCATAACTTTGGGGACAGATCGGTCAATTGATTGCAGGAACTTGAGAAATTTCTGGGAGCAATGTCTCGGATAACAACCCCTATGCCTTCTCCCGTGGTCACATTCAGTGCTGCAAATAGCGAAGTTGTTCCACGGTGCCTGTAATCACGGGTAAGTTTTCAGATAGCCGGTCACACTGGTAAAATGGGTTCGGTAAGATCTATGTCTATGGCCTGAATCTGAGATGTTTCATCCACACAGAGCACCACTGCTTGCTCAGGAGGACTCATATAGAGGCCGACAATATCTCGCATCTTTTCGATGAACCGCGGATCCTTGGACAATTTGAACGTCTCCACACGATGGGGTTTGAGTCCAGAGGCACGCCAGGTCCGACTGATGGTATTTGTACTCAATCCATTTTCCTGTGCCATTTTCCGAGTACTCCAATGGTTGCGATACGAGGGGTAGACTCCAGAGTCTTTGTAATTACGGTCTCAACATCGACATAAAAGATATCATCCAGGGTCCACCCGGATGTTGTGCGTCAATCAGCCCATCACAGCCCCGTTCCGGGAAACGTTTTCGCCATTTGTCCACGGTGGTCCTGATGGTTCCCAGTTTCTTTGCAATGTTCTGATCACCTAGCAGTCTGTGGATAAAGTCCAGAAAAATCTGAGCAACGCTTTTCGGGTTGGTTTTTGGAGATTAAACTGCTCAAAATAGCATAGAAGAGACGTTTTTGGTCCTTTAGAGTCTCAAAAAGGGCGAAAAATAGATGGTTTGGCCATCTATGACACGCAGATGTGCTGTCGAACTCTGTGATCATACTTTATCCACGGGCTGCAAGGATCCCGGCGGACAAGAGAATAATCCATACCCGTAGCGCAAGTGACTGTGAAGTTTTGGTCCAACTCTGAGATACGAAAATTGTTTTACTGATTAACTATTTTTAATGCAGCACACTAGTAATCTTAAAGTTCAGGAACTATCGTACGGTTTTAGTGCAGTAAAAATCATGAATCACGTAACAGTTCAACTGACAATACACGTACAAGAGGTACTCCACTACGGTAATCTGTGATAAATAGTCGATCACCCAAACCAGGATATATCAATACTGGAACGAAAGGGGTTTCATTTATGGGATCGGCTAACCAGTCAATGCTGTGCCCTCCGACAAGATTTCGGTCCTTGTCAAACATTTCAACAAAAATGATTTTGCCACTCCCCTTCTGGCGTACAGAGAAATGAGCAAGTATATCATCATGTGTTACACTGAGACCGACAGACCAGCAATTTACCAAAGCCACATCCCTTTCATGAGAATAGTTCAACTCAACAGCAGCGGGATTGCGATCAATTTCTGATTCGCTAATGCTAACGATAGGTGGTTTATTTGGGGGCGTTCCCTTTAGCCGATAGCTGGGTTCAGGAGCCGCTAAATCAAGGTCATATGCCAATAGATTCCCGTTACATACGGGGGGAGCCATGATTAGGTGTTTACGCCATACTATGATTCGGCCAAGGTTAAAATAAGTTAGTGTATTCATAAAAGACATGTTTGAGAGCGGCCAATCTTCGAAATCTACAAATCGGTCTCGGAGGGTAGAAAAAGTGGAATCCCAACGATGAACTAGTCTGCTAGTTGAAGAGATCCGGTACAGGCCAAGGTAATCGCCATTATATGGGACAAGGTCACGCAACCATAAAATAGAATTCGGCGAGGTACGAATAGTTTTAATTTCTCCCGTTGGAAAGATTGTTGTAATCCTAGTATTGAATTGATCATATACGAGAATTTTTCCCTGTGGTGTGACCCAACCTGCAGAGATACTGTGGAATTCTCCGGGCCCATTCCCCCTTTCGCCTAGTGCTCCTAGTGCGTGGCCGTTAGAGTCAAATACTTTGATCCGCATTGACAACTGATCAAACACGTATATACTGCCAGAATTGTCAGATCGCACTACAACAGGATCACCAAACATATTAATGGGATCTTCTTCAGATGTACCCAGCACGAAATGTTCTTTCAATTCCATGCGAATTTCTTGCGCACTAGCAGGTGCTATACTGCCCTTCAATGCAACCAGCAATACAGCAGTCAACAGCAACCAATGCTGTAAACATGCTTTATAGTTGTTTACCCCATAAAAAAACATTTTAATATATGATTAAACAGTCGGGTAACCCTTCACTCCCCCATGTCCAATTCATATGAGGGTACAAGCGGGGGCGTGAAAGTGGGTTCGGATGCCTGGAAAGAACGAACTAATTGAACAAGCAGCAACCCAAGAATATTTCGTTCAACGGACTTTTTCACGACCTGATGCGGTACAACTGCCGCCCCCAAAGACGCAGTGTTTATATCCTCTAGCACAGCCGCTCCAGCCTGAACCTGAGGACGGAGCACATTTGTTATCGGGTGTACTATTACTCATACAGAAACAGCAACCGCTCAATGCTGGCTGAGTGGGTTGTTCAACCGGTACTGTCGTTTAAAATTTGTACGGACTACATCTGTGAATCTGTCAATTTCACCGAGGCATCCATAGCAGACTTTAATTCCTATTGCAAACACTAAGAGTGTACTATACTCATAGCGCTATTCGTAGCCAGTTTGCTCAACAGCAGAACGAAGTGCTGTCATCGGAACTTTATCAGTGATATCCTCTGCTTCAATCCACTCCTGTTGCTGTGGCAGTTTAGACCAAATCCCCGCCCTAAACGGTAGGACAGCCAAAGCAAGGCCAATCAATAGAAGTGGTCCGGCGCGGTTTAACAAGTTCATAATTCCAGTCTTTCTCTTCTCATCAAGGGTACATCTGCTCTGGCTACCAATAAGTTAATCACTGTAGGAGAAAAAAACAAACGAGACGGCCCATCTTCGTCAATTGAGATGTTCTTGCAAAACTAATAATCCAGTTAAAAAACGCTCCTGGGTGCACTCATGTGAACAAAAATCTTCAAGACTGGGAATTTTGCAAAAACATCCATTTCCAAAGAAGACCGGGGAGAACTCACTCAATGCGCCGTTTCCCGGCTCAAAGGGCAAGATGTCCTCTCCCACAAAGAGGACGATGAAGACTTCCAGAAGGCCCTGGATCTCATCGTGAAACGAATCTAGGAAAAAGGCTACGATGTCTATGCGATGCCGCCGGATTCCCGCGACAAGATCTTCCTCAATGAGATCCGCCATACACAGTCTCGCACGGTTGCCGGGGAGCGGATGGTACTGGAAGCGATCAAGCAAGTCAAGTTCCTGCAGATTCTTCGGGATCTGAATCCCTCGGAAAATCACCTCAAACAGGTCTGTGCACTCATTGTCGGGCGATTACTTCATCCTGGAAGTGACCGGGCCACGCATCGCTGGATGACCGAAACGTCCAGTATTCTGGACTTGCTTGGAATTGATGCTAGACAGCTGCGAGGATTGCCACCGAGGAGAATCTGGCCGGTCTGCGGGAGTAGGGATTGGATTATGTCTGTGTAGAGCGGAAAAAAACTCCACCGGTTTCCACCGGGGACCCCGCTCACAGGTTTACTGCGGCCGGGAAGAAGATCAAGGCCTGGCGGCTTCCAGATCCGAAAAAGGTGCAGGAAGGGGAAGACGAACCGAACCCGCAGCAGGAAGCCCCGAAGCAACAGCGGGTCTATACCCATAGAGAAGCGAAGCAGTACACCGAGGTGCAGATTCGGGACACGAAATACAGCAAGTATGAAGCCGAACTGACGGGGTTGCATAACGGCCTCTCCAAGTCTGGATATCTCAAGGATCTGGAGAAAGTACACATCAAATTCGGGCGCTTGAAGCAAAAGCATAAAGATGTATCTCACTTGTATGAGGTGTTCATCACGGACAAACCGGGCCCTCGAAAAGGGCAGCGGTATGCCGCAAGTCTGATCTTTACCCGGAAAGCAACTCATGAACAAAAATGTCGGGCTTCCGGTGGATATGTGATCCGCACCACGCATCTCGACTGGAGCGTCGAACAGGTAGCACGAATGTACTGGTGACTCACGGAGATTGAGAGTGCCTTCCGTGCCATGAAATCGGACCTTGGACTCCATCCTCTGTATCACCGCAAAAATGATCGGATTGAGTCGCACATGTTCTTCACCATTCTGGCGTATCATATCTCCCATTTGATCCGTTTTCAATTCAAACAGGCGGAGCATCATCACAGTTGGGATACAATCCGAACGGAACTCAACTAGATGCGGCGGGTCACCACAGGCCTGCCCAAAAGTAAACACCGCTGCATGGTCACCAAAATTGATCAGGATTTATCGCCGTTACTGGCGGAGCTCTTTCACATTCCCGGATTCCGGTACGATCCTGATGAAACCCGAACCAAAACCGAATACATCAAAGAACCCGCATGGATATGATTTTTTTTTGGTGGCCGCATGGTTCATTTTTCTAAAATGATCTCTGTGATGCGAGGATGAAGTCGATGGAACCTTTACGGATGTATTGGGGTACATGCCCGGCCGAGTTCGAATTCTGGGCTTGGCTGGTCTTGTGTCGGCAGCGATGAATGCCGAAATGAGGCAGCGTTACACCAAAAACCAATCCATTTATGAACAATGAGCAATCTCGTATTTTCCCATGCAGGTGAAAGCAAAAACGCCACCAAGTTTGTTGGCGAGTCAAGAAGTTTTCAAATTACCATTGATGAACCCCCTTCGCTGGGAGGGAAGGATGAAGCTGCCAATCCAGTTGAGTATACACTCGCTTCTCTGGCAGGCTGCTTGAATGTTGTAGCCCATCTGGTCGCTAAAGAGTTCGGGATTCAAATCGAATCTCTCAAAATTAACGTTGAGGGTGACCTGAATCCTGGTAAGCTGCTGAGCGGGGATTCTGCTGAAAGAGCCGGGTTTTCTGATATTCGTGTGAAACTTGATCTGGAATCTGATGCCGAGCCGAAACTTCTGGATCAGTGGCTGACCGTCGTGCGGGATAGATGCCCTGTAACGGATAACCTCGCAAATGCGACCAATGTTGTCATTGCGCTCTGAAGCGTCGGCAGTCATACAGATAATGATGGCTGCGCCCTGATCGTTTATCATGTCCGAAGACCGCCGAATTGACTACATTGAGTTCCCGTCCGGAGATTTTGAACGCACCAAAGGCTTTTACCAAAGTGTGTTTGGATGGACATTCGAGGATTATGGTGAGAACTATATTGCCTTCAACGATGGTCGGCTGGATGGTGGTTTCTATCGATCTCTGCTGAAATCTGATCCTTCTCTCGGTGCCGTACTGGTCGTTCTGTATGCAGATGATTTAGAGGGAACCATGGAGCGGATTACCGATGCAGGCGGGCAGATAAGTAGACAGATTTTTTCTTTTCCCGGTGGTCGGAGGTTTCACTTCCTTGATCCCAGCGGGAATGAATTGGCAGTATGGAGTGATTCGTAACTGGTCAGAGGGATTGGATCTCCATTCAATGCCTTGAATTACTCTCTACAGGGGGTACAGGAAAGCCTGACCTGAGTGTCTATTTTCGTAATGTGCAGGTCGGCAATTGAGTTTATAATCAGATCGGCATTTTTCAGGTCTTCAGGCAGATTGGTTGTCTGAACCGCAATCACTTGTGCCCCGGCAGACTTGCCGGACTGGATGCCTGCGGGTGCATCTTCGATAACGATGCAGTGCTTAATGTGTTGGCTTAGCCCCCATGCAGCACGCAGGTAGGGGTACGGAGCCGGTTTTCCCTGACCAATATCGTCTCCGCTGACAAACACCTTTGGCATCGGCAATCCGACATGGCGAAGCATCCGCAGGGCGGATGTGCGCGGTGCACTTGTTGCAATTGCCCAGCGGTCTGCAGGGAGCTGCCGAAGCAGGGAGGCAACGCCTGGAAACAATCGCACATGTTCCAGATGACGATTGGCGGCCAGTCCCTCCCGGTAAGCCTCAGCTTCTATGATCGGGTTCAGATGGGGAGCCACCAATCGGATCGTTTCCGTAACCGGGCGGCCATGATGAATTTCCAGAATATGGTCCAGCGATACGCGCCGCTCCTTTGCCCAGATTGCCCAGTGTGCTTCGTAGACATGGTTGGAATCTATAAGTACACCGTCAAGATCAAACAGTAATGCGTCACAGGTAAGAGTTATGGGAATTATATCCATGAATCACAACTCTCATGGTCTTTTTGGTGTTTCATCGCCCGTTGCCTGTCATTGCAGGCTTGCACTCCACAAGGACAGGTCAACCATAGGCTCCACAACCCGTTCGGCACAGTTCGTGCCAGGACACCATCCCCGATGCCCGGATATTTACGGACGCATTCGTGTCCGCATTCGACTGGTACCCGCACGCCAGACATAGAAACTCGGACTGCCTTTGCCGATTCTTTGCGTTCACACAGGAACACTTGCTGCATGTCTGCGATGTAGAATGCGGGGGCACCTTGATCACCACGCCTCGCTCCCCCAGGAACTGCTCCAGTATTGCCCATCCTGTTCCCAGTATTGAGCGGTTCAGTCCTGCTTTCTGCTTCACGTTCCTGCCTGGATTCTTGACCGTTTCTTTCGCGCTTGCGGTCATACTCTTGGTTTTCAGGTCTTCCAGGATTACAAGCGTAGAGATTTCGGTGAGCGATAAGGCTATATGACGCAAGTCATTCCTTCGGATGTTCTTGATCTTGCGTTCATGGCGTGCGATGGTTTTCTTTATCTTCCTCCAGGAATAACTTCCTTTCTGTTTTTTCGCTAGTCGGCGTTGAAGCTTCTTGATGCGCTTTTCAATACCAGAGGTGTCGGTCAGGTAGAAGATCCTTCCCGTACTGTCCGCAACCTGCCCGCAATTACGGTCGACCCCAATGCCAATGCCGTCCGCGTCTTGTAGGGTCGCGTCCACTTCATAGACGACCGTCATATACCAGTTCCCGTTTTCTTCAAAGATGCGGGCCGTCTTGGGCACGGGGTTTGTGTAGCGGTTCACTCGATAA
>JAJECV010000123.1 GCA_022821875.1 Rhodothermales bacterium
TGACCGGCGGGAACACGCCGTCGTTGATCAAAATGTCGGGCTTCAGGCCCGGCTGCCCGTGCAGGAGGCCGGTCTCTTCGACCCGGATGCATTCCGGAGATTCCGACCAGCGCACGCATGTGCGCCGCAGTGCGTTTCCCAGTGCAGCATTAAATAATTCTTCCGTGGTTCGCCCGGTCCCCATTATGCGGCTTTAGTACGAAATTTTCGGAGGATGGAGGAAAAATCCAAGATAATGATTCTGGATTACATCAAGTTTCCAGTACTCACTATGGTTCAATGAGATTGAGTCGATTCATCCGCTGGATGAATTTCGACAGTATCTGCATGCATACACGGAAAGATGGGATGTATACCCATGGTTCTCGGCAATTCGTCGCGGGGAAGAGGAGGCTCCTGAAGTATTATGTGCGGAACGGATCTGCCGGGTAAGAGTTTTGACGGACCGTTCAATTTGGTGTTTACCATGCAAAAATCCTTTTATTTTCTCTCTTTTGTTGGCATAATCGTGTTTGGTATGATAGAGGCACCAACGTATGCCCAGTCAGATGAAGCCGATATTCGAGCCGTGATTGATCATTTATTTGACGGAATGCGCGCCGGCGACAGTACGATGGTGCGCAGCGTACTGCACGAAGAGGCATTGATGGCCCGGGCCGGTTCACAGGGTCTGCGTATCGGGCCTGTAGATGGATTTGTTCAGGCGGTTGGTACACCGCATGATGAGATATGGGATGAGCGGATCTGGAATATTCAGATCTCTGTGGATGGACGACTGGCTTCGGCATGGATGGAGTTTGCTTTTTTTCTCGGAGACAGACCCAGCCATTGCGGGGTGAACTCAATGCAGTTTTATCGGACTGATGAGGGCTGGAAGATCATTTATCTGGCGGATACGAGTCGTCCTCCCACCTGTGAAGTGCCACCCAACGGGCCCTAGTCGTAGGCCTCTTTTGTGACATGATCGCCTACAGGTACAGGGTAGCAGCCTGTGAAACATGCATCACAATAGCGGTGCGGGCTGTCATGGGCATCCCCGGCCGCTTTTTTAAGGCTTTCAATACTCAGATAGGCAAGCGAGTCCACTCCCAGCCATTCTCCTATCGCAGACACATCATCAAATTTACTGGAAAGCAATTCCTGCTTGCTGGGAAAATCCATCCCATAGAAGCAGGGACTCACGACTGTTGGGGAAGCAACACGGAAATGAACCTCTTTCGCACCGGCTTCCCGGATCATCCTGACCAGAAGCTTTGCCGTGGTTCCCCGAACGATGGAATCGTCCAGGACAACAACAATGCGGTCTTTCAAGACTCCATCCACCGTATTGAACTTGCATCGAACCCGTAGTTCACGGCTGTCCTGTCCAGGGGCGATGAAGGTGCGGCCGACATAGTGATTGCGGATCAAACCGATATCGTACTTGCAACGGTATCCAAGCTTCTGGCATTCGCTCACATAGCCGAGTGTGGCGGTGTTGGAAGAGTCGGGCACCGAGATCACAAGCGGTGCCTTTTCTTCGGTTGGCACACGGGGAACCGGGGCGTCATGGGCCAGCTGCTTGCCAAATTTTCGGCGCACCTTGTCGACCATCTCCCCGTAGATCCGGGAGTCCGGACGGGAAAAATAGATATACTCAAAAATACACTGGCTCACCCCATAAGCACCAGAGAGATATTCACTGTGGGGGGCCCCTGTCTCGCAGGCTTTCCGGTCAATGATGATGACTTCGCCGGGTTCCACATCACGGATATATTCGGCGCCAATCATGTCAAAGGCACAAGTCTCACTTGCAATACAGTAGGCAGTTCCTCCGTCGCCTTCCTGATTGGGTAATTGCCCCAGTGCCAGTGGTCGGAATCCGTTTGGATCCCGAACCGCAATCAGGCGATTGTCTGTGAGCACGGTTAATGCATACCCCCCTTCCACTTTTTCGAGTGCATCCAGAATTTGATCCACTTGTTTTTTTTGACGGCTCTGGGAAATCAGATGCAGAATAAGTTCGGTATCCGAGGTAGACTGAAAGAGCGTGCCCTGTTCACTGAAGGAGCGTCGGAGGCCGGTTGCATTGGAGAGATTTCCGTTGTGGGCAACCGCAAGGTTTCCGTCACGATACTGAACATGGAAAGGCTGGATATTAGCACGATTAACGGAAGAACCACTTGTAGAGTAGCGGGTGTGACCGATTGCCGATTTGCCTCTAAGAGGGTTCTGGAAAAGATCAGGATTATCAAATACATCCAGAACCAGGCCAAAGTCACGTACCGCCGACATGATCCGACGCTGCCGCACCGGGTCAAAAGAGGAACTGACAATTCCGCACGACTCCTGGCCTCTGTGCTGGAGCGCGTGCAGACCGAAGTAGGTAAGGCGGGCGGCTTCCGGCGAGTTGAAGATGCCAAAAATTCCGCAATGGTCTTTTATGCTGTCCATATGAGGCTCAGCAGTGTAGCAGTGGTGGATAAGCCATTGAATCCAGTCCGATCACTAGGGTTTCATATTTCAGGAAGTTATTCCGTTCGCTTCCCTGCTGTCATTTCGGATCCGGACACGCACCAGGCGGATCCGGTTGTTTTCCACCTTTTCCACCAAAATATCCAGTAGATCGTGATTGGCTGTGAAACCGGGTTCAGGAATATCTCCAGCCAGATGAAAAATGAGTCCCCCCAGGGTTTCGAATGCATAGGTGTCTGTCGGTAGCGAAATGTCCAGAGCATCATTGAGATCGGTGAGCGGGATCCGTGCATCCACACGGTAGTCCTGTTCGCCCAGTTTAACAATAAGCGTGTCCCGTGCCTCGTCATGTTCATCTTCAATTTCGCCAACGACTTCCTCTAACACATCGTCAAGCGTGACCAGTCCTGCCGTTCCGCCATATTCATCTACAACAATTGCAATATGGGTTTTACGGTGTTGAAAGTCCTGCAGCAGGTCATCCAGTTTTCGTCCCAGTGGCACAAAAATTGGAGGGCGGATGATCTGGCTCCAGTTCACGTTGGCATCAGGTCGGTTAAGGAAGGGGAGCAGATCTTTTGCATAGACAATGCCCTGGATGTTATCCAGGTGATCCTTATAGAGCGGGAGTCTGGAGTGACCGCAGGATCGAATCAAGTCTAATGCATCTGACAGAGAGGCGGTGACCTGAATGGCCGACATATCAAGGCGGTTGACCATGATCGTCTGCACGGTGGTTTCCCCCAGATCAAGCAGGGACTGGATCCAGCCATGCTCATCTTCCTCCAGAGATCCATGATCTTTGCCGATTTCGGCCATTACGCGCAGGTCATCCGAGGAAAGCAGGTCCATATCCTCGGAATCCCCCCAATTGCGATAAACACCTTGAACACGGTGCGACATACGGGTCAACACGAAGATGATCGGGTACAGGGGGCGGGAGATGATTGCAAGTGTACCTGCAACCGCGCGACTGTAGGAGATGGAATGTTGGGAGGCGATCAGTTTGGGGGTGATTTCGGATACGATCAGCAGCGTGAGCGTGAGCGCAATCACCTCGACGGCAAAGACAACCTCAATGCCGAGGTCAAGGGCTTCAGCGACATTTTTTGTCACCATCGCTGCAAGAATTGCGGCAGAAACGTTGATCAGCGTATTGAGCAGCAGGATGATGATCAGTAACTGATGCGGTTTTTTCAGGAGCATCAGAACCCGCCGGCTACGGCGATCTCCCCGTGCAGCGAGTGTTTCCCGGTCTGTGGCGCTCAGCGAGAAAAGTGCCACTTCGGAACCGGATACCACTGCACTGGCAAGTAGCAGCAGCAGAAAGACAATAATCTCAGTCGGTGATACCGGCATACCAAACGTCTGGAATAGGAGACTGGGTATTGCCGGAGCGGGGCCTTCAGGAGGGTCCAAACTGTAAAAGTATTTGGTGCATACGAATCAGACAGTGATGTGTGAATTCACATCAAAAATACTGCCCGGTGACTACAATGAAGATCAGAACAATCAGTACGGCCAGAGGGCAAACGATTTTGACCAGAAAGCCAGTGACCTCACGTCCAGGCATCGGGAATGTTCGATCCCCGCCATCTTCAAGCGCTGCCAGAAACCGGGGAACACCCCAGACCCAGGCAACTCCGATACAAATCAGAAATGCCCCGATACTCAATGAATAATTTCCCCAGATATTGTTATTCAGAGTCAGAAAGTCAAGATTGAACGGCAGAATGGACCCCTCGCCGCCGCTGAATGCCGGCGCTGCTCCGAATGCGAGTGCGGAAGGTACGGCCAGGAAAAAGCAGAACCCGGAAACGGCGACGGCTGCCTGATTCCGCTTCCAGCCTTTTTCATCCACAAAGTACGCGACAACCACCTCCAGAAGACTCACGGTCGAAGTCAGAGCAGCAATTGCCAGAAGTGAGAAAAACGCACCGGCAAAGACCGTTCCCAGGGGCATCTGATTAAAGATGGTTGGCAGTACGACAAATACGAGTCCAGGCCCGGCAAGCGGGTCCGCGTTAGCGAAGAAGAGGGTTGGGAAAATAATGAGGCCAGCCAACAGGGCAATCCCGGTGTCTGCGGTTGCAATGAAAATGCCGGATTTCCACAGATTCTCCCGTTTCGACACGTAGGATCCGTAGGTGATCATTGCGCCCATTCCCAGACTCAGGCTGAACAGAGCCTGTCCGAGTGCTCCCATGACCACATTCAAACTCAGTTTTGACCAGTCCGGTGTAAACAGATAGATCAGCCCGTCCATGCCTCCCTGAAGGCTGACCGCCCGGATTGCCATGGCAATCAGCAGTACAAAAAGCGCCGGCATCAGCAATGTGGTCGCTCGTTCAATTCCTTTCGAAACGCCTCCCCGTACAACGAACAGGGTCAAGAGCAAAAACAGGCCGCTCAGCAGGATTGGCCAGAAAGGATCGGCCACGAACGAGTTAAAAATTTCTCCGCTTGTTTCCCCGTCCTGTGCCTGTACCAGAGTTCCAGAGACTGCTTTCCCCAGATATCCTAACGTCCAGCCGGCGATGACAGAATAGAAGGCAAGGATGCCTGCCCCTGTCAAAACGCCAAGACCACCCACATAAGGCCACATTTTTCCGGGGATCAGTGCCTTGAATGCACCGACCGGGTTGCGTCTTGATTCGCGGCCTAGACTGAGTTCCGCCAAGAGTACCGGCAGCCCGATTGCGAGAACAAAAAACAGGTAGATCAAAACAAACAGGCCGCCCCCCCCCTCTGCCACTGAGTAGGGGAAACGCCAGATGTTTCCTAGTCCGATTGCACTTCCGGCGGCAGCCAGAATGAATCCCATCCGTCCACTCCACTGCCCGCGACTCTGATTGCCGCTTTGCTGAATTGATGCCATAACTTTGGTTTCTGATTCGGCCTACCGTGAAGATAGGCGTTTGATACGAATAATGACTAAGATAAACAACGATGAGGATCACAGGCTCTCTCAGGGGATTCCGCAAAATAGCACAAAGCAGTTTGGGCAGGCTTTGCGCACAGAAAACAGCGACGAATTCATATCCCTTTTACGGGCAAGGAAGCCATGAGTGGTCAGCATATCGCAGGTGGACTCATGGGAAATACAAGTTCTCTATATCCCTGATTGAGCTTTGAGGGGTTCACCCGCGTTCTTAGAAGGGAAGGTCATCTTCCGGTGTCTGTGGGGGAGAAGCACTTTCCGCCGCCGGTGCCTCCGGTTGAGTTGGATTCTGCCTTGCTGCGGGAGCAGACTGCTGGGTTGCCGGACCAGGTTGTTGTACTGCGGGGGCAGGTTGCGGGACTGCCTGACCGGTTTGTTGTACTGCGGGAGCAGGTGGCTGGTGTACCTGACCGGGTTGCTGTACGACGGGACCGGGCGGCTGGGCCACCGGCTGGGAGCCGTAGGTCTGCCCCTGCTGAGGCTGCACATAGCCGCCCTGTGCACCCTGGTAGGCTTGTTGTCCACTGGCGACTCCCAGCACGATAGCGGTTTGTGCGTTGATTTCGGTAACCCACTTCGTATTTCCCTCACGGTCCTCATACGAACGGTTTCGGAGACTTCCTTCCACAAATACACGAGAATTTGCATGGGCCTGGTTTTTGAATGCCTCTCCCTTTTGTCCCCAGATGGTGACGCTATGCGTGGATTTGCTCTCTATGAGATTTCCCTCCCGGTTCGTGAACGTCTCGGTGGTGACCACACGCAGTGAGCAAATCGCTGTATTGGTCTGGGTATAACGAAGGACGGGTTCTTCCCCGATGCGTCCAATAAGGACGACTTTGTTTACATTTATGTCTTGCATGGATTGGATTGTGTTAGATTGTAAGCCCCCTGGCTGCACCTCAAACGCATCAGAGTGAGAAACGTCTCCGTGCAACCAGAATGTGTTCGGTACGAAGTATAAATATAAGTCTAGATTGAATGTCCAGAGAAATCTACAACCAGAAGTATTCCGAAGTTAACGACTCCGCTCCTCAGTGGATCCTTTTGGTCAATGTTATTCGGCAACTCAGAAAACTTTGTCCATGGGACAGGAAGCAGACCCATGCTTCCCTCCGGCATTTGCTGATTGAAGAGACCTATGAAACTATTGAAGCACTTGATCAGGGGGATATGCATGCGCTTAGCACTGAACTGGGGGATCTGTTATTGCAAATCATCCTGCACAGTATCATTGCAGAAGAGAACGGTCAGTTTAATCTGGCGGATGTGCTCGTAACCGTCACGGATAAGATGGTCCGGCGCCATCCGCACGTATTTGGTGAGGTTCAAGTATCCGGGGTGGAAGAAGTGCTTCAGAACTGGGAGTCTCTCAAGGCAGAAGAGCGGGAGGGGCGGTCTGTATTGAGTGGAGTTCCGGCCGGTTTGCCTGCACTCCTGTCCGCGTATCGGATGCAGGAAAAAGCTGCCAGCGTCGGGTTTGATTTCCCGGATCAGGACAGTACCTGGGCCAAGGTGGAAGAGGAAATTCAGGAATTCAAGTCATCCGAATCCGATGATGAACGTGAGCGCGAGTTTGGAGATTTACTGTTTGCACTCGTCAACTATGCACGAAAAAATCACATGAACCCGGAAGATGCTCTCAGAATTGCTAACCGCCGTTTCCGGGACCGGTTTGAATACGTAGAAGCAAATGTTCCAGATATGAAGACAACGCCACTGGAAGAATTGGACAGGTACTGGGAGGCAGCGAAACGAATAGACAAAGGGACTGGAGTGTGAGCGGGGAGGTTTATCAAGATGGCCTCTCTGTCGTTACACCGCAGCAGTGATGAACTGGAGTAGAAGGTTTT
Source organism: Rhodothermales bacterium (assembly GCA_022821875.1). Lineage (GTDB taxonomy): Bacteria > Bacteroidota > Rhodothermia > Rhodothermales > Bin80 > Bin80. Next base: position 7,249 of record JAJECV010000123.1, read on the forward strand.
GGGTCCGGTGTCGAAAATTCGCTCTGCAAGGATGGGGGTGATAAACAATCGGGTGCCAAAATGACGCGCTGCCGGAAAAGTACAGGAAGTCCGGGTAATGGCAGGACAATCCCGGATCAATTGCTGTGAACGGGAGGTGACCCGGGGCGCAGCGGGGAATCCGCTTTGGATAGAATTTAAGGGCAGACAGCAACCAAATCCGAATCCGTCAGTATACGGTCTCACTGTTGTCGCATACTGGAGTCTCATTGCGCAAGTTGTCAATGAGTACAGGCATGGGAGATTGTTTGACTTTTTTCCAAAAGAACCTTATATTTGTCTAATACTGAACTGGCGTGCATCTGAAGATGTGGCTCACTCGTTGTATGGGTGCTTTATTTTTTCATGCAACAATCTTCCCGTTTTTTTTTGCGGGAGGTTCCCCTAGGTTGGGGTGTGCGTATGCGCTCGTCTAATTTCAAAAACAAATTTCATTCAAAATGAAACAAATCGTTACTATATCAACACTAGCACTTGGTTTGCTGGTCGCCCCCCTTGTGGCGGCGCAGGTTACCATAACCGGTACGGTAATGGATGCTGAGACAAATCAGCCATTCCCGGGTGTACAGGTAATTGTTCAGGGTACCCTGGAGGGTACTGTCACAGATTCTGACGGCATGTATTCCATCTCGGATGTTGTTGTCGGCAGCACATTGGAGTTCCGCTTTGTGGGGTATAGAACCCACGAAGTGCTCGTCCTGGAGGATATGAGTGAGGTCAATGTGCAGCTGAGCGAGAGCATCCTGGAGATAGATGAATTCGTTGTAGTCGGAACACGTCGATTGCCAAGGCTTGTGAAAGATTCTGCGGTTCCGGTTGATGTGTTTGGTCCCAGGGACTTGGCTTCCCAGACCAGTTCGGATCTTGATGAGATCCTCCGTACCCAGATTCCTTCTTACAATGTGCAGCGCCATGGGATTGATGATGAGGCCACATTAGTGCGTCCCATTACGCTTCGCGGGCTTTCCCCTGATAATGTCGTGGTCTTAGTCAATGGTAAGCGACGTCATCGTTCGGCATCCATGGCCCTTCTTGGCAGTTCCCTGAATACGGGATCCCAGGGAGCGGATATGAATATGATTCCGAGTATTGCACTGAAGCAGGTTGAGGTACTCCGGGATGGCGCTGCTGCACAGTACGGTGCGGATGCCGTAGCCGGTGTGTTCAATATGCAGCTTCGTGATAATAATCGAGGGGTCCACGTACGGTTGCAGGGTGGCCAGTATGCCGGTGGAAGTGATTTGGTGCCAACGGGAATTAACGCTGCAAACGGGCTCAGTGAACATGACTATTCAGGGGTTGGCAGAAATTTCCTGGCCGCCGCAAATGTGGGACTTCCTCTTACAGAAAGAGGCTTTCTCAATCTAAGCCTTGAGTATCGTGATGCGGATCCAACCATTCGCAGTGGACTCCGCCGGGACGAAGATGCATTGATTAAAGGGGGGTATCCGGTCAATAATCCTGCCCAGGTATGGGGAAGTCCAGACGTGAGTAACTCAGTGGTTGGCTTTGTTAACGCTGGAATTGACGTAGGTGAAAATGCGCAGGTCTACGCCTTTGGAGGCTATGGAAATCGCACCTCCGAAGGCGGGTTCTATTATCGTGCTCCCGGGACAGGCAGTGCCAGAGGATCTGTATTCCGGTTTGGGAGTGGTGACAATGCGGTAAGAGCGGTGGCGGACCTCAATGAAAGCGACGATGTAGTCTGCAGTGAGGTCGTACCCGGTTTAGATTCAGATTTTGTATCGGTCAACAATTTCATTTCCCAGTACAAGGGTCAGTGCTTCCTCTTCAATGAATTGTTTCCCGGCGGTTTCACCCCGCGCTTTGGTGCGGACATCTACGATTTGAGTGTCACCACAGGGATTCGTGGCGGGGCCGACGCCGGATTTCGCTGGGATCTGAGTTTTTCCTATGGAAACAGTGACATAGACTATTTTATCTACAACACGATCAATGCGTCTATGGGGCCGGACACGCCCACCTCGTTCAAGCCTCGTGGATATGAGCAGGAGGAGATTACCATTTCTGCCTCTGGAGTCATCCCGGTTGATGTAAATGCTTTTGCTACCCCGCTGAGTGTAGCGTTCGGACTGGAATGGCACACCGAGCAGTTTATCACGGAAGGCGGGGATGAGGATTCATATCGTGTGGGGAAATATGGAGCGCAGGGATTTAGTGTCGGTTCCAATGGCTACCAGGGGCTGAATCCAAAATTTGCCATTTCAGAGGATCGCCCGAATGTCTCTCTTTACCTTGACCTGGAGACAGACGTAACCTCTAGTTTAACGCTAGGGGTTGCATCACGCTATGAGAATTATTACAATGACTTTGGACAAACGCTGACCGGTAAAATTGCCGCGTTGTATCGCGTGACCAGTGGGTTCCGTCTTCGTGGGACGGTTTCAACGGGCTTCCGCGCTCCCACACCTGGTCAGGCAAATCTCTGGGCGTTACAGACAGCACTTTCCGGTACAGGGGACCAGCTGGTGGAAACAGGACAGCTTCCGCCAACCCATGCGATTTCTGCTGCTCTGGGGGGACAGGAACTCACCGAGGAAACCGCTCGCAGTATATCATTGGGCACCATCATTGATCTTTCATCAAAGCTGACGCTGACCCTTGATTACTTCGACATTTCGTTGCAGGACAGGATTTCTCTTACCGGTAATATTGCCATCACCGATGAGATTCAGGATATTATAGATGGTCAATCGGAGGATCTTCTGGGTGGTGTAGAAAATTTGAAAGAAATAAAATTCTTCTCGAATGATTTTGATACCCGTACCCGCGGAATTGATCTTCTTCTGGCGTACGACACAGAAAGCGAAGCAGGAAATGCAACCCAGGCATCCATTGCCTGGAACTGGACAGCGACTTCCTTAGAAAAATTCTCTGCACCCCGGCAGATCAACGAATTTCTGGGAAAGACGCTGAGCAGTCCATTTACGCTCAGTCTTCTGACACCGCGGCGGCAGTTGGAAACCGAGGATCTGAATCCGAAACATCGCATCGTTGTTATGGGACGTCATATACGTGGTTCTGTCAGTGGAATGCTGCGCCTCAATTATTATGATGGATGGTTTGCCTGCCGCAATAACAGCAATGCATGTGTCAATGGTTCTGCAAGTTTATTGGATGAGTATGACTCGGCGGTCATTGTTGATGCTGAGGTTGGGTATCGTTTTCTTGACAATTATCGTGTCTCTCTTGGGATAGACAATCTGTTTGATACGGTGCCGGACTCACATTCCGATGAGACCGGAAGTCAGGGCAATATCCGCCCGGAAAGTACTCCATGGGATTATAATGGACGTGCTTATGTGCTTCGTCTGAGCGCAGATCTATTCTAGATTTTTCATTATAACTGAAAAAAAGCCCCAGATCCTCTGGGGCTTTTTTTTTGCCGCGGGCGGACGGCGGAATTGGCAGCAACCGAGAGCACGGTCTGCCTTTCACAGGTGGACAAATCTTCGCAGAGATGTGTCTTCCTGATTCGTGGAGTAAGCGCAACTCTGTCAGCCCAATGTCTTGACTATGTTGTTCAATAAACGGATTCAGGCACTGAATCTCTTCAGGGGCAGGGAAAGAAATGCCGCTCCGCTGTCAGATTCTATACGGCTTAAAGGTCGCAAGCCGAAATTCCCGCAGGACAGGCGTGACAAAATTTCGGTGAGTGCGTATGATGGCCTGTGATCGGGGTTTTAATCTGAGGCAGCCAGCACAGAACGTAACGCTGCACAGATAAAATACAACGGTAGAAATAGGGAGTTAAACGGATCATGATTTGAACACAGAATGGCCTTGAGCAAATTTAGTCCAACCCTCGTGAAGCGTGCTCAGGACGGCGACGAAGCCGCCAGGAATTTACTCCTGGAACGGTTGGGGAAGGTCTTTAAGAATTACTTCCAGGCAAAAATCGGCAATCAGGCGGTTGCAGACGACTTGGTGCAGTGTTCGCTGTTGCGGGTTCATTCCGGCCTGGCTGCATTAAAACAGCCGGATAAGTTCAAAGCATTTGCAATGAAGGCGGCTCTGTTTGAACTGCATGATTACTATCGGGGACGGCATTCGTCCAAGGAAAAGACCTATGAGCCGCAGATGCTTCCCGAAAAACAAAATTCATCGGATGAATGGTCCGGGAGCAAATTTGATGTAGAACGGGCGCTGGAGACACTCACTCCACACGCCAGACGCATCCTGGAACTTCGTGAGCATGGATACAAATACAGAGAGATTGCCGAGATACTTGAGACGACTGAAACCGCCGTCAAAATGCAGGTCAAACGCGCGTTTGAGAAAATGAGATCGATATTTGCAGATTAGCTGTTACCTTTCGTACCTTTCCTGCGTCCTGAGCATACGGATCCCTGTTTTGGAATGGACCAATCTGAGTTAATAAAAAAAGTGCTTTGTGAAGAAGCACTCACCGCCGAAGAAAGAAAGGCGCACACCGGGAATCTGGAAGCGGATCCACGGTTGGCGCGTTCGCTGATGGGCTGGCACCGGCTCCGGACCTCTCTGCGGAACCGAATTCCCAGCGCCCGTGATTTTGTGCTCCATGCACTTGCACTTGGAGGGCATGCAGAGGATTTGAGTGATGAGGAGGCACAAGAGGTAAGCGAGAAGTGGAAAAATCTTGATCCGGTGATCCAGTCGCATCCAGGCTTTTCGGAAGTCTGCACCCAGATTGAACAGGATCGGGAAGATTTTCTTGAGTGCTGGGAAGCTGAGGATCAACCGTCCTTTTCCGGCGTGTTCCCGTTACGGATGCCTCGAATGTCTCGGATCGCCGCCGCCATTGCCGTGCTGGTGGTCTCCGCGATTACGGTTGTTTTTCTGCTGAATCGGGGAGATACAACGCTCCAGATGGTGGACGCAGATCCAGGCGAATACGAGCGTGTCCTTCTCCCGGATGGCTCAATTGCACATCTCAATGGACCGGCAACGCTCCAATTTGAGGATGGAGGGAGTTTTGCACGTTCGGTCGAGTTGACGGGGAACGCATTTTTTGATATTATGCATACGCCGGATCAATTTTCGGTTCAGACCGGGGAGGCGGTTGCCAGAGTGCTCGGCACACGCTTCGGGGTGCGTTCAATGAATGGACTGACCCAGATTATTTTGGAGAGTGGTCGGCTCGAGGTCGCTTCCATCACCAAAACCCCGCAGAGTGTTGTGCTTGTACCCGGACAGATGACGAGCGTAGCGCAGGGTGCCACCACGCCAAGCTCGCCCGTAAAGGTGAGTATCGAAGATCAACTGGGATGGACCGGGTTTGTTTTTTTCAGGGAAACCCCATTGCGGAAGGCGGCCGTACTGCTTTCTTCAAGCCGAAATGTGCGAGTTGAGGTGGACCCGTCTCTCGTTAATGAAATGGTCACCGGAACCTTCGCGCCAGATATGACGGTGGAAGAGATTCTGGATGCACTTGCACTTACCCTGAATGCCAGAGTTCTGTCCGAAGCGGGGACCTATCACATCGTTCCATAGGGGCGGTTTGGAACACAGATGGCGGTAACGTGTAATGCGCACATGAAATGCACGTTACACTTCGGCAGTGTTTTTTGGGGAAGCAATCACTTTGTCTGTATCTAGTTGCAGTCTGCATAGGTACTAGCCTGATAAGGACATCCTATGCTCAGGATATTTCGGTGGATATCTCCGAAGAGACTCTCTCACAGGCTCTGGACGATTTTGCAAGTTCGTATCGCGTGAACCTTGTCTACGCCCGGCGGCAGGTAGATGGGCTTCGGGTTACATGTAACTATCGCGGCACGGATATGCAAGCCGCATTGATGTGCATTCTGTCCGGACAGAATCTTCGCGTGATCCGGTTAAAAAGGCGGCAGTATGTACTTGTGGACAAGGATAGAGGAGAGTCTGAGAATTCCTCAGAAGTCCGTTTGGGGACGCTAAATGGATTTGTGGTGGATTCCCTGTCCAAAGAGACGCTGCCGGGGGCGCACATATATCTGCCCGGACTCGTTATCGGTGGAGCAACCAATGAAGCGGGATACTATGCAATCCCATCCCTGCCACTCGGTCAGTCTTATCAGGCAAGGATTTCCTTTCTGGGCTATGTACCCCTGGATACACTACTTGAAATCTCCAGAGAGCCAGCCACGATTCAACTGAGTCGTCAAACATTGGAGGGAAAAACCGTTCTGGTCAGTTCAGATCGCCGTACCCCGTATGAGGTAGCGCCGGGTATTCGCCAGATTCCAGTGAACCGGATCAGTAAGCTGCCGGGTTTCCCTGGAGAGGCGGACCTGCTTCAATCTCTTCGCTGGCTTCCCAGTGTCCAGCGGGTACGCACCAATCAGGGGGGCCTGGTGGTTCGCGGCGGAGAGCCGGATCAGGTGCAGTATTTGATTGACGGTGCTCCCATCTATCACATGTGGCACATTGCAGGCCTGCTCTCGGTCTATCAGTCCGAAGCATTCAAAGATGTGCGGTTGTACCGGGGGACCTTTCCGGCGGAGCACGGCGGGCGCCTGTCTGCAGTTCTGGATGCAGAACTGAAAGATGGGTCCATGGATCAGATCACAGGACTGGTCGGTGTAGGTCTGGTCAGTGCACGCGCATTTGTTGAGGGGCCAATCACGAAAAAACTGTCCTTTATGGTATCAGGACGGCGATCCTATCTGGATCGGATTATTGGGCACACGCACGTGGTTGTTGATGGGGGGGCACAGGATACCATGCGTACAGGTGTCTACCTGTATGATATCAGTACGAAGCTGGCATGGCGCCCCTCTCCAAGGCAGCGGCTCACCGTGGGAATCTACGGGAGTTCGGATGATCTGGATATTCGGCTGCCGGTAGATCTGACCGCTTTGGGTTCCGCCAGTTCGATTCTTCCCCTAGGCAGTTGGTTACGCCCCTCAAATCTTTTTTTTGAGTTTGATACCCGATGGAGTAATCGCCTGATCAGTGCACGCTACCGGTATCTGCACGCAGATCGTCTATTCGTGAGCGCAACATCGTATGCGACCTCCTATCGGGCGCATGAACGCATCTTTGTTCGTCCAACGACCAGTTCGTCCGTGAATTCGGAGTATGGGGTGAGTATACTGGATATTGGTGTGAAACTGGACATTGATTATTATCTATCTTTGGCAAACCATATTCGGGCAGGCATCTCACTGGTCCAGCGTACCTTCTCTAGTGAATTAGATGCATTTATTTTACAAACCAATATCATCTCCGAAAGCATAGATGAGGACAGTTCACTGGATAACACCGAGATTATCCTGTACGCACAGAATACCTGGACTCCAACGCCAAGGTTGCAGATCCAGCCGGGGGTTCGTGTCAGTCAATTGCGGGGGCGCAAAGATTTTCGACTAAGCCCCCGTCTGGGAATTCAATATGACCTGAATCAGGCGAGTATCTGGATGGCAACCGGTGTGAATGTACAGTATCTGCATCAGGTGCGGGATCGTTATTCGGTACTGTATGACTTGATTTCCTACCGTTGGGTGCCTGCGAGCCGTTCTGTAAAGCCTTCCTACAGTTACCACGCCTCCGCGGGCGGCAGTATATTCTGGGGGACCTCCTTTACGGCAGATATAGGCCTTTACCTTCATCGGACACATGGGCTTTTACTTCCGCGGAATGAAGGGCGAAGCGGGGACAGGTTACTTGGCCCCGGCATTGAACTAGGTACGATACTCGGCCAGTATACCCGGGGGAAGGCAGTGGCACACGGACTAGAGGTTAATCTTCAGTATGAGCGGGGGAGTTCTCTCGTCTGGATCAGTTATGCTGCCGGCAGATCTCGCAGCCGAGCACCTGAACTCGGAGAAAGGCAGTTCCGTCCGGGACGGTTTGATGTCCCTCAGCAATTTCAGATTGCCCTGCAGCGCACGAAAACAAAGTGGTCGTACGGGGTGAACGGGAATTGGCGCAGCGGGTATCCCATTACGGTTCCCGAGGCCCGCTATGCAGTAGGGGATCCCCTATCGGAAATGCCAGAGCGGTTTCTTTACTTCCCCACCATTAATAATGGCCGATTGCCCGCATATATAAATTTTGGGGTACAGGGAGGCTATCAATTGAATGTGGGTAATGTTGCCGTGCAATTCCGGCTGGAAGTCAATAATATCACCTTTCGCCGGAATGTGATTGGGCGTGTATATGATCCCACCCTCCCTGACGAGGTCTTTGTTACATCCAGAAAGGGACTCCCCCTGTATCCACTATTCGAAATCACTGCACGATTTTAGAGATGAAGTTCAGGTGCCTGCTGCTTGCAAGTATGATTCTGGCCGGATGCGATGCCATTCAGCCAGAGGCGACTTCACTTCTGGTTGTGGAAGCCTTTGTGGTGTCTGAGCGGCCGCTGCCTGCAATCACACTGAGGCAGGCAGTTCCCATTCAGGATCCCTATGATCTGGATGCGTCTACGGCGGCCACGGGTGCTCAGGTAGCACTCGTGATGCAGGGGGCAAGCATCCCGTACACAATGCAGCGCCCCGGGGTGTATGTGCCGTTCGATTCGGTGTTGGCGGTCCCCGGGGCCGAACTTGAATTAAGCGTTGTATGGAATCATCAATCGGTCACCGCCCGGAGTCGCATTCCTCCGCGCATCTCTCTGGACAGCCTTGATATTGTGGTTTCGGACACTCCAATGCCCGGATTACTGCTGGAGTCGTTATTCATTGATCCATCCCTAGTGGATTCTCTGGGGCTGCGGGCGCTCGGTCAGATTGCGCAGGAAGGATTGATTCATCTCATAGAGGCGACGTTGTACTGGGAGGGGAGTGCGACACGGGCCGGGGATAACTGGTGGATGCGACTGCAACTGCTTCCCGCGCTTGGAGGGGATCAGCGGCTCGGTAATTATTTTTTGAGTCCAGAGGTGTTGCGGCGGGAAACCGAGATTCCCTATACCTATACAAGTTTTCGGTCATGGTCGGGATCCTACGCGGTTCAGGTAACCAGCGAGACGGATCCCGTTCCCGCGCATGCTCTCCGGGTCAGTATTATCCGATGCACGCAGGCATACGCAGACTTTGTGTCGGGGAGTTTGAATCCAGGGGAGGTTGAGCCTCCATCTAATATATCGGGAGGGCGCGGGATTTTTGCGGGGATCGCTCTGGATACAATGACCGTACAAATTCGGTGATGGGTAGCATGAAGAGACATTCCTGTAAGGCCGGCACAATCACTGCATTAAGTCCACAGGCCAGAGATCGCAACCGGACATCTGTCTTTATTGACGGAGAGTTTTCCTTTGGGATATTGACGGATCTGGTTGGTCAGAATAAATTATATGTAGGCAAGGAACTGGATGAAACGCAGATAAGGACCCTGTTGCGGAACGAAACGGTATTCCAGGCAAGGTCCACGGCATTGGCTTATCTGGCGTATGCGCCGCGGACGGTTTACCAGATACGAAAACATTTAGTGGAGCGGGGATGCTCAGAGCACGACATTCAGCAGGTACTTCAGGATCTTACGGAGTTCGGCTATGTGAATGACCGTAAGTATGCGACGGATTATGCGACTGCGCGGTTTAATCACAAGGGATATGGACCGGAGCGGATTCGCCGTGAATTGTCGGCGGACGGGGTTTCGCCGGAGGATATCTCGGAGGCGATTAACGCCAATATCCCCATGGAAGCCTTTGAGGAGCGTGCAAAAAGTATGGTGGAGCGATTTCAGGATCGGGTGCAGGGCAGCGGTCCGAAGCGAAAAAAGAAACTGATTGATTACCTGACAAGGCGGGGATACGGGTATACAATGGCAAGGGAACTAGTTCAAGAGGTACTGTATCAAAGTGAGTCAGGTAAAAATTGCAGGTAGCGTACTACGGGATCATCTTGGCGGAGTCCAGCCTTCAGTTGCGATGATTTTGGGGTCAGGGTGCGGAGTTGAACTGGATCATGTTCACTGGGAGTTTGCAGTTTCGGATATCCCCGGATTCGTAGCTCCTTCGGTTGCCGGACATTTGGGGCGGATCACCGCGGGAACCTTTGCAGGCCGGGAAGTGCTCTTAATTCAGGGTCGGGTTCACTGCTATGAGGGAATATCCATGGATGGTGTAACCTTTCAGGTAAGACTTATCCATGAGTTGGGGATTCGAAACATTATTTTCATCAGTGCGGCAGGGGCAATACGGGCAACATTGAACGCGGGCGAGATGATGTTAGTGGAAGACCACATCTGTGCGCAACCCCTGACTGCAACTTATCGGACACGTTCGGTGTATGATACGCCTTGGAGGGAGCGCGTGATTGAAGTTTGTTACGGTTCGCCCGTTTCCAGTGGTGTCTATGTTTGGACCATTGGACCAAGTTATGAAACTCCAGCAGAGATTGCCGCATTTGAACGTAGAGGCGGTGACGCAGTTGGAATGAGTTTAGTACCCGAAGCGATGGAAGCTTCCGCTTTAGATATGCATGTGCTGGCAGCCACGGTGATCACCAACGGTGCGGCCGGCTTGGAGGGCAGGGAGTTAAAGCACGAAGACGTTCTTCGTGTTGCCGGGGCTGCACATGCGAATCTTACAGATTTACTAGTCAAAGCAGTAGTCCAGGCACCTCAGTTCTGAAAAAACAGTTAACTTACCGCTAACATGATATTTTTATCACAAAACCAAATTGCAGCGCAATGAACGACGATTATGGGCATAGCAGTGGCGATTGGGATGATGCGCCGCATTCAGGCGGAGAATCCCGGTACCGCGACGAAGTATTTTCAAGGAGGGTCCCCGCAGGGCGACGTACCTATTTCTTCGATGTTAAGGCAACCCGCTCCGGTGAAGATTTTTTTATCGTCATCACCGAAAGCAAGCGGGTTGGTGAACATCGTCACGAGAAGCACAAGATTTTCGTGTACAAGGAAGACTTTGCCAAGTTTATGAGGGGCTTGTATGAGGCTATGGAGGATGTACGGACCGAACGTCTGCCTGACTACGAATTTTACGGCTACCCATCTGTTGATTTTCCGCCGAGGGACGACGACAGGTAACTTGGTGGAGCCATGATCCGCTTGATTGCACCAGATCAGTGGAGACGCGAGCCGGTCAGTCTGGATTCTGTACTGGAAGCGCAGGTTGCGAAGGTGATCAAGAAGGTCGTAGAACACGGTGATGCGGCTCTGTTGGAGTACACGAGCCGGTTTGACTGTGCTCAGCCCAAATCTATCGTGGTTCCCGCAGTGGACTTGGAATCGGCCTGGGAAGAAGCGTCACCGGCGTGGCAGACCGCGTTCCAGAACGCTTCGAACAACATACGCCGGTTCCATACGCGACAATGCCGAGAGAGCTGGTATACGGATGACGGCGATGGGGTTCGTCTGGGGCAGCGCATTCTGCCGATAGATACAGCGGGTCTGTATGTACCCGGTGGCACCGCGGCCTATCCGTCCAGTGTTTTGATGACCGCAATCCCTGCGCAGGTGGCCGGGGTCGGCAGTCTTCACGTTGCAAGCCCTCCGGATCCCTCTACCGGACTACCCCGCCAGGAGGTGCTGGCCGCTGCCTGCATGTTAGGGATTGAACATGTATACGCAGTTGGCGGTGCACAGGCCATTGCCGCATTTGCATTCGGGACGGAGTCCGTCCCCCGTGTGGACAAGATCGTCGGTCCCGGCAGTACATATGTTACCGCCGCCAAGAAATTGGTCTATGGTCATGTAGATATTGACAGCCTTGCCGGTCCCAGTGAACTGGTGGTGCTGGCGGATGAAACGGCTAGACCGGACTGGATTGCCTGTGATCTACTCGCTCAGGCCGAGCACGACAGGCTTGCTTCCGCAATTCTGGTTACCCCGGATGAAGTGATTGCAAAGGCAGTTTGTCAGGCACTGGAAGAGGCGCTGCAGATGATTCCGCGCAGTGAGATTGCAGGTTCTGCACTCAGGGAGCACGGGGTTGCCGTGATTGCTTCATCCATGGAGGAGGCGATCTGTATGGTGAATACCATTGCTCCGGAACATTTGGAACTCATGGTGGCAGATGCATGGGAGGTTTTGGAGAAGATTCGTCATGCCGGCGCAGTCTTTGTCGGTCCCTGGTCTCCGGAGGCGGTCGGAGATTACTATGCAGGCCCGAACCATGTGCTGCCGACAGGCGGGGCAGCAAGATTTTCATCGGCCCTGGGAGTAGACGATTTTATTCGGCAGCAGAGTGTGATCGGCTACAGCGAGCAGCGTTTGGGGAATGCTGCACATGAGATTGCTCTGATGGCACACAGTGAAGGGCTTGATGCACACGCACGCAGCATAGAAGTTCGGATGGAAGATTGATGGCAATCGAAAATCAAGCACTTCTACAGGTCAGGCGTGAAATCCAAAGGCAGCGACCGTACAAGGTCGGTGTCCCGTCTGGGCAGATCACGGTTAAACTCAATCAGAATGAGAGCCCATTTGATCTGCCGGATGAACTCAAAGAAGCGGTATTTGAGAACTGGAAAGAGATCGCCTTTCACCGATATCCGCTGGAACAGCCGGATAAACTTGCAAAGTTGACTGCAGCGCAGATTGGATGGGATTCCGATGGGATCATTATTGGGAACGGATCCAACGAATTGACTTACACGCTGGGCTTAACCTTTATTTCACCCAATGCCAAAGTGGTACTGCCCCGCCCGATGTTTTCGTTTTATGAGCGGGTTGTAGATATTTTCGGGGGGACTGCGGTGTCCATTGCTCCCCGGGAGAACCTGCAGTTTAACACCGAAGGGATTCTTCAGGCAGTGCAGCAGTCGGCTCCTGCAGTTGTAGTCATCACCTCGCCCAATAATCCCACAGGTCTGGCACTTCCTCTGGCGGAGATTAAAAAGATTGCCGGAGCGGCACCGGGACTGGTGCTGATTGACGAAGCATATATAGAGTTTGCGGATGAACCAAGTATGTTGACAGTATTGCGAGACTATCCGCATGTGATTCTTCTAAGAACATTCTCCAAGGCATTTGGCCTGGCGGGGATACGTATGGGGTATCTTGTCGGGGATCCCGCATTAATGCGGGAGGTGATAAAGGTGCGGCCCCCGTTCATGATTGATCGCTTCAGTATTGCTGCAGTAAACGCAGTTCTTTCGAAATCCCGATTGATTCGTGACCGGGTGGACCGGATTCGTTCCGAAACGAAGCGCTTAATTCAGGCGTTGCAGCAGATAAAAGGGGGGCATGTGCTTGCCGGACAAGCAAATTTTGTTACCTTTCGGGTTCCTGGCAACAGTAAAGAAATGTTTGTGAAACTTGCAGAATGCGGTATCTTAGTCCGTGACATGAGCGGGTACCCGGAATTGGCGGGTTTTTTGCGCGTGAGTACAGGGACACCGGAAGAGAACAGTGCGTTTCTGCGTGCGTTGATGCAGTTATTGAGCATTACAGTCTGAAAACGATGGCAATGCAGGAAGAACTTATTCCAGTAGAAATTGTCGGGTTGTCAACCAGCCCCAGAAGTGGCGGTGCGTTTGTTTTAATGCTGGGAGAAATATCTGGAACACGAAAACTCCCGGTCGTGGTCGGCGAAAATGAAGCCACTGCCATTGCAGTTGGTGTTGAGAAGAAAACCCCGCCCCGTCCTATGTCGCATGATCTTCTATGCAATCTGATGAGGCATGTGGGGGCAGAGGTGAGTGACATTCTGATTGACGGGTTGGCAGATGGCACCTTTTTTGCCAAAATTCGATTTTTTTTGAATGGAGAGCATCTTGCACTGGATTCGCGTCCAAGTGATGCGGTTGCGATTGCGGTGCGTCTGGATGTGGACATTTTGGTGTCCGAATCCATCCTTGAAGAGGCGGGAATCCCATTAGGCGAAGGGGAGTCTGCCGCCCCCGTGGAGCCCGCGGTGCCTGCATCTCCAGTCGAACAGCTGGAAGCAAAACTTGCACGGGCCATTGAGGAGGAGGATTATGAGGAAGCGGCGCGGGTACGTGATGCTTTGGCGAAGTTGAGAGAGTAGTTCAAGATCGGATTGCCAGTCAGTCATTCGGTCAAAATGGCACAAAAAATGATTCCCTCCAAGGGAATAAAGGGCAGATCACGGCTTTTCTCTGCGTACATAACGGACTATCCCCGACTGGCGGACTATTATGCCGGAGACTGGCGTGAGGACAGTAGTTACAAAGCAGTTGCCCAAAAACTCACTGCAAGCCCAGTGGACCGCCGGATACTGGTAGATGTTCTGGAGGAGCAGAATGCAAACTGGGAGAACGGGACCCTCGCCGCGCAGCTGCGAGACCCGGATTCACTGGCCGTGGTTACCGGTCAACAGGTTGGAATTTTTGGGGGACCTCTCTACACATTTTACAAGGCCCTGTCTGCGGTTCGGTTGGCAGAGCGCCTGACCAGAATGCTTTCACGGCCGGTCATTCCGGTTTTCTGGATTGAGGGGGGAGACCATGATCTTGATGAGGTGCGGCAGATCAGCCTGATCGGTACAAAGATCTGGTACGAGGGGCATCGCCCTCCCGATACCGGCAATCTTGGCAGCGTCGGTTCTCTAGTATTCAATGCAGACATGGATCGTGTCCGGGCAGACCTGATCGGCCATTTACCGGGGAGTGAATTCCGGGATCAGGTACTGGGAAACTATTATTCCGCATATCGACAGGGGATTACCTTTACCGATGCATTTGCACATACCTTAAAATCTCTGCTGGGCAGGGGTACGATGGTGTTCATGAACCCGGAGGACTGCCGACTGAAAGAACTGACGGCACCGCTGCTTCGGCGTGAATTAAGAGAGTACGCAATCACCTACACCGCCCTGAAGACGACCAGTGATACGCTGGAAAACAGTTATCATGCGCAGGTACATGTCCGTCCTGGAAACGTATTCCGGCTCCGCGGTTCGCTGCGGGAATCACTACATCCGGGCAGCGAGGGTTATCGCCCGCAATTCTCCGAGGCGGAACTCATTCCCATTGATCAGATCCACAAAATTCCGCCATGCAGTCTGAGTCCCAATGTGGTGATGCGACCACTGGTACAGGATTCGCTTTTGCCCACGGTGGCCTATGTAGCAGGTCCGGGCGAAGTTGCCTATTTTGCGCAACTTAAAGCGCTCTATCGGTGGGCCAAACGCCCAATGCCCATCATTTTTCCACGGGCGAGTCTTACGATCATTGAGCCGAGGATTGCGAAACTGATGGAGCGTCACGCGTTGACGGTGGAGGAGTTGGCTGACGAGATTTCAGAACTCATGCGCAGACGTGTTCTGGAAGGGTCCGAGTTTGCACAGGCATTCGACACGGCCGGGCAGATGCTTGATGCGTGTGCAGATGGGGTAAGACCTGCCGTGACTCAGGTAGATGTGACCCTGCGACCTACGGTAGAGGCAACGCTGGCGCAATGGAGGAAAGCGCTGGCGAAGTTGCGGCAGCGCACCGAGCGTGCAGAGAAGCGGCATCACGAACAACTGATGACGCAAATTGAGCACTGTAAAGCTGCGCTATATCCCAATGGAAATGTTCAGGAACGGGAATTACCTGCACTCTATTATTTGACGAAGTATGGTGACAGTTTCGTTGAGCAGGTACGCTCCCAACTTCGTATTGATCACGACGGAGCGCATCAATCATTGATGTTGGCGTAACCCGGATTTACAGGCCGGAGGGATTCACTGTGAGCGTAGTGAGTCCAGCGCCTGTATCATCGAAGAGGCAATATCAGGATATGCTTCATACTGATTGGTTGTCTCTGCCGGATCCTCATCAAGATTGTACAACTGTCTGGGCGGAGTATCCGGGGGAATCTCAACATTGGTAAAACCACCGGATCCCTGCCCGTCAATCAGTTTCCAGCCCCCCTGTCGAATGGCTAACATGCCATGGATGGATTGGTGTACAGCTTCCTTGCGGGTGCTGGATCCGCCATATAGAACGGGTAACATGCTGAAACTGTCTATGGCCCGGTGCCGGGTTCCGGCAAGGTCGGCAAGGGTTGCAAAGAAGTCAGTATGTACCACGAGTTCATCGGTGGTGGAACCGGCCTGTATCACGCCCGGCCACCGGGCAATAAACGGGACGCGATGGCCGCCCTCATGTATATCTGCCTTCATTCCCCGCCAGAGATGATTAGGTTCATGTTCAAAGATATCAGAAACTGCCCTTGGCCAATACGCGCCATTATCGCTGGTCACGATCAGGAGTGTATGATCTGTCTGATTATTTTCGGCCAGTGCTTCAATGATTTGCCCGATCGCATCATCCACCATCACCACAAAATCCCCGTATTCGCCTGCCTGACTGCTTCCAACAAATTCTTCGGTGGGGAGCCAGGGTGTGTGGGGGGCCGCTAGCGGCACATAGAGAAAGAAAGGCTCTTCGTTTTGAGAACGTTCGGTGATGTAATCAGCTGCCCGCTGTGCGATTACGGGTAGCACATCTATATGATCAAAATCGGGGGCCATTGGGCCGGATCGCCAAAAATTTCCGATGCAGCAGCTATCGGGATTGTCACCATATTCCGTGGGGAGTGCGGTAGGATGCTCATTTTCCACCCAGACATAGGGGGCCATATCCAGTGATGCAGGAATGCCGAAAAAATAATCAAAGCCCAGCGCACGCGGGCCGGGGGCAAGGGGGGCATTATAATCTGTAGAATCCGCATTTCCAAGTCCTAGATGCCATTTACCGATGGCGGCGGTATGATAGCCTGCCTCGGACATGATGTCGGCAATGGTGACACGGCTGGTATCAATGATCAGGGGCGAGTATCCTTCGGTGACACCGGATGCCAACTGCGGCAAGCGCCATGCGTAGCGACCGGTTAACAGCCCGTACCGCGTAGGTGTACAGACTGCCGAGGGGGAGTGCGCATCGGTAAACCGCATCCCTTCTGCCGCAATGGCATCCATGTATGGGGTTGGCGTTGCCGAGTTGGCGTTATAACTCCCCAAGTCTCCCATTCCCATGTCATCTGCCATAATGAATACGACATTGGTTTTTTCGGGTGAATTGCAACTTACGAGAAAGACTAGAAGGACAAACAGGGGTATACGTGTCATTTGCTGAGTTAGCAGATCAAGGTTGTACATTTTGGGAGCCGTGAGACAAAATCCACTGCCATGTTAAGTTATTGTGTATTCAGATGAATTTGCCCACCTATTCAGATTGAATTTGCCCACCTGGCAGGTCTCATTTTTTGGAGCGATTTTTTACGTCTGTTTTGGAGTTGGAATGAGTACGTTTCGTGAATGTTTCATGGCTTGGATTCTTCGGATTCCGCGACCGATTTTCGCATGGAATCTCCGCTGAGTTCGATGCGATAGGCGGGCTGAACAAGTCGGTCCAGGATGGCATCGGCAATCG
>JAJECV010000026.1 GCA_022821875.1 Rhodothermales bacterium
TGACCGGCGGGAACACGCCGTCGTTGATCAAAATGTCGGGCTTCAGGCCCGGCTGCCCGTGCAGGAGGCCGGTCTCTTCGACCCGGATGCATTCCGGAGATTCCGACCAGCGCACGCATGTGCGCCGCAGTGCGTTTCCCAATGCACCGTTAAACGATTCTTCCGTGGTTCGTCCGGTCCCCATTATGCGGCTTTAGTACGAAATTTTCGGAGGATGGAGGAAAAATCCAAGATAGTGATTTAAATCGGATTGGATGGTTTTACTGTACGTACTGAGTGTAGAATATTCAGGCTATTTGTTATCTTGGGTAGAATCTTTAGCCGCCATGAAGTAAGTGGAGCGTGTATGTGAGTGCTCATAATGGGGAATTTCCCTCTATCTCGCAGACACAATGGGTGCAAAAGAATAGATTTGTGATCTATCCAACTGCTCACCGTAACATCAGATAAGATGATGCTGTGTAGGCAATCGGAGAGAGCGACGATCCTTCCCAATTGCCTCCGTTCGATACGCCAGACTGAAAAAGATTTCCAGTCTGGGCCGCACTTTTAGTTATAATTCCTTTAGATTGCCCTGCTGTTCAAGTTACAATGAGCCTGCATGCGTCGCAGTTTCATCGTTACATATTCTTCGAAAATGTCGCTACGGCCGTGTGGATAGACGAGGGGGTTCCGGTTTCGGTCCAGGCGATGTAAACGGCGTTGCCGTTCTGGGTCATACGCGGAAAGCCGCTGGCCCGTGCCGCCGAGGTCGGGGTCACCACCGAAGAGACATCGGATGTACCGTCGGGATAAACACGGCGGACGCGGATTTCGGCTCCGCTGTCGGTTTTCTCAATCCAACTGACCAGCGCTGAACTGTCCGGCAATAAGATCACGTCGAGGCGCCCAATCGGAAAGCCGTCGTCAATCTGGACAGGAGCACCGAACGACTGTCCTTCGTCGGTGGAAAAACCGAGTTTGATACGGAGTATGTCCTGAGCAGCTGTAAACCAGACAAGGGCGACTTGTTTACCGGCGGCGGCGATGGCCGGGCCGTTGACCGGGCATCCTGGGATGTACCATTGATCCTCGTACACCGTTTTTGGTTCCGACCAAGTTCCATTCTGCCACCTGACCACAGCAATGTCACGTATTTCCCCGTCTGACCGATCTCTGTAGGCCACAACAAGTCCGTTGGCAGTACGGGCTGCCGAGGTCTGGCAGCAATCACAAACGCGTTCATCAAGTAGAGTTTCACGATGGAGTGTGCCGACATCATCAAGTATAGCCGTGCGCAGTGCCATTGCTCCCCCGTGTGATTCGTGACGGTCATGACCTCCTCCCGTGTTACGTCCGTCAAGCCAGGTAACAAAAAGCCGGCGATCCATTGAGGGTAACATTGACACAAATCCATGTTCGGTTTGTGTGTTATCCGTATGAGGAATCACCGCCGGGCTCCATGTTTTGCCGCCGTCTCGGGATTGGGTCACATGAACATCGTAAGCAAATGTTGCTTCTCCGCTTTTTACCAGATAATGCGCCGCTAATGTACCGTCATCAAGCGAAATCAGCGAAGGAAAGTCGGCCCAATTAACGAACCAGTCTTCTCCTTGAGCAATGGTTTTCGGTGCTGACCATGCATCGTGTTCCAGTTTTGAGAAACGCAGGGCGTGTCCGCCTTCCGGGAGGGATTCCACCCAACTCAGCAAGACATCGCCTTCGTGCGTGGTGTGCAGCGTGGGTGTACTGCTTCCAGAGCCGGCGGGTGAGGCGATGCCCTGAAACGATATCCGAGTATCTGTTGCTGTGTTCAGAGAATGCGGTGTACTCTCGAAAGGCATGCAGCCATTGTTCACAATAGATACTCCGGCAAGCAGGAAGAGCAGAAAACGGACGGACATCATGGTGGAAATATGGATTGAAAAGCGATGGCCCCCGAACCGCCGACCCGGAATAGATACGAAAAGATGTGTCTCGCCCGCTATTTCTTTGTGTCCATGGATAAAACTTCCTGCAGTGCAGGGAACAAAGGTTTTATCCACGGATCGGTTTTGGGTCAATTGGGCATGGGGGCTCTGATACGGTGTACAAGATAATGGAAATATCTGGAATATGAGTTTACACTCAATATCAACGATGACCGTACTAAACATCAGAGCACTGGAGATGGGGCCTTTGGTCGGATTACGGCAGACGGACATGGACCTGGCAGAGCCTGAATCCATGAAGCGTCCACAGACGTTAGACACCCCTTGAAACAATTCTGACTTGATCCGCCTAAAACCGAGTTCACAAAACTTCAAAGAAAATGACTCATTCTGTTTCTATCAGATCAATAACCTGTCTGCTAGCCTTCGTGGTGCTGGCTGCTCCGATCTATGCACAGACAGCCGAATACACGATTGTCACCGAGAGCAGTATGCAAGTGGACGGAACCTCCAATCAGACACCTGAGTGGAGTGTCTATGCAACGGAGATTCAGGGATCAGTAGGTCTGAATGAAGAGGGTATGGTTGAATCGGTCCGTTTAGTCGTGCCTTCAAAGATGATGAAAAGCAAAAAAAGCCCAATCATGGATCGGGGGATGTATGGGGCACTCAAGGCGGACGAGTATCCCGATATCGTATATGAACTTGCGTCGGTGTCGGATTATGCTGTATCAGATGACGGTACATTTACGCTCAGTGCAACCGGGAATCTTACCATCGCAGCGACCACGAACGAGATTGTGGTTCCCGTAGAGGGCATCCATCAAGAGGATGGACACATTCTCTTTTCGGGAACGCATTCACTTTTGATGACTGACTATGGTCTCAAGCCACCGTCTCTGATGTTTGGTGCTTATCGGACCGGCGATGAACTCACGGTCAGTTTTGAACTCATCGCCGGTCCTGGAGAGTAGGTTCTACTCCCGGATCGGAGGGGCACCGGTTGCTTCCAGAGCACGGGTCACTGCAGGCAGGATGGTTTCCTCAAAGGAAGCCAGTTCGGATTCCAGTTCGCCAAGTTGGACTTCTCCGGTTTCCAGAGACTGTTCGTGCAATGCTGTGGGGCCGTAGGAGGTTCGGAGTCCGCTTTGTCCTACAAATAATCTGGACATGACCGAAGGAGCATTTCGCTCACCGGGTTTCCCTTTCGACTCATATCCATTCAGGTGAAGATTGATTTCCAGGAGTGCGGATCGCGCAGCGTACAACTCTGCAGTCAGATCCGCAGAGGGGCTGGGAGCACGCAGGTGCGCAACTTGCATGGCTTCCAGTAATTCAAGGTGTTCTGTAACCGATCCTGACAGCAGACTGGCACGTTGCATAAGCGAGGCGGCTCTTCCCCGATAGACATTGATTTCATCTGGAGATTTCCCTGCCAGTACAGGTTCGCGAAGTGGCGTGACCTCAAAGGAGACCGGGCCGGACAGCGTAGACTCCACGCCGTCACGGATACGTATCAGGGTCGCGGAATAGATGCCGGGGGTGGCAAGGTACTGGCTGGAGTTATTGCCGGTACTGCCGGGAGTGACGACCGACGAAGAGGGGTAGCGCAGGTTCCAGGTGATGCGGTGCACTCCCTTGGACGTACTGCCCGAAACGCGCCCGGCGACCTGACCCGCCGCATCCCTGACCACGACATAGACCTTGTCGGCGACCTCATTCAGTTCCGCTTCCAATGCATCCCACCCAGGAAATGGCACATCCTCCCCTTCTTCAATCTCCTTTTCCCGTTCCTGCCGGATCTGCTTGAGCGTTTGCGATCCTTCCTGAAGGTAATAGGTGAATGTGGCACCGAAAGGGGGATTGGGAGCGGCAAAGTAGTTGGTTCCCTGGGACCCTCCTGCAACATCACGCTCAACATACAGGCGGGCGGTGCGCGGTGCAAACAGATGTGCGTCCTGAGCGAGCAGTTCTTCATTGATTTCGCGGAGCGGTGTGTAGTCGTCCAGAACAAAGAACCCACGTCCGAATGAGGCGGCAACCACATCATTTTCCCGCCGCTGGATCGTAATGTCCCGGAAGGAGATGGTCGCATCGGATTCCATTTTGATCCATTGGCTTCCACGGTCAACCGTAAAGTAAACCCCGAACTCGGTTGCGGTAAAAAGCAGGTTTGGATTGACATGATCCTGTACGATACGCCAGATCAGTGTCCGGTCGGGCAGGTTGCCTGCGATGGATGTCCAGGAGCGGCCGCGGTCACTGCTCTGAATCAGATAGGGAGACAGATCTCCGAACTTGTGGTTGTCCAGGGCAGCATACACGACATCGGTATCATGGAGATCAGCATACAGGTTGTTGACAAAGGCAGTGGACGGAATCCCGTCAATACTGCCAACCTCAACCATACGCCAGTTCTGGCCATCGTCTTCGGTGATTTGAATGATTCCGTCGTCCGTTCCGACATAGAGCAGGCCTGCTTCCAGCGGAGACTCAGCCAGTGATGTAATTGTGTTGTAGACCGACATGGCATAGAAATCCCAGGGATTATCGTAACTCTGGACATGTCCCATGATCGGAAGCTCGATCCGCTCCTCATCGCGGGTTAAATCTCCCGAAATTGCGGTCCAGCTGTCTCCCCGGTCTGTTGATTTCCAGACCCGGTAGGACCCAAAATAAAGAGTGGATGAGATGTGGGGGCTGACCAGAATCGGAGCATCCCAGTTATAGCGCTCGTGCTTTTCTTCGAGGCCCGCCTGCGGCTGTATGAGTGTCTGTTCTCCGGTAACAAGATCCACCCGGTGCAGCCGCCCCTGTTGAGACTGCGCATACAGAATGTCGGGGTTGCCGGGTTCGGTTGCGGATTGATGTCCATCGCCGCCAAGAGTCTTAAACCAGTCCGCGTTCCGTATACCATGCTCATTATCGGTCCGGGAAGGGCCGCCATGAGAACCATTGTCCTGCGTACCGCCGAAGATACGGTAGAAGGGCTCCTGATCATCAACGGCTACCTTGTAATATTGTGTGACCGGCAGATTTGCAATGAAGTGCCAGGTTTCGGTGCCGTCAAAGGTTTCAAAAAGCCCTCCATCCGTGCCCATCAGGATATAGTCCGGGTCATCCATGCGGAAGGCCATTGCGTGGTTATCCACATGTTTATCCGTTGTGTTTTTCAGGAGAGAGATCGTACGGCCGTGGTCATGCGAAACCTGAACACGCACATCCATGAGATAGATGGTTCCTTCTCGGTGCGGGGATGCATAGAGTTCCTGATAATAATGCGGGCCGGTGGCACCGGCGACCGCATCGGACATTTTTTTCCAGGATGCCCCCCGGTCAGCGGACATAAAGATGCCTCCAGTCCGCACATCCAGTTCAATGGCGGCATAGATAATGTCGGGGTTCTGCGGTGAAATGGCAAGCCCGATCTTTCCGAGGTTGGAGTTGGGGATTCCTTTTTTGAGGGCGGTCCAGGTTTTTCCGCCGTCGGTGCTTTTATGCAGCCCGGAGCCGGGGCCGCCTCCCATGTAGGCGGCGACATTCCGGTGTCTTTGCCAGGTTGCGGCATAGAGCACGGCAGGGTCACGCGGGTCAATGACGATATCGGTCACCCCAACCCATTCATCATCTCCGAGTGTGCGCTCCCAGGATTCGCCGCCATCGGTGCTCATGTAGAGTCCACGTTCGCCGCCGCTGCCCCAAAGCATTCCCTGGGCAGCGACCCAGAGTATATCGCTATTGTCGGGATGGACAATAATCTTGGAGATGTGATAGGATTCTTTGAGGCCCATGTTTTTCCAACTTTGTCCACCGTCATCACTGCGGTAGATGCCGTCTCCGTAGCCTACATGCCGTCCCCCGACATTTTCTCCAGTACCGACCCAGATCGTGTGCGGGTTTCTGGAATCTATGGTCAGTGCTCCGATTGAATAGGATTCCTGACCGTCAAAGAGGGACTCCCAGGTGGTGCCGGCATTGGCGGTTTTCCAAACGCCGCCGCTGCCCACGGCAACATACCATACGTTGTCATCATCGGGGTGCATTGCAAGATCCGCAATACGACCGGAAGTGAATGCGGGCCCGATATTACGTAACTTCAGGCCGGAAAAATCGGTTTCGCCGATCAGGTTGTCCTGCGCGGATGCGGGCAGCACAATCAGAAGTGCAAGTGCAAAAGTTGTGCGGAAGAGAGAGTTCATGGTTGAGTTATTTTTGAACGGGGTGGGAATATAGCACTTTTTTTAAAGATGGACTGAAGTGATTGCAGATCGGGGGTTCACACTGCGCAGGTAAAGGACTGCTCAATGATGGTCTGATTACAGAATCCGGGATCGCAAAGGGGGGAATGTCGTATATTGGCATTTTTGGAAAGACCCATCAGACCGATTGAATGAAACGTCTATTTGAAGTGCCGGCTACCTCGGCGTTCGTATTGTCGTTTACCAGCGAGGATATATATCACGGGGAGGCAGCCCGCACGTTTCTTCGCAGTATAGATCTGTCGGCCGCGGAGCCGCTCGTTGCACAGTTTGAGGATCTCCATGAGGAGATTCATATGGAGATCCTGAACCGGAAACACGGCGTGGAAACGAGTTGCCGGAAATATTTGAATGAAAATCCTGCTGCACAGGTCATTCATTTAGGAGGCGGTCTGGACCCATTGTCCATTGACCTGGCGGACTGTTATCCAAAGGCACGTTTTTTCGATGTGGATATGGCCAATATGCCGATCAAGGAGGAAGTCAATCAGGCAGTCAATGGCCCGGATGTGGCGTTCCTGACCGCGAATCTGGCGGATACGTCTTCCCTGATTGAGATTTTAGGTGGGGCAGGCTGGAATTCAGATGCCGCAACACTCCTTGTTTCGGAAGGGATCTCCTACTATATCCCCAAAGCAGCCTATCGCAACACATTAGCCTCATTACGGACACCGGGTGGACATCTGGTGTTTGAGTATTCGATCCCGGATCGCCTTCTGGCCGGAGTTCCCAAGGCCGAAGTAGTGAATGAATTCTTCAGGCGCTTTACGGCGCTGTTGAGTATCCCGTTCCCGATGCAGCGATACGATGATGAAGAAATCAGAGACCTTGCAGCGGGTCTGGATGGAGAGATTCTGGATACATTGACGCAGTATCAATTAGAGTACAGCCGTACCGGGGAAAATGTCATGAGATATGATCCCAGAATGGGGGCCATCCGGGTTTCGTTGATCCAGTTCCACGGGTGATTTCTTCGGTTTGACCGGCAGGCCATTTTGTCAGAACCGGCTCCCGGTCAAATGCGCCGGTGATGCAGGCAGGGCAGGCGTTCGCGAAGCTGATCCTGATATTCCAAGTTCAATTCGCCGGTGATCACGCATGCCCGGTCCGGTGCCTGTGCGAGAATCTGTCCCCATGGATCAATGATCACCGAGTGTCCAAAACTTTCACGCTCCGCGCTGTGCCGTCCAAATTGGGCGGGTGCAACGACATAAGCGAGATTTTCAATTGCACGGGCCCGTAGCAAAGCAAGCCAGTGATAGGCACCGGTGCGCCATGTAAATGCGGAAGGAACAAAGATAACCCGTGCTCCGCGGCCGGTCAGTACCCGGTAGAGTTCCGGGAAGCGAAGGTCATAGCAGATACTGAGCCCCATGGTTGCTCCTAATGCATCAAATGTGACCGGAACTTTGCCGGCTTCAATATAGCGGGATTCCATGAATGAATGGGTTTCATCCAACTGGATGTCAAAGAGGTGAATTTTATCGTAACGTGCGATAATCTGTCCGTCAGGCGCGAAGACCAGACAGGTATTCGTGACACGCTCATTGGCGGCAAGGGGCACCGTGCCTCCCACAATATAGATGGAGTTTACGCGGGCCAATTCCCGGAGCAGCTGTACGGCAGGTCCATGCGCAAGACTTTCAACCGCATCCATCTTTTTTCCCTCCCGATCCAGATACGAAAAATTTTCAGGAAGTGCCACCATGTGGGCATCCTGCCGGACTGCATCTTCAATAAGATGCTTTACCTGTTCTAGATTGGCCTGAATATTTTGACCGGAACACATCTGAACCGAAGCAATGCGCAGAACTGAACCTGACATAACGAGGAATGGTTGACAGTGGGTAGAAATTTCTGTACCTTGACTCTAACGAACTAAACCCCCAACTTGATGCGGATAATCAGTACAGTTTTTATTGTTTCGGTACTCCTTTCCGGCTGCGGCAGTTCAGAAACGGCCTCCCCCGTGGTGGATGCATTAGAAGACAATTCACGGACGGCAGAGACTGAGATGCGTCTCATGGCGACGGAAGGAGGCCAGATGCTGTTGCGTGCAATTGAGGCGCATGGAGGATTAGCTGTCTGGCATCGTGCAGAGACAAGCAGTTATATCTGGGGATTCAATGGCGGGATCCAGACAAGGATGGTGGCGCATAATCGAACGCGTCAGGTCTATCACGATGTGTTGTCCATGGGAGAGGAGCAGGCACCGGACGGTGCCCGGATGGTATGGGATGGCACGGATGCATGGGTGTATCCCGATTCCCTGAACACGAATCCGCGTTTCATGGCTACGACAGGCTACTATTTTCAATCCATCCCCTTTATTCTCGCTGATCCGGGAATCCGTCATGAAATCCTGGCACCGGCGCTGCTGGATGGTGAGGAGCATCATCTTGTGCGCGCCACCTTCAATGATGGTGTCGGCGATGCGCCAGGTGATCATTACACGCTCTATATTCACGCTGAGACGTACAGGGTCAATGCGCTGCGGTATCGATCTACGTTCGGTCAGGGTCGACCGGCAATCGAAGAGGGTATGCCGGAAACCCTCCTGTATTACATGAATTATGTGACGGTTGACGGGTTGACGGTTCCGACCCGGTTTGAGGGATATGGATTTGCAGAGGGAGCGAGAGGGGAGAAGTATTACGAAGCCGTGTCCAGTGAGCATTCCTATACCCAGCCGTTTGACGAAAGCCGGCTCGTGATGCCGGATAGTGGTGCACGGATATCCCCGATGCCTGTCATGGAGCAGTGATCGCTGCCGTCTGGAGTGATCTTTATCGAGGCAGGGACCACGGACAAAACTCGGCGGGCTTCAATGTATCTGACACTAGGATTTCTGGCTTCACGGCCTGGCAGGGATGCTGGCAGGGGTACAGGTCGTTACGGCAAAGGCCGGATCCCTTAACGATTTGATCGGGGAGGTGATGTTCACGTTGATCCGGTCCGGTTTTATTTCGGCTTGCCGGGGGGATACACCATGCAGGGCAAAAGAATAACGGGTTCTTCGATTATTTTAGTGAAACGGCTCGTTTTTGCACGCCATCTGGATAGAGGTCAAGGCCTCCGAGATGGAAGTAAATTGCGGTGGCGAGGCGTTTTTTATTTCGAAAGCCACGGCTACAGACTTTGACGGTTTTG
>JAJECV010000142.1 GCA_022821875.1 Rhodothermales bacterium
GGGTCGCCGCGGGAAGAATCCGGTTCACGGCAGGTCACGATGCCGGCAGTTTCTTTCGCTCCGGAGGGTGGGGTGGATTTGGTGTACGGGAACCGTCTCTGGTGGTCTTTATGGAGTCCCTGAAAGAGGGCAGGCTGCTGCTGCCTCGGATGGCCTCGGCAATGTCTGTGCCGGTTTGTGAACTGGGACAACTCGGCAGACGGGGTTTTTTAGACCGGGATATTAACGGACGCACCAGTAGCGGACAGGTGCGTGGCCCCCTGGATATTGAGGCACTGCCCCCGTCGCCGGAATATCCAGTGTTATGGGGACACGACACATGGCGTGAGCGTCAGTTGATTGTGGCACCGGATTCGCAGGGGCGAAGCCGGGAAGGCTGCCGGAAACAGGCCGCAGAACTCTGGCGGGATGGCACATCCCGGCTGCATTTTAATCGTGATTTTGGGCTTGCATCACAGGCGCTGGCCGCGTGCCTGACCGAAAAACCGTGTATTGGCGGAACAGCGTGGCCAAGTTTGATCACAAGAGAGCAGTGGGAGATTCCACTGGTTCTCTGGGCCAACACCACCATTGGGCTGATCTCTTTCTGGTGGGCAGGAACACGTCAGCAACTTGGACGCTCCCGATTAACGATCTCCCGACTTCCTGAACTCTTCTCTCTGGATGCCAGACAGTTTACCAGAGAACAACTTGATCAGTGCAGGAAAATGTTTGACGACTTTCGAGGCAGAAATTTCCTGCCCGCCAATGAAGCCTACCGGGATGAGGTTCGCATGGCACTGGATCGGGCGCTATTGGTGGATCTTCTGAGGTTGGAGGGGCAGGTTCTGGATCATCTTGCAATCCTGCGCGAACAGTGGTGCAATGAACCCAGTGTGCATGGGGGAAAGACATCGAAGCCCGAAGTTGACCGTTAAACTCGTAATCTATACAAGATAAAACCATCTCTCAATTCTCGGATAAATACGTTCAGATGAACAGGAAGCAGCAGGGAATCTGTCTGATTGGATCCACCGGATCCATTGGTACGCAATGTCTGGATATTGTCCGCAGAAACCCGGAACGACTACGTGTGACCGCACTCTGCGCAAACCGGAATGTAGACCTGCTGGCCAGACAGGCACTGGAGTTTTTGCCGCATGCAGTTGCGATGGCCGATCCGTCCAGAGCGGAGGCACTTCAATGCGAACTGGACGGTACCGGAATTCAGGTACTCGGCGGAAATCATGGCGTATGCGAATGCGCAGCGATGCCGGAGGCAGACGTTGTTCTGGGGGCTGCCACAGGAGTTGCGGGACTGAAGCCCGTCCTGTCGGCACTCTCGGCGGGAAAAACCTTAGCGCTCGCCAACAAGGAAACACTCGTTGCTGCCGGGTCGCTTACTATGGAAACGGCCAGAAAACATAATGCCAGGATCATTCCGGTGGATAGCGAGCATTCTGCCGTCTTTCAATGTCTGGAAGAGGGGGGAGCCCGGAATGTGGAGAAAATTCTTCTGACTGCATCCGGAGGCCCCTTCAGAAATATGGACCGCGCAGATTTTGAGCGGGTTACTCCAGCGCAGGCACTCCGGCATCCGAACTGGGACATGGGGCCGAAAGTAACCATTGATTCGTCTACGATGATGAACAAGGGACTGGAAGTGATTGAAGCCTGCTGGCTGTTTGAGGTGACCGAACAGCAGATAGAGGTCGTCGTACATCCGCAGTCCATTATCCATTCCATGGTCCTGTTTCGGGATGGGTCGGTAAAAGCACAACTCAGTCTGCCGGATATGCGGCTGCCGATACAGTACGCACTCAGTTACCCGGACCGGTGGCCCTTCCCTGAAGGGCGTATTGACTGGACAAGCTCGCAGTCGCTGGACTTCCATCCACCCGACCTGAAAAGATTCCCGTGCCTGCGCCTGGCCATGGAGGCATTGGCGGCGGGAGGGAATGCATCTGCGGTTCTGAATGCGGCCAATGAAGCGGCCGTGGATCTTTTTTTGAAAGAAAAACTCAGTTTCATGGAGATCCCCCACCGGATCGAAAAGGCGCTCAGCGCGCTGTATGGCCCCGTTTTGAACACATACGAGGAGGTGCTGGAGATTGATCACC
Source organism: Rhodothermales bacterium (assembly GCA_022821875.1). GTDB lineage: Bacteria > Bacteroidota > Rhodothermia > Rhodothermales > Bin80 > Bin80. Next base: position 2,100 of record JAJECV010000142.1, read on the forward strand.
GCGCCCGAAGGCATGTATTAGAGTCGGTCAGACGGAACACCTGCACGCTGTGAAGTATACCGTACCCAGACAAAAATAGTTGGTGCTTCCTGTGAGTATTCTCTGGATTCTTTTCACGTTTATTCCGGCCCTGATGATTCTCGTGTTTGTACACGAACTGGGGCATTTCTGGGCCGCACGCCTGTTCGGCATGCGAGTCGACCGCTTTTCGATCGGGTTTCCGCCGAATATCCTGAAGAAACGATTCGGGCAGACCGAGTATGTTCTTGGGCTGACCCCGCTTGGAGGGTATGTTAAAATTGCCGGTATGGTGGACGAGAGTCTGGATACCGATTTTAAGGATGAAGAACCGCAGCCTGATGAATTTCGGTCAAAGCCGCTCTGGCAGCGCATGATTGTCATCAGTGCCGGTGTGATCATGAACATGATTCTGGCTCTGGTCATCTTCTTTGCGCTTACCTGGGGGTTTGGGGGCAGCCGTATTGCGCATACCGAAGACGGATCTATGTTTGTTGCCGACAGTTCGGTGGCCGAGGTTGATATTGGGATGCAGACCGGGGACCGCCTGCTCACCATCGGGAACCACACCTATGTGCCGGGTGGAGCCCCGGTCCCTTTGAACTCGCTTCTGGCCGATGATCTCACATTTGAAGTGGAGCGGGGGGGGCAAATCCTGACCCTTCCTGCCCCGGAAAACCTGATGACCCGAATCCAGGAGTTACCCGAAGGCGGTCTCTATGGACTGGGAATCTATACCTGGCCTAGTACGCTCGGATCCACTGCCGAGGGAATGCCTGCGGATGCAGCAGGATTACAGGCAGGTGACCGAATTACCGCCGTGAACGGCACCCCCGTCAAGTACTGGCTGGAACTGGTCGATCATATTGGAAACTCCAACGGCGATTCGCTTCTAGTGACCTGGGAGCGCATGGAGGCGCAGGGCACGGCCCTGCATGAGGCCATTGTGGTGCCCGTCATGAATCCGAAATGTGATTATGTAATCGGGATTGGATTTCCGCAGACACAGATCCGTTATGGTCCGGTCAAATCTGCGGAGATCGGACTGTTCGATACCTGGGACAACACCAAGACCATCGTCTTCAGTCTATGGCGGATCGTTGCAGGCAAGGAGAGTGTGCGGGACAATCTGGGCGGACCGGTAATGGTTGCGAATGTGATTGGAGATGCGGCAAGCAGCGGAATACGTCCATTTTGGTATATCGTGGCCGTGCTGTCCATTACGCTGGCAATCGTAAATATTCTGCCCATCCCGGTGTTGGATGGCGGACATTTAATGTTCCTCTTCTATGAATTGATTGTGCGCAGGGAGCCCCCGCTGAAGGTGCGAATCTTTTTGCAGCAGGCCGGAATGATTCTACTGCTGGTCTTGATGGCGTTCCTGATTACGAATGATGTGATCCGTGCGATCACCAATTCCGATGAAGAAGAAGTCCGTGATGTGGAGCCTGTGGTCTGTCAGGTGGATGAAACTGAAACCGAAGCGGAGTAATGGATCCCCCAATGAATTTGTACTAACGGGCGGGTTCTTTTCGTTTGTACACGGATGCAGAAACAAGTTCTCTGTGAAAGGAGTTCCATGGGTCTGCGCTGCAATACTCTCATCTCCATTCTGATTGAAAACCGTGATGCGCATCATATTTCCGCTATTTATTACACTGGTCGGCGCGAATGCCGTAATGGCTCAGGGGCTTTCCGGAAGCACGCTGGCCAGCAGCCGTTCTTACGCCCCCGAAGAACTTGAGATTATGGGAATCTCGGTCGCGGGGGTGGAGACGGAGACCATGCAGAGTTTCGCAATCCGGAGCAGTGGACTGGCCGTTGGACAGACTCTGGCCCTGCCGGGAGATCCTGCGATTTCGGAGGCGATACGGAATATCTACCGCCTGCGTGTGTTCTCGGATGTCAAGATTGTGGAGGAGCGCAGAGTGGACAACGGGGTATTTCTGGTGATTCATCTCACCGAAGAGCCGCAGTTGGCGGAATTCACGTTTTCAGGAATCAAAAAGAGAGATCGGCGCAAACTGGAGGACAAGGTGACGCTGTTCAAGGGGACCCGTGTTCGTCCGGCAGATCTGGAACGCTCCAAACAGGTGATCAAAGACCACTTTGCCGAGAAGGGGTACCTTCTGGCGGAGGTGGAGGTGACCCGGACCCCCGGACCCGAAAATACGGTCAACCTTGACTTTGCCATTGACCGGGGCGAGAAGGTGCGGATCCGGGAGGTGATGGTTTCAGGGAACGAAAATATCAGCGGTCGTTCTGTTCGCCGGAAGATGAAAAAAACCAAACCCCGGCGCCCGCTCTTCTTCTGGCGCAAGGCCCGCTTTGACCGCATGCAGTACGAAGAAGACAAGGTGAATGTGATTAATCACTTTAACTCGAAAGGGTATTACGATGCGCGTGTGCTGAAAGACTCTGTATGGCTGGATACCTCGGCTGAGAAGCCAGGGATGATTGTATCCATGGAACTGCATGAAGGGCCGCAGTACCATGTCCGAAATGTTGAGTGGGAAGGCAATACGATCTATCCGGATGAAGTCCTGTCCTCTGCACTAGGGGTGGAGTCCGGAGATGTGTTCAACTCGGAACGGATTGAGCAAAACCTTCACGGGAACCAGTCGAGCAGTGACGTATCAAGCCTGTACATGAACCGGGGACACATGCTCTTTCGTGTACAGCCGGAGGTGCGGGTTCTGGAAGGCGATTCGCTGGACCTGTACTATGATCTCTATGAGGGGGATATTTTCAGTTTCGGAGAGATCACCATCGCCGGCAATGACAAGACCAAGGAGCATGTGGTGCGCCGGGAGCTGTATACCATCCCCGGACAGACCTTTAGCCGGGAATTGATTCAGGAGACGATTCGCAGGTTATCCCAGTTGAAGTACTTTGATCAGGAAAAATTGGGGGCAGGCCCCTCCATTGATCTGGATCAGGAAGAAAAAGAAGTAAACCTGGCCTACAACCTTGAGGAGGTGGGCAGTGACCAGCTGGAATTGAGCGGTACTTACGGCCGGTGGGGGGTGATTCTGATGCTGCGCTTTGCGTTCAACAATTTCAGTGCGCAGGACTTCTTCAAGGGGAGTGCCTGGCGGCCGCTGCCGTCGGGAGACGGCCAGCAGCTCTCGGTCAGCCTCCAGACCAGCGGGCGGCAGTATCAGAGCTATTCTCTGGGCTTTACCGAGCCCTGGCTGCGCGGCCGGCCGACACCGGTGGGCTTCCAGGTGTCGCATTCAAGATTTAGCGGGCTGGGATTCTATGGCTACAGCAGTATCTACGATGATGATGACGCACGTCAAAGCGATCTCGGATTTGCGAACACCTCTGTCCGCGTCTTTTATGAGCAGCGGCTGCGGTGGCCGGATGATAAATTCAGCACCAGCACCTCCCTGGGCTATCAGTTCTACTCCAACCGGAACTATACCTCGGCGCTTCCGATTGGACGGAGTCAGCAGGTGACCGTGCGTCAGGCGTTGTCACGCAGTTCGGTGGATCATCCGATTTTCCCGACTGCAGGCTCAACATTTCTGCTGTCAGGGGAGCTGGCATTGCCGGTATCGGACTTTATCCAGTACCATAAATGGAAACTCAGCACCTCCTGGAATGTACCGGTTCTGCGTAAGCTGACCACAAGCTTCTCTGCCGACTTTGGCTATATCGGCTCACTCACCGGCGGGGATGTCCTCTTTGAGCGCTATGTGGTTGGCGGGTCCCCCTTTGATCATCAGGGATACCGGAATAATTTTGGAAAAGACATTATCTATATGCGGGGATACCCCGCCCGTGTGCTTGGCCCGCGTCGCGGAAATGAAGCCGTGGGAGGCCGTGTGCTGAACAAGTTCGCGTCGGAATTGCGGCTGCTTGCCGTTCAGACCCCGCAACTCACCGCTGCGCCGTATCTTTTCATGGATGCGGCCAACACCTGGGATACATTTGAGACGTATAACCCGGGACAGCTGTATCGTTCGGCCGGGGTAGGTGCGCGCTTATTCCTGCCAATTTTGGGCATGCTGGAAATTGCCTATGGATATAACTTTGATGAATTTGCTCCCATTTCCGGTCAGCGTTCGAATCATGACGGTTCGCGGAAGTGGTTCTTCCAGTTTACGCTTGGCCAGGGATTTAACTAGATCTTCGACAAATTTTTGCACGTATGAGAACGTTTTTCAGTTTCGGGATGCTTTTTGTGTGGACTGCTCTGGCGGCGGCTGCACAGCACAAGATTGCCTATGTGGATTCGGATTTGATTTACGAAAATTACCCGGAGTTCTCCACGGCGCAGCAGTCTCTGGACCGGGTCGCCGAGCAGTGGGAACAGGAACTCTCGGAGCGGCAGGATCGCTTAGACGAGATGTTTGAGGAGTATCAGGCCCGCGAACTGCTGTATACGGCCGAATCACGGCAGCAGAAACAAAACGAAATCATTGCCGCCGAAGAAGAGCTTGAACGCATGCGGCGGCAGTATTTTGGGCCGGAAGGCCAGTTATTTGAGCAGCAGCAGCAGATTCTGCGTCCGATCCAGGAAAAAGTTCTGATCGCGATTGAGGAGGTGGCCGAGGCGGAGGGCTACGATTATGTATTTGACCGGGGGGGCGATTTTGTTTTTTTGTACACCAATGAAAGGCTCGACATTACAGACCTCGTTCTTGAGGAGTTGGGCATTGACATTACCCGCACCACTTTGGGGCGGTAAGTTTCACACTTTAACTTAATTAATTCTATGCGACTCTTTTCGCTTCAACACAGTGCAGGATTCTTTCTCGCAGTTTTCTTTTTCGGCTTTGCAACCGCTGTGCAGGCACAACAGCTTCCGGCACTTCGGATTGGCTATACGGATCACGAAGTATTGATCTCCAATATGCCCCAGACCCGTACGATCCAGGAGGAATTACAGGCGGAACTCGAAAGCGGGCAGCGGATTCTGCAAAGTATGCAGGATGATCTTGCCGGCAAGGTGGATCGTTATCAAAAGCAGCAGGCACTCTTATCGGAGGAGCGCAGGCAGGAGCGTCAGCAGGAACTGATTGGTCTGGAAGAGGAACTGCGTAACAAGGCCGGCGAATTGGAACAGGATCTGGTGCAGCGTGAACTGGATCTCATGGGGCCGATCTATCAGCAGGTCGATACCGCAATTCAGACGATTGCGGCAGAAAAGGATCTTGACCTCGTACTTCGCACCCAGGCCGGTCCGGCACAGCCGATCCTGCTCTATGCAAACGAGGACCGGATCGTAGATATCACGCTTGAGGTCGCCCGGGAGCTGGGGATTGATGTGGATGCGGCGATGCAGTCTGCCGGCAGCCAGTAAGATCTCTGTTCATATCGCCTTCAACGAAATCAACCATTACTTTCATGGAAGGCGTTAGGCGGGTTACGACCCAGACGTTCCGCCAGATGAAGGCCGCCGGCAGTCCGATTGCTGTGCTGACGGCGTACGACTATACGATGGCGCGTATACTGGACGGTGCCGGCGTGGATGCACTTCTGGTCGGCGACTCCGCGTCCAATGTCGTGGCCGGCCACGAGACGACACTGCCCATCACACTGGAGCATATGATCTATCATGCACAGTGTGTCGTTCGCGCAGTCAAGCGGGCGCTTGTCATTGTGGATCTGCCATTTGGTGCCTATCAGGGCAACAGTAAGGAGGCGTTGATCTCCTCCATTCGTGTAATGAAGGAGGCCGGCGCTCATGCAGTCAAGATTGAAGGGGGCGTGGCCGTTGTCTCTGCCATTGAGCGCATCCTTGAGGCGGGAATTCCGGTTATGGGGCATCTGGGGTTAACCCCGCAGAGTATTTACCGTTTTGGGACGTATAAGGTGCGCGCCCAGGATCCTGTGGAGGCCGATCAACTCCAGAAGGATGCATTTGCACTTGAAAAAGCCGGATGTTTTGCAATTGTGCTGGAGAAGATTCCTGCAAAACTTGCGGAGAAAATTTCCGCATCACTGCGGATCCCGACGATCGGGATCGGAGCGGGAAATGCGTGTGATGGCCAGGTGCTGGTGACGCATGATGCATTGGGATTGAATAATGATTTTCATCCAAGGTTTGTCCGGCATTATGTGAATCTGACCGAGTCTATTTCGGAGGCTGTCAGGGGATATGTTGCGGATGTGCGCAGCCGCTCTTTTCCGTCATCGGAGGAAAGTTATTAATTTATTTCGCCGTATCAAGTACGAAACAAAAGAACATGATTAGTTCTCGCCGCCGCCCGCTCATTCTGGTCACGAATGACGATGGGATTCATGCACCCGGTATCCGTGCTTTAACGAAAGCGATGGACGAGGTGGGGGATGTGGTGGTTGTGGCCCCCGTGGATGATCAGACTGCGGTGGGGCATTCCATTACCCTGGATGAGCCTCTTCGGGTCGAGGCCCATAATTTTGGGGGTGACCTGAGTCATGTACGGGCATTAGGAATTACGGGAACGCCCTGTGACTGTATGAAGCTGGCATTGCACGAGTTACTGCACCGTAAGCCGGACTTAGCCGTCAGCGGAATCAACCGGGGGTCCAACATTGCGATTAACGTGATCTATTCAGGCACAATCAGTGCTGCAACGGAGTCATCTGTGAACGGGATTGATTCCATTGCCTTCAGCCTTGATTCAAAGGATTCCGATGCGGATTACTCGCCTGCCGGCAGTTATGCCAAGGTGATTGCCCAGAAAGTGCTCCGAAGTCAGCTCCCCCGGGGCGTGGTTCTCAGTGCAAACATCCCCAATCTTCCACATCATGAGATTCGAGGGATTCGGGTTGCCCGTCAGGCCCGCTCAAGATGGGAGGAGGGATTTGTCGGGCGTACGGATCCATCCAACCGGTCTTATTACTGGTATCGCGGTATGATGAATGTATTGGACAAGGGAGATGACACCGATACCGGGGCACTGGAGGATGGGTATGTATCAGTGACACCGCTCCAGTACGACCGCACGGCCCACGGATGCATCAATGTACTCAAGACTTGGCGCTGGTCTGAACAGTTGGACTAAATCAGATCCCCCTGAAATAGCCGCACATCTGATCAAGGGCTACATTCCCGCCGCTCAGAATCACCCCCACCTTCTTCCCTTCCGCCTTCACGGCGCGGCTCAGCAGTGCGGCCATCCCCAGGGCTCCCGTTGGTTCCACAACGATTTTCATCCGTTCCCACAGCAACTGCATTGCAGACAGGATTGCCTTATCGGATACAGTGACGATATCGTATGCGAGGTCACGGATAATCTGAAAGGGCAGGTGACCCAGTGAGGGGGTGCGGGCACCATCTGCGATGGTATCCGGATTATGTACCGTATGCAGTGTGCCACTCTTAAAACTGCGCACGGCATCATTGGCGGCTTCGGGTTCAACCCCGATCACCTGGATGGCATGGTGTCCAGATTCCTGGGCGGCAAGAGCTGCCCCCGACAATAATCCGCCGCCGCCACAGGGGACCAGAAGTATTTCCAGATCTGAACAATCCTGCAGCAGTTCCCGCGCTGCGGTTGCCTGACCCGCGATAATATGCGGGTGATCATACGGGGAAATAACAGGGAGGCCCTGCTCCGCGGCCAACTTTTCAGCCAGTGCTTCGCGGCTCACTTCGTTACGGTCATAGAGAATGATCCCGGCCCCATATTCAGCGGTAGCGGCTCGTTTTACAGACGGAGCATCACGGGGCATGATAATTGTGGGCTGGATCCCTAGATGTGCTCCGGCAAGTGCAACGGCCTGAGCATGGTTGCCGGAGGAAAACGTAAGAATTTTCCTGTTGGATGCGGGGAGTTGGCTTAAGGTATTGTAGGCACCCCGGAATTTAAAACTTCCTGATCGCTGAAAATTCTCACACTTAAAATACACGCATGCGCCAACATGTGCGTCTACGGTTTTGGAGGTGAGCACGGGGGTTTTATGGGCAACTCCCTGAAGCCGTTCGGCGGCCGAACGGATCTCGTCAAACCCTACCTGATAGGGTAGCGTCACGGCAGGTCATCCGGGTCTTGTGAGGAACTCCGTTCGATACCTTCGGACGGCTCACGTTCAACACGTACGGTGACATCCGTCACGAGCGCTGCAATTGCGGCAACCGCGGCAACCATTGGCGCAAGCAAAACGGCGGCACCGGATCCTACGAGTCCCACATACATGGGGAATTCGGCAAGGGTCCGCCCATCTTTAAGGATCGTAATCCTGCGTGCTTTGCCTTCTCGTGCAAGTTCTTTGACTTTGTCGACCAACTGGGATCCTTCGACTTTGATTTCTTCAAAGCGCTCTCCGAGTCGTTCTCCGATATTACTGTTTCGTGAAGTCATGGTGGTCGGGGTAAAATGTTGTATTTACTGGGTACGCAGTCTGCCGCTTGTAGTTGCATGTGTAATAAAGGGCAATGACACAAAATATACGGATTGCGGGATTTAGGGGCACGGTTTGCTTCTTATTGCAAGATTATCGTGCAAAACCGGATATCTGTGGATCGGGCTCTGATTGGAGTCATTCTTGCAATAAAGCCATTCATTTGGATAGAAATTTCGCTGTATGTGTAGAATGCATGGTACGCCAGATGCATACAGGGAGCGTTTGCAGGGAGATAAAATGCGGGGCAGGGGGAATTTGCCGGGGAGTGTGTATCTTTCGTGTAAAGATGTCACACAGGTTCCCGGCATACGATTCTACGGTAAACTTGAACACGTATTGTGAGCGCACCATCCCGCGTCCACTATCTCTGCCGGGTCCCTGCATTAAGATGCAGTTCTCCGATCTGACACAGATCGGATCCGCCGTGAATGCATGGATTTTGAGAAGCTTCTCCGCATACCGAAAACATTCCCTGCATCTTTCTCCGGAATATCTAACGGAACAAATGTATTGGGCATTTCTGAATAGCAACGGGGGTTCCATACAGATTGCAGAGAGATCTGGTATCCTGGGATGTACGCAAAACTCAGGGCAGAGGATGGAATTCACTGGTTTTCTTTTTTTTTGAATACGGGCACATGGATACAGACCAAAGGATTGTGATTATAGGTCCGATGTATCCCTACCGGGGGGGTATTGCCCATCTGTCCGAAACTTTGGCCGCCGGCCTGCTCAGGCGGGGGCATCAAGTGCGTGCAATCACCTTCACCCGCCAGTACCCGGAATTTCTTTTTCCAGGGCGAACACAATATGAAACAGAAGTTGCTCCCTCCGACAGGGCGGTGGAAGCCGAGCGGATCATTGATTCCATCCATCCTTTTTCGTGGTGGAAGGCGGTCAGGCGTATCCAGGAACTAGAGGCTGATGTGGTGATTTTTCGTTACTGGATGCCATTTTTTGCACCTGCTTTTGGCACAATGGCACGAAGGCTTGCTCGCAGTGGAATTCCGTCGGTGGCTGTGGTGGATAATGCATTCCCTCATGAGCGCCGGCCGGGGGATGTCGCTTTGGGGCGCTATTTCTTTAAGGCGGTACACGGATGCGTCGTCATGTCTTCCTCCGTGGAGAAAGATCTGGATCACCTGAATGTTTCCTGCCCCCGCGCATTTGCCCCCCATCCAATCTATGACATCTTCGGTGAGGCGGCCAATCCCACCCAGGCACGTTCAAAATTACAGATTGATCAGGATGCACCGGTCATTCTTTTTTTCGGGTTTGTGCGGCGATATAAGGGGCTTCAGATTCTTCTGGACAGCATGCAGGAGGTTCGGGATCGAATTCCGGATATCTGTTTAATCGTCGCCGGTGAATTTTATGAGGATGAAGCCTCTTACAGGGATACGATTGCCTCGTTGGAGTTGACCGGGCAGGTGAGGTTTATTAATGAATACATCCCCAAAAAGGAAGTGGCGGATTATTTTGCGGCGGCCAACGTTGTCGTACAGCCGTATTTATCTGCAACTCAGAGCGGGGTTGCGCAGGTTGCCTATCAGTTTGATACGCCTGTGATTACGACAGATGTCGGGGGGCTTGCCGAAGTAGTGCTCCACGAAGAATCCGGCCTCATTGTGCCTCCGAATGATCCGTCAGCATTGGCCAGGGCCATCCTGCGGTATTTTGAGGAGGGGATGCAGGACGATCTTGTCCGGGGTGTACAGCGCCACAAACAGTCTCTGGGCTGGGACAGGCTGCTGGATGCGGTGGAATCCATCATGTAATCGGGGGATGTATTATGAGCGGTCAACCCTGTCGTACCGTTTATCATCGTTGTTTCGCGCTGACACTGCTCATTGCCGGCTGTGCTACATTGAACCAAACCGGTTTGGAGAATTTTTCGTCTCCCTCTTTATGGCAGCCTGCCAATGTAATTCAGGATGCTCGACAACTGGCATTACAGGATGCATCCAGGCCGCCTGAAGGTATCGTAGATTACATGAAGGCCAGAATGGTTGGAGTACAGCCGGTATTCGGTGACTCCATGATCTTTTCTTTACCGGGATCCAGGCGTGTAATTCAGGGAGGCAGGTTGGGGGATGCAACGGGGTTGGGAAATTCGTTCTGGCCGGATCCAAGATCAGATTCAGGTGCCTACATGATCACGGAACTCAGATCCTTGGAAGATCTCCCGCTGAATAAGGGATCGGCGGTCATGCTGCCCCGCCATTTACTGACTTCTGAACGTATTCAGCAAGTAATCCGCCATGGTACGGAGGCGATTCTGAGCATCGGAGATGTGACCCGGCGTTTTGCATCTGCGGCAGATGCCAATGCCCTCATATTGGAGATTGCACCACATATTCTTGCGGATCTCTCCGGGTTATCTGCGGACAGCCTTGCCCAGGGAGTGCTCCCTGTGGGCGGATACAGCCTTCCTGAACCGATACACATAGAAAACTGGATCAATACCTATGAATCCCCTTTGAATGTAATGGGATTTATTGCAGGTCAGGACCCGCAGTATGCATCACAGCTCATCGTGATTGCTGCGGATCCAATGTGGAACTCTTCGGATTCCGATTTTCTGCAGTGGATGCCTTCGGCCGTTCTGCTGGAACTTGCACGCACATATTCAGCAGCAAGGGTAGGGGGACTATTCCCGCGGCGGTCTCTACTGATTGCTACGGGAACCGGGGCCGCATTGCAGGCCGTGTTGGAGTATCCGGTATGGCCGCGGCAAAATATCAGCACCATCGTAACACTGGGACGATTTGGGAACGGCCATCTGCAGGTCGGCAGGGATACGATCCCTGTTTTCGGATACTCATTCCCCGAACTCCATGCCTCCGATAATCTGGATGCCTGGATTACAGCAATCCTGGAGGAGGTTCACGGTAGATTAAAGCATTTGGATGATCAGCCACTGGAGGAGAATTAGCGGACCAAAGTGAGTGTACCGGCCTGCACGATCAAAACATGCATCAATCATCACGGATAATTGGCCTGTTTCCCTGTTATTTTCCAATGAGCGGCCCCGTCAAACCAAAAATAATACCGACCGATCATGTTCCACACCCACAGATATCAATACTTACTCTTCAATAAAGAGGCGGTACAGCCATTCATATAGATGGCTTGCGGCGGACTGATGTACGTCGAGATCGCCATGGCCAATCGCCGTTCCCATGGGACGCGGTCTTTCACGTGCTGCCAGCCAGGCATGAATCTGTGCCCGTAACTCTTTATGTGGTCTGAATTTACGATCATCAAGTGGAATCCCGTTGATATAATCACAGGCAAGAGGCCAGATCGGGTCTTCATCAGGAATTAGTTCACGGATAAAATTCTCCAATTCGCCCGAAGAGTGATTGTCAGGCATCATCCAGATCCCGACCCGGGGCTGAGAATCAATGATCGTCCCTGACTTTTCAGGTTTCGTGGGAACTTGAATGTCGAAGAACTTTGTCAAATGATCAGTTATTTCTCTCCATCGCTTTTCTGGGGCATCATTTGCATCAATGAGAATGCCTACCGTTTCCCTTTCAATGGCGACCAACTCGGTAGTGATAGAGTCTAATAACGTATTGTAGCCTTGCTTGTCTAGTATTTCAAAAGGTTGACTGCTATTATGGCGGGATTTCCATATGTGCCGAACTACATGTTCATCATTACTTCCCTCAACAAGTAACACTTTTCCTGAATTAGCACCTGTGGACATTTAGCTATACAATTCTGATATCCTGATCAGCCGCAATCCTGAGTTGTTCCTTGTTAATCTCTACTGATCGTAGTTGGCCGTTTTTCTTATCTAAGCGCACCAACATCCCGTCCGCATCCTTATTTTCGGCTGCAGCCCTTGCGAAGGCCCTGACGCAATCAAAGCTGTGGGTTGCGGCAAAGATCTGCACATTATATTTTTCTGCGGCCTCAAGCATCATTTTCCAGAACCCCTTCAATGCGGAGTGGTGAATCCCATTTTCAACTTCGTCAATGACCAGGAAGCCATTACGGCTATGAGCCAACGCAAGGGCAGCAGCGAATAGACGCACAATCCCATCTCCGAGGCTGCTTAGGGGCACTTTTGTTATAAAATCATTGAGTTTTACGATGATTCTGCGGCCTCCACTATCCAATCTTCCATTTTTTGGTTCTCCAATTGCAGCGACACGCTCTATCTGCATATCCGTCAACTTGATTGCCGTCAGTGCGAGAGATTCCATGTCAGTAAAGACAATATTGTCCCAGAAATGCGCCAGCACAGAATTACTCGGAAGTTCCGGGCCAAGTGATTGGCAGGCAATGGGATCGGGCAGATCTGCTTCACCGAGTATTTTTCTGCGTAATGTGCGAGGAATACGACGAAACGATTCAGCTTCGGGGAAATCAGGTAATTCCAGGAAACAGGGAATCATCGCACTTGAGTCACGATACGTAACCCTGAGCGCCTGCAGGCTCGAATCCAGAGATACAATTTCAGCAAACAGATCCAACTGTGCCGACGTTAATTCTCTTGCTTTGGTTATCTCAAGATGAAGTTGATCATGTTTATCGCTTGGACCAATGGAGATCGTTTGATCAGGCGAGGCATTTCTGCCATAAAAGAGGGTCGTGTAGTCTAGAACAGAATCATAATCTCCTGCACGGGAACGGGCAAATTCATATCGTTTGCGCAGCAGTTCTTCGAATATGTCGTGACGTCCTCTGGCCGCGTATATACGTACTGCCTCAAGGACAGAGGTCTTGCCCGCCCCATTTCGACCGGCAATTAGGGTGACGCGCCCAAGTTTCTTAACAGAAAGATTCTGGATCCCCCGAAAATTTCTAATAGACAAATCGGGGAGACGCAATTTCGCGGGTTGATTCTCCGACATAGGAGGATTCAAGGGTTACGCTCAAACAAACGAAGCAATTGGTGTCCCTCTTGTACACAAATGCGACGATAAAGTTGAAAAATCATGAGATCTATGCCATCCTGCTGGTCTGGGTTGCCGCCTCTCATACTCGAAGATCCGCTAAAAGAGAACACCAGCCAGGATCGCCCACCCCTGATTGTTCAGGACGGTTAATTCGCCCGTTGCAGAGTCAGATTTTGTGATATCCTGTTGGCCCCGGTAATACCTCGCCTCCAGTGTTAAGCGCTGTGCGGCTACATCAAAATCAATTCCAATCCCGCTCATCAAACCGTAATCCAGAGTTTCAATGGATTCGTTTTCTTCAATAAAAATCTGCCCGGTATCGCTGGATTCCACCAGAATTGCGGACTGCACTACAAATAAGGCTGCACCTCCAAGGAAAATCCGGGGACGGACAATTCCTGAGGCATCAAACCGAAATTGCGCCAGAATGGGCACAGACAGATACGAGGCTCTGCTGGTTAACAAACCGGGGAAATCATTGTACTGCACCCGGGTTTTGGCACCCATACGAAGATAGAGTACTTCGCCAACTGCGCTAAGTCCACCGGCAATACGTAACTCAGCGGCCCCTCCGCCGGCAATCCCGGTAATGCTTTCCCACGTCGTTTCTCCCGCGGCAAGATTGCCGGCAAAGGTTGTATTGATCATGCCGAATTTGAGGGACCCGGTCACGCGTTGAGCATTGACCGAGGTCGTTCCGGTCAGGAAAAGCCCAAATAATATCAGCAGGTTAAAACTTCGCATGTATTCCGCAGGTTGATCCGATTCAAGGTAATACTCGCTAAGATAAGATAGGGGATGCTGCGAGATTTCGGGCAGGAATGGGACTTGGAGAGGGAAGTCTGCCGTCCCGGGTTTCCTGATTCCGTTCTATCTTTACATTTCGGCAGGTGACATGAATGTGATCCATGGAACAGCATTCACCGGTTGCCGTAAGCGGGGGATACCCTGATTAAATGTCTATCACAAGGAAAGAAGTTCGTCATATTGCGAAGTTGGCCAGACTGCAATTTACAGAGGCCGAAGAGAAGGTGCTGGCTCATGACATGAGCCGGATTCTTGATTACATGGGGACCCTGAACCAGCTTGATACCTCCCAGATAGAGCCGGTCACCCATGTGCATGATCTTACGCATGCAGTACGTGCAGATTCAGTTCAGGAGCGTATCGGGCATGAAGAAGCACTCCGTAACGCACCGGATACCGATGGGGAGTATTTTCGGGTTCCGAAAGTGATTGGGTAGCAGTCAGTTCTATGGGCAGATCTAAAGCGGCGCAATCCCGCCAGTTGCAGAAATCATGGTGGGCGGCGCAATCTCCTGTGTTGCAGCACATCGTCTGTATTGCGGGGCTCACTGTGGTTGCCTTTTATTTTTCCTGGGCAACCCTTTTCAGCGGAAAAAGCCTGGTCGGAGGGGATACCGTAGAATGGAGGGCCGCCGCTCAGAGCATGATGGAGCACCGCGAAGAAACCGGGGAGGAGCCGCTTTGGGCTACGAATGTGTTCGCAGGTATGCCGGGGTATCTTATTTCAAGGCCTGATCTGGTCCTTCAAATTGACGAACTGCCCCGTGCATTACGCAAAATTTCCTGGCCTTTTTCGCACGTCATTTTCATGCTGCTGGGAGGGTACTGGCTGGTCTGGTATCTCACGCGTGACACCTTGAATTCGCTGCTGGCTGCATGTGCGTATGCCATGACCACTTACTTGCCCGTGATTCTGATTGCAGGTCATAATACCAAGTTTGTCGCATTAGCCTTTGCTCCCTGGCTACTGTTGACCTTTGTTCATGCAATACGGAAACCCGGTATGATCGCAAGCCTCCTGTTTACCATTGCTCTGGCCGTGAACCTCCGGGCAGGGCATGTACAGATCACCTACTACGTAACTTTTCTGATCCTGATATGGTGGGTTGTACTACTTTTGGAAGCACGAAGGCGTAAGACACTCCCGCAGTTTTTCCAATCTACCGGTCTCCTTGCGGTTGGCTGTGTATTGGCATTACTCATGGTTGCCGAATATTACTGGCCGACGCTTGAATACAAGGAGTACAGTATTCGGGGAGCATCTGCCGGAGGCGGGGAAGGCGGGTTGAGCTGGGAGTATGCAATGCGATGGAGCCAGAGCCCGGGGGAACTCTTAACCCTGCTTATTGCCGATGCCTATGGTGGGTCTACCTATTACTGGGGGCCCAAGCCCTTTACAGGCGGCCCCCATTACACGGGCAGTATTGTACTGGCGCTTGCCGCCGTTGCATTATGGCGAATTCGGTCACGGCTCGTTGCCATACTGGGAATTGCGGGCGGTCTGATGATCCTGTTTGCATTCGGACGGCATTTTGAAGTGCTGAATCAGATCATGTTCAATTACTTCCCGCTGTTTGATGCTTTCCGGGCCCCGGAGACCTGGCTGATTGCCGTTGCACTCGTTCTGGCGATTCTGGCGGCACTGGGGCTTGCCTACATTGTGCGCCTTGAACCATCTGCCACCGCACAGCGCATCAAATGGCGTTCTGTATTGATTGTTTTCGGGGCAACGGGCGGCTTGCTGTTACTCTTAGTGGTAACCGGGAATTCGCTGTTCGACTTTCAGAAAGAGGGTGAACTTCAGCAGGCCGTCGCCTATGTCGCCCAGTCTGCCGGGAGAAATTCATCCGATTCTCAGGTTATTGCCGCTGCAGAACAACTGCTTGACGAACAAATCATCCCCCCGCGTAAAGAGTCATTTACAGCGGATGCGCGACGTTCATTTCTGTTTATTTTCCTGGCAGGCCTCATGCTGATTGCGTTTCAACGCAGAGTATTTCCCGTCTGGATTTTGCAGATAGTTCTGACGATCCTGATCGTTCTTGACCTAGGAGGTGTAGCGAAGAGATACTTGAATACCGACAATCTCAGTGTGTCAAAATATTCTGCAAACCGTGTCGTAACATTAGATATTGATGAGTATGTACTCCAGAGAGAAGGGCAGTTTCGTGTTCTCTCACTGGAGCGTAAGGATCAGACTGGACTTGCACGCCCATCATTCCATCATGAATCGTTAGGTGGCTACAGTGCAGCGAAGTTACGCCTATATCAGGATTTTCTGGACAACCTTCTTTTTGATCGAAGTACTGGAATGCCTAACGAAAATGTACTGGATATGATGAATGTTCGGTATGTGTTTTCCCAGGCTCCCATTGCGGGGGCGCTCAATGTAGAATATGGCCCTGAATCGGGATTGAGTGTCTATGAGAATCTTGATGTTCTTCCGCGGGCATATTTTGTTGGAGAGGTGGAAGTGATTGAAGACCCAGATGATGCAATGCTTCGTCTCCTCAATTCCGACTTTGATCCAGCGCTTCAGGCATTGCTCGCAGCACCCATTGAAGAAGATGTTCACCCTATTGATTCATCCAGCACTACTCTAGTCAGTCCGGTTGAGTATGGGCCGCGGCGAATCGTCCATGAGGTGGAGACAGATGCACCAAGGCTTCTGGTGATCAGTGAACTATATTACCCCGCAGGCTGGACTGCCACGCTTAATGGTGTGCCTGTGCCAATTCATCGCACAAATTATCTGTTGCGTGGGGTCGTCATACCTGCGGGCCGACATACGCTTGAGATCGTCTTCAACCCCGCCAGTTATGTCTGGGGAAAAAGAATCAGCATGATTTCTACACTGATGGTATACGGCCTCGTATCTTTCCTGTTTGGGCTAAGTGGTTATCGCTATTTCAGAGGGACTCACAGGGGAGTCCAGACATCATCCATTTAGTCGCTGTTACTTTGGAGAAACAGTGAAGCGGATACTGTTGATTACTTACTATTTTCCTCCATCTGGAGGATCAGGTGTGCAGCGGATGCTTAAGTTTGCACGCTATCTCCCTGATTACGGATGGTTACCTACAGTATTGACGGTTGACCCAAAGTTCGCAGCATTCCCATCGGTGGATACCTCTCTTCTTCACGAAGTTTCTCCTGAAATGGAGGTGATCCGTACGCGGGCATGGGATCCATTCAGCCTGTATGGGCGCTTTCAAGGGAAGAAGAAGGGGGATGTGGTGGAAGTTGGACATGTCGGTGACAATACAGACAGATTCAAGCGGATTGCCCGGTGGCTCCGAGGAAATATTTTTCTTCCAGATGCCAGAATCGGGTGGGTTCCTTTTGCATCCAGAGCTGCCCGAAGACTGGTGCAAGGTCAGAATTTTGATGCAATCATGAGCACGGGACCACCGCATTCAAGCCATTTGGTTGGATTCGCTGCACACAAAGTATCCGGTCTTCCCTGGGTGGTGGATATGCGGGATCCGTGGGTTGAGATCTACTACAGAGATCAGATGTACGAGGGAAAGATTGCAAAAAAAATCCAGTCCACACTGGAGCGCAGAGTTCTGAGTACGGCCAGTGCGGTAATTTCCGTGAGCAAGCATGTCGGAATTGGCCTTAAGCGCCGGGTTGAGATGCAGCGCTACGAGACGATCTCCAATGGATTCGATCCCGCCGATATTTCGAGGAATCAGACCACGCAAACCAGAAAGGAGGATGTATTCACTCTTGCATATATTGGAACGTACAATCTGCGCAGGCACTCAAATGCACTTGTCGCTGCACTGCAGCAGTTACAAAAAACTATGCCATTGGAGGTTCACCTCGTAGGAAAAGTAGATGTAGCGGCTCTAAAGAATTATCGTTCGAACGGGATTCCCGTTAAAGGAGTTGGCTATCTTCCTCATAATGAAGCAGTTGCTTACATGCAGGAGGTGGATGTTCTTTTACTTCCATTGCCACGCGTAGACGGCCATCATGGTGCAGGAGATGTTTCGGGGAAAGTTTTTGAGTATATGTCGGCTCGCAGACCCATTCTGGCTTTAGGACCCACAGAGGGAGATCTGGCGGATATTCTGAATCAGGTTCGGGCAGGTCATATCTTTGACTATGAAGACCAAGGGGGAATACTTGGTTTTCTGAAAGATTGTATAGAATCCAGATGTGAGGCTTGGTCAATTAATGACAAGGCTTTGGCAGAATATGAACGTCCCCGCCTGACAGCCCGGCTTGCTCATCTGCTTGATCAACTCTCTAAATCAGATTCGTGAAATAGACGGATGCGTGTATGTACACTGGTTGGGGCCCGGCCGCAATTCGTGAAAGCGGCAGCGGTGAGCCCAGCACTCAGGGAAGTTGGAATCAGAGAAACACTGATCCATTCCGGGCAGCATTACGACAAGTTACTCAGCCAAGTCTTTTTTGACGAGCTTGGAATTCCTACACCCGTTCCAAATCTTCAGGTCGGGTCTGGTTCTCATGCAGTCCAGACAGGAAAGGTTATGATCCGACTCGATCAGTTTATCCATGAAACGGGGCCGTACGATGCGGTTATTGTTTACGGGGACACAAATACAACCCTTGCCGGAGCATTGGTCGCCGCAAAAGAAAATATCCCTATCGCACATGTTGAGGCAGGAGTTCGCAGTTTTAATTCGTTGATGCCGGAAGAGATTAATCGGATTCTTACCGACCATGTCTCCCAGTGGCTGTTTGCACCGACAGAGACGGCCGTAGAAAATCTGGAGAGGGAGGGATTAAAAAAGAAGACTGTACTTGTTGGAGATGTCATGTTGGATGCCACACGTATGTTTGCGGATCGTGCAAAAAAACAGTTCCCTCTGAAATCCATTCTCCGCCGTGAATCCGGAGATTATTATCTGGCAACCGTGCATCGCCCATCCAATACAGATATTCGGGAAAATCTTCAAAGTATCTTTTCTGCATTCGGGCAGTTAGCACTACCAGTAATCTTGCCGCTTCATCCCCGAACTAAGGCAGTACTGGGTCACATTACTGTTCCAGATAACGTAGAGATCACCCCGCCGGTCAGTTATCTCACCATGTTAACGCTGACCTCCAATGCTCGTTGTGTACTGACCGATAGTGGCGGACTCCAGAAAGAGGCCTACTGGTTGGGGGTTCCATGCGTGCTCCTTCGTGAAGAAACGGAGTTCCCCGAAACGCTCATGAACGGATGGAATACATGCGCTGGTGTGAACCCTCAGTCTATCCTTAATGCTGTGATGCGCGAACCAGCCGGCCCCCAATGTAGATTTGGTCAGGGGCCGGAGGGGAGGCCTACTCGTATGATTGCGCGTGCACTTTTGGAGGCAAAAAACGACACGACTTAAATCCGAACCTGTTTACCCCGGAACATTACTGAACAAAGAGGCTGGATACGGATCGTACGGCCCCTTATCCGGTTTCCATAAAGCGGTCAATCCTTGCTTTAAGTTTGATGGCTTGCTCTATGTGATTTGATTTCGTCTTGATGGTCTCCAAATCTATATTCTGCAGATTTTTGGAAGAACAGGCTTCAAAATAATCCACCAGTCCACGCAGGCGGCTTTGGTGGTTAATATGATTGAGTCCATCGCTTAAAAACAGAACGGGGATTCCCATTGCGGTTGCGGGAAGGGCCGTATGGATTCGTGACGTAATGACTAATTCAGCCGAAGCGACCTGTCTTATATAGTCTAACGCAATCTGCTTTGAGTCCTGATTTTCAAGGGTATGCCGATCAATGATCTGGGACGCATACGTAATCGGCCGGTTCGTCTTAGACAAAATTCGACTTAGTCTCCGGCAGGCAATCTTATAGGCAATATATTTCACCGGGTATTTCAGTAGTTGACGAAGCATCACCACTGGACCTCGTGAGCATAGGATGATCGGCTTTAAGCGATCAAAAACGCTTGTCACTAAGATGCCTGACGGCTTGGGGGAGGAATTCGGGAACAGATGCGATTTCTGGTAACATAGTGTTAGACAGCCGGAAAAATAGGCCTTAACACCATGGTTCCTCAGGAGATCTAACGTATAGTTGTCCCGGCAGCCGATGGGTTCGTGCTTTTTGAAATAATCAATAGATTCCTTTTTTGTGAACTCCTTTTCAACGGTCGGATTGATATGGAATGAAATGAATAACGGCTCAATTTTATCTGCTGGAGGCCAGTTTTCGGGGTTTTCCATAAACCAGCCATTGCAGATCAATCGTACCTTAGGGCCTCTGTATTTGTGCAGTTGCTCACGATTGATGGCCACAAATTCCTTTTTCCATACGAACTCTATGACGAGTGACTGGACCCAGTCCCCCAGGTTGACTGAACTCGGATAACCTACAATGGCCGTATTCATTGTTGTAGTTTCAATAGAGAACTGAATTTGCTCATCCGATGCTCAGAGGGATATTTTCGGATGATCCGCTCTCTAGCCCGGTGTCCAAGGTCAGGATTCGCATTTCGTATAAAGCTTACCACCGGTTCCAGGTTTTTTGGGTTTTTGATCAGATGTCCTGCATTTCCGATTGCATCAGGGATACCAAAAATAGGCCGTCCAATCGGAATGCACCCGCAAAGCATTGCTTCACACAAGACATTCGGGAGCCCTTCAATGATAGATCCCTGAAAATAGAAACTGCTATCCTGATATTCGTCCAGCAGCACATCCTGACCTACGGGTTCCCGAATAGATAAATTGTCTAACCGTGGAATAGACACGATCTCCCTAAGTTTAGAGGAAAGCCCGATGATCTTGAAATTGTAATCCGGCATCAATTGCGCCAATTCAATAAACAGGGGAATTCCTTTTCTCCGAAAAACTTCCTCGTTTCTGATGATTCCAACGGTCAGGACGGTTGGAGATTTTTTTCTTGCCGGTCGCGTCCAGAAGGTTGCATCGTATCCGGTTGGCATTTCTTTAATGGGGGTCTTGAGTTCAGGAATAAAGAGAAGGATCCCGGATTCAATATTGTTGCCGGATTGATTCGTTACAGGGCAGCCATCTCGAA
Source organism: Rhodothermales bacterium (assembly GCA_022821875.1). Classification (GTDB taxonomy): domain Bacteria; phylum Bacteroidota; class Rhodothermia; order Rhodothermales; family Bin80; genus Bin80. The sequence goes on from JAJECV010000142.1 coordinate 23,193, forward strand.
GGCTTTTATGCACTACCCAAATCAGGTCTGCTGCTTTATAATTGAATCTGCCGATAACCTGTCGGATATTCTTCCGGGAAAACAGGCCATGATAGTTTTTGTAATTCATGGCATCATAGCCGCCTACGATGATTAAGCTGGGAATTTTCAGGACTTTTGACAGTATGATGGGCAGTAGCGCGTGATAATCATTAAACCAACTTATGGTGGCCCTTGCATTTAGTCCATGGAAAAGGATAATTGCAAACTCTCTCACCCTGTTCAGGGCAAAAGAAAGCAGATTTTTCCTGGGTGGTGAAAAGATCGTCACCACTTGGCATCCCATACCTCTGAGCAAAGCAAGATCTTTTTCTACAAAAGAACTCTTGGTGCTGAACACGACGATAACTGTGGGAGACCTGCCTGATTTCGGGGCACTAACTGTTTGTAGGGTACGACTGGAACTCATTCGCAACTTGCTTCTCCTGAAGGGGATACAGGCATTCCTGGGAATTATCTATATTAGGTTCAATAAACGTAGAGATATAATGAGGAATGATGAATTCAGGTCAGTCAGCCTACATTGAACGATTTACATCTGCATGATGAATTCATCATGTGTTCCATGAACGGTCATGTCATATTGATCTTAATCCTGATTGACAGCATTCCAATGGTAGTCCTCAGCGACTCAAACCCATTTAACGCAGAATTCAGAATCAACGTTCAACGTTGATAGCTAAATGCTGGACAAATTAGAAAAACTGTGGCACGGCATCCGGTGGACGGTTCTTGGCCGCCAGTTGACTCTGGGGGAGCAGGAAAAGTCTTCCGGTGCCCGGCGGCGAGCGATGTTCTTCAGTTTACTGGCATCGCTCATGATCTGGCTGATGCTCAGCCTGTCGGAGAATTATTATCTGCCGGTAGAATATAGAACCTGTGCAGCACTGACCGAGGATATTTCGCCTTCCTGTGTTTCGGGGATCGATGAGGATTCCGTGTTAGCGCAGCCGCTGCCGGGGTCCATTCGAGCAACCCTGTATGGTCCAGGAATTAATCTGCTGGTTCAGCGTTTTCGTGCACGCTACTGGAATAGTCCAATCACCTTTGACTCGGATCAGCCGATAGTGGATGCACAGTTACTGCTTCGGATCCCCGAAGAAGTAAGCATTGAAAGTATCATACCCGAGAGTGTCAGCTTTCAGAAAGAAGCACGAAGTGAACTTCGGCTCCCAATTGAATCACGGGTCCAGTTTGTATCCAGGCCGCCACATTTTTTTATCGGTGAGCCGCAATTTGATCCAGATAGTGTGTGGGTTTCAGGCCCCGTATCGGTCATAGATCAACTGCTGGCATGGCCGACAAAGTCAGACACGATTGTGGGAGTCGGCGATAGCGTTCATTATCAGGTTGATCTGCTGGATTCTCTCGCTGGACTGGTAAGTTTAAGGACGAAAACAACCACCGTTTCCCGACTTTCCCCGTCATTCACAGAAGGGCAGAAAGAACAGGTACGGGTAGAGATTGAGGGCATTCCGAACGCAAACAGTGTCGTTCAGCTGGCCCCCGAGTCTGTAACGATCACCTATCAAGTCCCCCTGACCCAATTCCTTGAAGCGGAGCAATCAGAACTGATCCGGGCCGTGATCTCCTACTCTGAGATCTATGACGACACCACCGGGCGCGTGAAGCCAACCGTAGAATATCCAGACGAATTTATGCTACGCCAAGTCTCCGTTTCGCCGGGGCGGCTCCGATATTTTATCAATATCGGATCTCAGTAACCTGACGATCCGGCAACATTGAAGCGGGGGCATGGTTCAATGGGCCGATCCTGACAACTGCGAACAATGGCATGGCCACTGTGGCCCAAAAGTAAGGTTGAATACCACAGTACTCCGCAGGGGATTCTCACTGAGTCGGGGATCTGGTACAGAACGACCCTAGACCTTTTGAACGAATATGCAGGCGCACTTTTCGAGCGTGAGCCACTTGAGTTACATCTCGCCCGATCAGATACCTGGATCCGCTCTCCTCATACACTGTCGATCTGGATACTTGCATTCGGGATCATGGTCTATCAGCCCTGGAAACTAGCGATTGTCATTCCCGTTTTCTTTCTTGTCTGGCAGATTCTGTCCCCGGCATTGGTTACCCGGAGCATGTCCTTTTTATTGAGAGTACTGGATGCCGTATTGCTTCAGGCGATTCTCTATGCAGCGACGATGTCCGTATTAGCCATGTCCGGCCGGTATGGGGCCGTTACAGTCGGAATAATGGGATTTATCTGCTTTCGATGGGGAATCCTGACCTATTTGACGCGCCCCATTGTCGTCCGCTGCTGGAAAGCAATGTATAAACTTCCCGTACCGGATCATATATTGCGGGCGTTTATGATTCGGAGTGCATTAAAATGTGGGATCAATCTTGCCGGCTTTGAGGAAATTGAACAGAGTGTTATTGAGAATATGTTTCGGAAGAAGACATCTGGAAGAAGGAATTCGTAGATGATAAATCATGTGCATGGCAATTCAGTTGATGAATTGCGAACAGGGGTAAGGCACTTACTTGAAAGGTCAAACCATGTACCACCAACAGGGATCGCCAGTGTTTCAGTGGAACTGGATGGGGTAAGTCCGCTGGACTGGTTGATGAGCCGGCCTCAGGGGATGCGTATTTATTGGTCGGGAAGGGATTATGGAATTGAAGTCGCGGCGTTTGGCGAGGCAGACTGTCATTATTGCTCCTCGGCCACAGATCTGCACGAACTTCGTAGTGGTCTGAGAACCATGCTGACAGGCTGTGAGCACGGGGTACGTTATTACGGGGGAATTCGATTTGATCTGAATCAGTCGGATGAGCAGCAATGGTCATCTTTTGGTGCCTGGCGATTTGTACTCCCGCGATTTGAGGTTCGCAGGAACGTAAAAGGCACCCTACTGCGATGTAATCTTGTACTTCCGAATGATCAGGCACAAATAGGCTTGATTCTTGAGCAAGTGGATGGATTGCATGATTCCGCCCGGAAAACAAACCCCTATTCACAGCCGCTCCGTCATTGTTTTCGCCCGGATTTTGAGGATTGGGGATTGATGGTGAATAGCGCCCTGCAGGCGTTCAGCGACACGCCATTGGATAAGGTAGTTCTGGCACGGGAGGTTTCGGCAGATTTTTCAGACTCAATTGACCCGGGATCCATTATCCAGGCCCTGAAAAAGATCTCCCCCAATTGTTTTCATTTTCTTTTTGAGCCCGCGGTGGGCGAAGCATTTTTGGGGGCATCACCGGAACGGTTATTCAGGCGGGAAGGGCGATCCATTGAGAGCGAGGCAGTGGCAGGCACCCGCCCGCGCGGCACATCGGATGTCGATGACACAAGAATGGTTGAGGAATTATTTCGGAGTGCAAAAGAGCAGCGGGAACATGAGTTTGTCCGAATCAGCTTACAGGAAGAAATCACCTCCCTGGCTGCACACGTAACGATGGATACCCTTCCATCCATTATGCGTCTGGCTTCAGAGATTCACTTAGTCTCCCGGCTGCGTGCAATCATGCGGCAGGAGTATACCAGTCTGGACGTATTGCAGGCACTACACCCATCTCCTGCAGTCGGGGGGTACCCATCTGAACAGGCACTGGATCTAATTCGCAGGGAAGAACCCTTTGACCGGGGATGGTATGCGGGGCCGGTGGGCTGGCTGGGCGTGAATGAAGCCGAGTTCGCCGTTGCAATCCGTTCCGGGCTTGTGTCTGGATCCACAATCCGACTCTATTCAGGTGCAGGAATCGTCCGGGGATCTACACCTCTGGAGGAATGGGATGAAATCGGACACAAGATCGGTGATCTGGCGCAGGTGTTAGGGTTGTATGCTTCTGCCGTTCAGACAGAATTCCAGTATGCATGAGTCAGAGTAATGCGGAGCGAGCACGCCTGATCATTGGGGAGTTCGTGAATTGTGGTATTGAGCAGTTCATTATTGCTTCGGGGTTTCGCAGTGCGCCGCTTGCCTTGGCCGCAGCCAGTTATCCATCTGCTCAGATAAAGGTCCATTTTGACGAACGGGGCAGTGCCTTCTTTGCACTGGGATACGGCCGGGCAGCCCGCAAACCGTGTGTCTGGGTTACCACCTCGGGGACTGCAGTGGCGAACGGCCTTCCTGCCGTGATCGAAGCTGCAATGGATGAAGTGCCCATGATTTGTCTCACCGCAGACCGGCCTCCTGAACTTCGTGATACCGGTGCGAACCAGACGATTGACCAGATTCATATTTTTGGCCGTTACCCCAAATGGTTCGCAGACCTTCCTGCTCCCGGCGAAGAGCAGGATGAGTCCTTTATTCGCACAACCATTGATTATGCGGTGCACCGGTCACAGAACGGCCCCGTCCATCTGAATTGTATGTTCCGGGAACCGTTACTGGAGAAGAATGACCAAACCCATTCAATCCCGGCAATCCCATGGCCGGATATAGGGGATCCTCAGACTCGCTATCAAACCACCGTTAAATCCACCGTTGATTTAGACGATGAGTTATTAGAGAAAATATCCGGTGCTCGACGTGGCTTGATTGTATCTGGGAGATTGCAAACAATGGACGAGGCAAAAGCTATCCATGGACTGGCCGATTATTTAGGATGGCCTTTGGTGGCAGATATTTGTGCTCCCGTCCATACTGCAGAGAATTTTATTAATTCCTCCGACCTGATTGTACGCAGCAAATTATTTGCAGAGAAGTATTCTCCTGATCTAATCCTGCATGCTGGGGGCCCGTTGGTGTCCAGAGAGTTGCAGCATTATTTAGCCAACTCCCCCGCAAAAACGTATGTGCTGGTTGCCCCGTCAGACAGCAGAATTGATCCATGCCATGTTGTAACAGATCGCATTCACGCAACCATTGCAGGTTTTTGTGATGCTCTGCTGATAGATCTACCTTCCAGCACCCGGACGGACACGGAATGGCTGAAGGTGTGGAACCGTATCTATCCGCTGGTCCATCGCGGGATTTATGACGAGATGACGGAAGACCTCTCGGAGCCAATGCTGGTGTTACTGCTTGGCAATCTCTTGAGGCGTATGAACTGGGGATTCGCGGCCAGCAGTATGCCGATCCGAGACTTACAGATGTTCTTTTATCGGAGTAAAGATTCTCCACGTTTTTTTGCGAATCGTGGCGCTAGCGGTATTGATGGCACACTTGCGACGGCGGCGGGAATCGCCCAGGTACAGACGGGTCGCGGAGTGGTTCTGTTAGGAGATTTGGCTATGCTGCATGACCTGAATTCCTTGAGTCTTCTTCGAGAGTGTGATGTTGTCATCATTGTGATTAACAACAATGGAGGCGGTATCTTTCATATGCTTCCGATTGCGCTGGAGCAGGAAGCGTTTGAAAAAGTACTGGGGACTCCTCATGACATGGATTTTCGGCGGGTTGCCGAGCAGTTTCGGATTCCCTATTCTCTGGTAAATTCCTGTGACCAATTTCGGGAGATTTGGTGGTCACTGAAGCCTAAATCAGGCCCATATCTGATTGAAGTACAAACAGATCGCACACAGAATGCCGAATTACATAACAAACTCTATCGTCTCAGCATCGAAACCGTTGAGGAAGTGATCCAGAAACTTGAGACGGAGGATCATCCCAGATCGTAACCGAAGTTCCTGCATTCCAGTGAATTAAAAATGCCCTTGATCTCCATGCACCCCGCGCGTCCCGGTCGGGCACTTCCTTCACCAAAAAGGAGTGCCCCGCCTTGCGGGTACCCTGCTAAAACGTGAACAGTTGGAAAGCATCCATGTCTGATGGCGTAGACAAGCCTCTCCGTATTGCAGTTGCGCATCTGTTTACTACCGGAAGGAACACAAAGAGAGATGCAATCGTGCATCTTGCCTGCAAATGGCATGAACAAGGCGCAAACCCGCAGGAGAAAGACTGGATTGTAAATCCTGAACGGAAGATAACGCGGCGTGTCTACCGTCATACGGGGATCAGTACAAAAGAGTCTGCGGGAAAGCCGGTATGGCATGAGGTTCGTGGAGAGGTACGGTCGTTTCTGGATGAGGTGAATGTCCTTTTTGTCTTTGATTCCAACGCAGAAAGGTGGTTCCGTGATGTAGTCTATGAGGGCATTGCTCCGCCGGATATCGTTGACTTATTGGAGGCGTACAAATTTTTCCTGCCGGAGAAATCGCCTCCATATTCAGACCTCGCAATCGTGGATATAGATTCTTCAATTCCCCAACACAGCGGCGCTCGGAAGTTGAACAGAGTGTTGTCTGGAATGTCCAGAATGCTGGAAGCGGTACTTGAAGTCATCCTGAAGCCTGAAAAGATTCCGAATGGATTTCGCACCCCAAAGTCCCATTATCCAGTCTATAACCTGCTGGACTGGTCGCTTGCCATTGAAGGAGCATCGCCCGCATTCAAGGCATTACAGAGAGTTGCCGCTCAAGCTGCCAGAATTCGGTGGGAAGCAGATCAGATGGAGGGGGCTTCCTATCGTACTCCCGTGAAAATGGACAATGAAGAATTGTTACTGTTCATTGAACATTGGAGACCATCCAATTTAATTCGAGAGGATCGCAAGCCCTATAATGAGGATTTCATGGCAGGCGAAATACCGGAGCGGTATTCGAGGGATAAGAGCACCAGATCTCTTATTCAAGTACTTGAATTCATCCTGAAGTCTCCGGGAACCGAACCTCAGGATGCGGGGCGAGTCAAGCATAATTTAGATGCGATAAAATCTCAATGTAAGGAACTGCAGGAGTATATTTTTAGCACTTTGCGACAGGTATATTGGATTGCAGAAGTCAAGAAGTCACCGAGTCATTCCGCTCGCTACAATGAAAAATATGAGGACATTTGTTCCGCATATTATGAATTGATCGACTGTTTGAAAAACTTTGAATCCTTATTCTTGCGGCTTGAATTAAATGAACTGTCACAACTGCCGCCAATCATTGTCAATGATGAGCACCTAGACCTCGTATCTAAATGGAGCAAAGCATCTGATCGAATAGGAAAACTGCAACGTTCCCTGTTGAGGACAAGGAAGAAATTCCCGAAACCTGGCAAATCACTTCCAGATCAGGCAGTTCTCCGTATGGTGAAGCGGGTATTTAAGGATATGGGGACATTAAATCAAGAATACTTCGCATCGGATGATTCTATTCAAGATGGGTACCTTGAACTGGGATTTAACATGCTGTATTCTGACAAACGCTTCAAGGAACGGCCAGAACAGAGATGGTATGCCGAGTTTATCAGCAAGGCTATAAATTTTGGCAATCAATATGTTGCGGAAGCCCGAACAGGGACAGGAAAAACACTTGGATACCTCATTCCTGCATGTGAGCATTCACGTATCAATAAGAGTCGACAGGTGATCGTGGCGACGGCTACGATCAACCTGATGGATCAGATTCTAACCAAAGAATGGCGAACCCTGACTTCACCCCGAGGATCTCCGTATCGTGGACTGAAAATTGCAACGCTCAAGGGGAAGCGGAATTATCTGTGCGTAACGCCGCTAAAGAAACTCTTTAGCGATCTGAATTCAGACAAACATGATGACTCCGATCAGGGAGACGACAGTTTTTATGGAGATGATAGACTTGCCTGGCTCTACCTGTTCCAGATTCTCACCCGCAAGAATGGTCATTGGGATAGTGCAACTGAGTTTTATAGAAGGTATTCCCGAATCGCAAAGGAGTATCCCGTGGATGCAGAGACCACATGCAAGCCTAAACTATGCAAGATGGGCAAAGATTGTATTTACCCCCAGGCCGTTCGGCGTGCTCAATATGCCAATGTAGTAATCACCAATCACCACAAACTGGCGAATCTTGATGATGAAATCAGAAAACGTGCATCTGTCTGTATCATTGATGAGTCCGACCAGTTTCCAGACAATTTACGATCAGCCCTGAGCGAAAGCATTACGAGAGAAGATGTATGGGATTTTCTTCGTAGAGTAGCCGGAACAAAAAAACGCCGTGGCTTTGTACAGTTATTATGGGAGAAACTTAAAGAAGAGGTGGAGCAGGGTAAATTCAAAAAAAAGAACGCAGATGGCTTATTCCGAAGCCTTAGAGAAATTGAACAATCGTGTAATCAAATATTTTTTCGGCTCAGGGACGTAACGTTCGTAGGGGAAGATCAGTATGCAAAGCGATGGAAGGACTTGGGCCAAAGACAGCAAAATATGCTTCAGGACATGTTAGATGACTTGGGGAGGCATCTGAACATGATTGAGCAGGAGATCAAGAAAATTTTAGACTCTGATCGGTACCGCCAAACCCAGGATCTATCTCGGAATCTATCGTCGGAAAAAGATCGCTTGCTTCAATACCGTTATGAAGTTATAGGACTCTTGGATTCAATGGAGGCAATCCTGCCTTCCATCTACAACGAAGACGGGCAGTTTATCGTTACCTATCAGCAATCTCAATTTAACTGGACGCTGGCCAAAATGCCATTCAATATTGGCGATCAGGCGCGTGATTTGGTAAAAGGCTTTGAGACCACCATCTTTACATCGGCAACTCTCTACGTAGATCAGGTTACGGATTTATTTGTCTTGGAACTGTTTGATGATTTCACTTCTGAGTCTCCGTTTACGGCGGAAACGCGGATTTCGACTCCGTTTGAATACTCTAAACAGGTTGGTGGAGCCGTAACATCGTTCATTCCATGCTATAAATATGGTGCCTCCAATAGAGAATGGGGGCGGCAAGTAATAGAGACTATCGCCCTGTTGTCTATCGCTCTGGATGGGCGGACACTGGTGCTGTTTACAGGCTGGGAGAAAATGCCCTGGATGTATCAACACATCCGGGCTATGCTGAAAAAATACGATATTCCGGTTCTGCTACAAGACAAAACGGGAAGCAGCGAAACAGTCATTGAGGAGTTTGACGGGTTGGAGGAGAGTGTGCTTTTGGGAACCGGTCGGTTCTGGACGGGGGTCAATTTTCCCGGGCCAACTCTAAGCCAGCTCATAATTGTACGACTGCCCAATGCTGCCTTAGGAGATCCGCTTGTGAGAGAACGTGAAGAGAGATGGTCACAAGATAAATTCTGGGGTTTCTGGTATTCTCAAAATACCCGGCGTAAGTTAAACCAGGGGTTTGGGCGTCTTATAAGGAAAAAAGAGGATCGGGGACTTTTTGTGCTTCTGGACAGGCGCATACTTTGTCACCAGCACATGAAGCGCCATCGAAGCGCTATCCCCGTAGAACTGAACAGCCAATTCAAGTCTCCCGTGGAACTTGCGACTTGGGGAATCAAGAGATTGGGACTTTCCCCTGAACTGAAAGAACGGGAGATCAATCTGGAGCAGGTTTATCAGGAAATCCAAGATGCATCCGAATCCATTCAAATTTGATCTTACATCTATGGCGTGTCATGAATCCATGTTCGGCAGGCATTGCAGGGGGGCTGCGTATGCCGAAACCAATCCCATGATCGTCCATGAACTGGAGACAATCAAACGGAACCATATACGGCTTTTTGAGCCTTCTGCGTGTCACTGAAACTCAAACAGCATGCATACACTGATTACGAATTAAATCTGACTTACTTGAATATGTCTGACAGAAAACACCACTTTACCTACCGCCCGACCGTTGAGGGGCCCATCAAATGGGAGAGTGGCGGCAAATACACGGATATCCGGTATGAAACAGGAATTCCAGATACGGAAACCGCAGGGATCGCAAAAGTGACGATCAATCGTCCTGAAGTGCGTAACGCGTTTCGTCCGCTGACGGTGGCCGAGATGCAGGATGCCTTTGCAAAGGCGCGTGATGATGCATCCATTGGGGTTATCATTTTGACGGGAGAAGGGCCGGATGCCTTTTGTTCCGGTGGAGATCAGCGCATTCGCGGGGATCACGGATACACAGAGGAAGGCTCGGGAACCCAGCGCTTAAATGTCCTCGATCTGCAGAGACAGATCCGAACCTGCCCCAAGCCCGTGATCGCCATGGTGGCGGGATGGGCGGTCGGCGGCGGACATGTACTGCATGTCATCTGTGATCTAACCATTGCCGCAGATAATGCCAAATTTATGCAGACCGGCCCGAAGGTGGGCTCGTTTGATGGCGGATATGGAGCAAGTTATCTCGCCCGGCATGTAGGTCAGAAAAAAGCCAGAGAGATCTGGTTCCTGTGCCGCCCCTACAATGCGGCGGAAGCCCTGGATATGGGACTCGTAAATACGGTCGTAAAACTGGATGATCTGGAACGTACCACGGTTCAGTGGTGCAGAGAAATTCTGATGAACTCCAATATTGCCATCCGGATGCTGAAGGCTGGATTCAATGCGGATTGCGATGGACAGGCAGGGTTGCAGGAATTGGCAGGGCATGCAACCATGTTGTTTTACATGACTGAGGAAGGACAGGAGGGGAAAAATGCATATCTGAGTAAACGCCCGCCAAACTTTGACAAGGACGGGTACAAGCCATGAGTGGAAACCGTGTTCATGCATGGGTTTTAGCGTCCCGCCCGAAAACGCTACCCGTTGCAGTTGCCCCCATCCTGATAGGGTCCGCAATGGCCTGGGATGATGGAGGCTTTCATTTTGGTGCTGCCTTGATTGCAGTGGCCTGTGCGCTTCTGATCACGATTGGAACGAACCTGTGCAACGACTACGCTGATTTTATCAGCGGTGCAGATACAGAGGATCGAAAAGGTCCTACACGCGTCACACAGGCCGGTTTAATTGCTCCCGGTCCTGTTAAGGCGGCAACCATTCTGGTATTCTCCCTTGCAACAGCCTTGGGAATGTATCTGGTTGATCGGGGAGGATGGGGCGTTCTTATTATTGGTCTTGCGTCAATTGTGGCAGGCATCCTTTATACGGCCGGCCCCTGGCCGTACGGCTACAAAGGCCTCGGAGATGTATTTGTCCTGATTTTCTTTGGCCCGGTGGCCGTTGCAGGAACCTATTATGTCCAGACGCTTGAACTTACTTCAACGGTGATCATTGCCGGCTTTGCCCCCGGTTTATTATCTGTGGCAATCCTGACCGTCAATAATATCCGTGATATAGAGGAAGACCGGAAAGTAAATAAAAAAACATTGGTGGTTCGGTTTGGGCGTAAATTCGGCATCGGCCTATGGCTCGGCTGTGTCATGATTGCCGCCTTGCTGCCGCTGGAATTTGTTCGCGCTACGGGTGATCATGTATGGGCGGGGATGACCGTCTTAATTTTAATTCCGGCCATGAGCATACTGCATAAGCTCGTTACCATTCACGATTCTGCTCTGCTGAATCCACTTCTCGGACAGACGGCACTTTTGCTTCTTGTGCATAGTGTAATCTTTGCATTGGGTTGGGGAATATGACCTCATCCCATAGACCATTTGAAAATCCAGATGGATAAAGTCGCGAATTTTTTATGGCAAATCAAATAAACAGAACGCTGGAGAGGCGATTTGCTAACTCGCTCCATTTTTTGCAGACTGCATCTCCTCCACCGGCACGAATTCTTGACCTGGGGACTCCAAATGAACTCGGCAGACGGATGCAGGCTGCAGGATACGAAGTCACAAATACGGAAGGCGATCTGGAACAGATTACGACTCCTTTGGGGAAGGAGGCGGATCTGTAACCGCATTTGAAATACTGGAGCATCTGGTTTCGCCTTCCAATGTTTTGCGTTCAATCCAGGCCCCCAGACTGGTTGCGACCGTGCCCCTCCGTTTGTGGTTTGCTTCCGCGTATTGCAACCCATTGGACCCATGGGACCGGCATTTTCATGAATTTGAAGACTGGCAGTTTGACTGGCTCCTGGAGCATGCCGGCTGGAAAATTATCCGTACCGAAAAATGGACAAGTTATGGAGCCTGTAACGGACTTCGCCCGCTTCTTCGCCGATTTACACCTCGTTACTACGCGGTTGAAGCCATCCGGTGATCCATTCAGTTACCCCACAAATGGTAATGACGGTGATCAGAGTGCACGCAGAACGGATAAGTTCAGATCAGATTTCTTGATCATACGTCTACCCGATAGCAGTTCCGGACGATTCAATGGGAGCGGATCATTGAGTACATCGTGTTCAAATACATTATAGGTATCCAGACCGTGTGCTTCATCGGGAATGGTTTTCGCTAATTCAACTAGCCCCAGCATTCCGACACCGGATTCATGGGACGAACTGATGATACATCGAATCTGATCAGACTGCGCCTGACGAATTGTTTCAACGGTTCCGGTGATCCCTCCTGAAAGGGTGGGTTTCAGAACATAAACATCTGCAAGTTGCCGGTATTGTTCTGCTCCAGGTTCTCGAAGAGTTTCATCTAGGGCCAAGGGAATATGACTGGATCGGGCAAACGCTGCAAGGTCAGCCGGATCCTTCAGCGGTTCTTCAATATAGCCGATGGACAGGTTACGTGTACGCTCAAGGAATATCTTGGCAACTTTGAGTGTCCATGTCCGGTTTGCGTCAATACGGATCTCCAGATCGGGATGTTCTCGACAAACCGAATGTACAAATGCAAGGTCATCGTCCAGTGCCCGCCTTCCAACCTTAATCTTTACAGCTTGGTATCCCTGGAGCGCAATCATGGGCAGGGCATTTTTGTAACTTTGCTCGTTCAATAATCTGCAACAGGTGACCGGTAACGCTTCAGTTGCTGCCTGATTTCTTACGGCCGCCTTCAGGTTAAATTGAGCAAGTTCAAATCCAAACTGAACGGAAGGAAAGAGATTGGAGATGTCAAAATCAGTGGACGCTGCCGGGATATCTGGAAGCGATTTTGCGAGGCTGATTGCCTGGGACTGCACTTCCAGGATTGATTCCCGGCTGAATCCTGGAAGTGGTGCAATATCTCCCCAGCCTTCATCCGTTCCACTCTGAAGGCAAACTAGTATCCCATTCCGATATGAATAGAACTGACTGGCCAGTTCAAGGGAACGAGTCAGCGGCAATTGATATCGATAGAGTCTGACCGAATCAATGATTCTCATTTTGAAAAATTCCTGGCTTGGGATACATCCATGTCTGATTTCGGTTTCCCTTCGACCAACGATTACTTTATCCGGCGGGGATAGCCGGTGAACCTAGTATATGCTGCCTGGGGAGATTAGTGTACATCCATGATGGCGGTACAGTTTAATCTGGCTGCAAACGGAACATCGGGCATTTCTGCTTGTATAGACTCGTATTGGGGTGTTGCGATTGTGTAACTTTGATATCTCCAATCATGGTAACGGAGTCAAATTTGGATCTGGAATGAAACCACCAATAGTAAGAGTATCTAACCAACTGTATGATGGATGCCCAAGTAGTCATCATGCAGTCTTCGGTGTAGCAGTACATCCAGGGGTAAATGGTCACAGCGTGAACGATACAATGGTGGAAGATTTGCTCTGCCACCAAATGCGGGAAGATAAGACAAGAACATACCAGTAAACGAATGAAACGCATCATTCACTACCATATTGACATTGTTAACTATAAAACGGGAGCTCGTGCTTGGCTTGTACGTTTGGATGATGCCAGAGATGATGCAGAGGTAGTAGCTGATGTGAGTAGCGTTATACGGGAAATCCATGCAGGTGACCACGATGAGGAGTTAAGGCGGACTTCGGTGGTTGAAGAGGGACAAAATCTGACCGAATTAGATATCAGGGTAAATGCACTGGATAATTGGGATACGTTGATTGCGTCGGTTCCAATCAATGACAACGGAATAAGCCCTAGATACAGGTATGAAACTGCAAGCGTTAAGGTGACTGACGAATGATCTTGGAACAACGGAGATTTTGACGGAATCGACTATGTCAGAACATCAAGCGCATCGGACAAGAGAGCGAGTAGGTAAAATCTCGATATCTGCATTAAATGAGCGGAATCCTATCATACGCTTTTTTGATTCAATGAGAAATACGCTGCACTGTATGCGAATAGAATGGCAAACGCTGGTAGTGATTTGCCACAAAGCTGACTTATGGATGATACTTTCGGGCTGCGGTGACCGATGCACTTTTATACAAGCACACCGGCCGATCAGTGTGAGATGTATCGCAGTCCTTGGTGCTTCATTATCTTCAAACTACTCAAGGCCATGAAAACTATCTCTCCAGTTCGTATCGCTAAAATAGAAGATACCGGCAGGAAGATTATTCTTGATGATAACTCCGAGTGGGAGGTTTATTTTGATGATATTCCGACATTAAACAAATGGTTTCCCCCTAACTGGGTTATTGTATGGCGGCGAGATCAGCTTGACCCTTGGAAGTGGGGAACCCAAGCTCTCTATCCTTATGTAACGATCATAGAATATCTTGATTCAGGCAGAAAGGTGGGAGTGAAGCAGATAAAATAATTATTTTCCTTTTCTATAAAATAAAATGATTAAGGAAATAAATTTCAAGAATTCAGATTCTTTATGGAATAAAATAACCAATTTTCAAAAAACATCTGATTCTAATAATGAATTAATTTATAGAGGACATTCAAGTTCTAATTGGGATCTTTTGCCAACTGTCTTGCGTCGCGAATCAATCCTTCAATTAAAGGAAGTTAACGGAAATTCCATTAATTGTGAGCACTTAGTATCAAAAGAATTTAAGCTACTACAAGATTTCATACATAGTTGCGATCAAACAGGTATTACTGTCCCAAATGACTCTGTGATGTTTCGTAGGGAAAACCTTACGCAGTTAAGTTTGGAGAAATATATTGAACAGCCCGAAAAATGGCCCAATGAGAAATTACTAGAAACGATGGCTATGGCTAGACTCCATAGTCTTCCCACGAGACTTCTTGATTGGACAAAAAATCCCTATATCGCCGTGTATTTCGCTGCTAGTCAGGCATTAAGGGGAAGGCGAAATTGGCATGAAAAGCAGAAGCTCTCCATACTTGTATTCAATAAAGGATTGTCAACTAATAATGAATTCGGTCCGATAAAAGTACTTCGTATACGTGGTGCTATTTCCCAGAATATTGTTGCTCAACAAGGTCTTTTCACAGTTCACCCGATACTTGAAAAAAGAGGCGAACCCTTAAGTATCAGAAGTTTAGAGAATTATCTACCTGATAATATATCAATTCAGAAACTAACTGTACCAATAAGAGAATCCGTAGGCTTATATAAACTGTGCAATCAATTTGGCTTTAACGCAGCAAAATTATATCCCGGCACAGACGGTGCCAGTAGGTCTGTCATTGAAAATCAATTGTACACCCTTGCCAGCCGAGGGAGAGAAGAATAAATATTTATGCAGATTATGTACTTCGGCACATTAAAAACATAAAATTAAGCAGTGGCTTACTGTCCGTCATGTCTGCGGAGCATTCAATCTCCAAGATAACAGTACGATTTGATAAGGCTCACCACTGAGTACTGTGCGTCTTTGTTACACTTCGAACCGATAAAAGAGTCTGACGTTTTCTAATTGAGCAGCGAATACATGTCTAACCATTCTCCGTTCGGCGTGGGGATTTGTCTCAGAACCAATTGGCAGAGCGTTGGGATCATTCTGGAGTGCATCCGGAAAGAAATGCCCGCGTGCATATTAAGCTGGCAGTGGCCGGGGGCTCTGGTGGATGAGGCGTTGAGCAGGTTGGGGATTGAGAGCGTTATCACGACAAGAAAAGATCTCAAGACTAGGCAGATCCATCCAGACTCCTGTGAGAGCAGTCGCATAGATTACCGGAAGGTCCTTCAGGGATCGGATAAAATTGCGACCATCCTGCATACATCAGGCACCTCTAATGAGCCCAAAGCCGTGGTGCATACGCTGGACAATCATCTTGCAAGTGCCCGGAATGCCTGTCTGAAACTGAATCTGAACCGCAAGGATCGATGGCTGTTACGTCTTCCTCTGTGGCATGTATCCGGTATGAGTATCGTCTTCCGATGTCTGATGTCTGGTGCTAACGTCGTGATTCCTGACCCGGAAATGCCACTCATCAAGGCATTGCACACTCACAGGATCACCCATGTATCCATGGTTGCCGCCCAGCTTATTCAGGTTATGGATCAGCCGCCCCCCGCAAGTATGCGTGCTGCCATCGTAGGAGGCGGCCCGACCCCTCCGCCTGTTCTGGAACAGGCGCTGAGAACCGGCTGGCCGGTTCGGACGACCTACGGCATGACCGAAACGAGTTCCATGGTGACGCTCAGTGATGAAAAATTCCCCCCTGACTCCGCAGGACCGGCGATTCAGGGGCATGAACTTAAGATTGCCGAAGATGGCACCATCCTTGTCCGAAGTTCGGCGGTCTGTCTGGGATACTTACGTGAAGGCAGTCTGCAAAGCGCGACCGATGACGAAGACTGGCTTCATACCGGAGATCTGGGCCGATTCGGTCCAACCGGAGAACTCTATGTTCTAGGGCGCAAGGACAACATGTTTATTTCGGGTGGGGAAAATATCAGCCCTGAAGAAATTGAACAGACACTGCACCGCCTCCCTGAAGTGCAGGAAGCCATTGTGGTCCCGGTGCCTGATCCGAAATTTGGTCAGCGTCCAATCGCCTTTATCCGTGGGGATGCCGACTTTGAACGCCTCCCGCATGTGCTTGCGCAATATCTCCCGAAGTTCAAGATTCCAGTCGTTTACCCCTGGCCGACAGAGATCCCTTCAACGTCTGTTAAGCGGAATCGCAAAGCATTCGCGAATTTGGCAGTTCGGCTCCAAAAGAGGCAGTCTCCCATACCGGGCGGATCGTTATTTTGACGGGAACCTCAGGATATTCCATCTTCTTGTATGTCATACAATCACGAATAAGCAGCAATCCGGCCTGTCCGACTCTGCGAAAGGACGGAAATCGCCCCTTTGCCATTCCCCGCTATCTGATCCGGCGGCTTATGGACTGCCTGTGCTGTGTATCCGGTTAACGGCGATACAGGTTCATGCGCAGGATAGGGAAGTGCGCGTAAGCGGAGAATTCTCTCAGCCGCGTATTCAGGCGCAGACGGCAAACTCCAAACCAAGCAGCAGCATCGGTGTATCTAGACACGGTGCACAGGTCGTTGCATCCGAAGCAGGTTCGCTGGCATTGGTGAGCCTTTATAATTTTTCCGGAGGCACCGCCTGGTTTGATCACTCTGGACGGCTCCAGAAGCCGGTCTCACAGTGGTATGGGATCGTATTGAATGAGCAGGGTCATGTTCTCTCAATTGATCTGAGCGGCAATGGACTGGCTGGGTTCATTCCACCCGGAATATGGATAATGGATAAGATGGAAATCCTGGATCTCTCGGAGAACCAATTGGATTTTCTGAGCACCGCGTCCATCGCCAACCTGACCTCACTGAAAGAATTGATTCTTTGGGGAACCGGCTCTCCGGCCCAATTCCTCCCGATCTAGGACAAATGCCTGCACTGGAAAAACTGTCCCTCTTCCAGAACCGGTTAAGCGGGCAGATTCCTCCGGAATTAGGGGCAATGAAGACACTGAAGCAACTGTACCTTGATTTCAACGGGCTGGAGGGCAGGATCCCTGCTGAATCAGGAGAGATTCCAGGGCTCACGGAATTGTTTCTGGATGCAAATAACCTGACCGGGAGACTCCCGGTGAAACTGACGCAGTTACGCTCCCTCGTCTCACTTTTTGCCGGGTTTAATCATCTGGTCGGCCCGGTTCCGGCAGAGTTGACAGCAATGCCAGCACTGGAGAATTTGTCTTTTGAGGGGAATCAAGATACCGGCGATATCCCGGCGGAACTTGTCATGGCCGGTAATCTGACCGAATTACATCTCGAACATAATCGTCTCACGGGTCCCATCCCGGAAGGGTTTGGTCAATTGTTTTTGCTGACTATCCTGGATTTAGAGGGAAATCAGCTGACGGGAAGCCTGCCTGCAGATATAGGAGACAGCCGAAAGATGCGATACCTGAATCTCTCCCGTAATCAACTCAAAGGACCGGTCAATTCACTGCCGTGCACATTAGATGAGCTCCATTTGCGCCAGAATCAACTGACCGGCACGTTTTCCGCTGTCGTTGCCCCCCTCACATCGCTCCACAAAATTGATCTTCGGGAAAATTCCTTTGCGGGAACCCTTGAAGGTGTGTACAGCCATCAGAGACTGGTTGAGATTCGGCTGAGCAATAACCGGTTTACCGGCGCATTTTCACCCGCGCACAGGACGATGTACTATCTGGAGCATCTGGATATTGCCAGTAACAAACTCCATGAAATCAGGCAGTTCACAGAATGGGAATTTTGGGATACGATCCAGGTTTCGGGGAATCAGTTTGACTTTACATATCTGCTGCCGAATGCCGCACTGATCATCGCGGCCTATTTTCGTATGCCCCGCAGGACTCTCTATTCACCCAGATAACAGGAAATGGAACCGAAAGAATGTTCAGCGCAGCTGATTCGGCGGCTGGAAATACCTACCAGTGGTATCGAAACGGAAACGCCCTGGATGGCGCAAATTCAGCCTCCGTGCGTATCAACATCCGTGAACCCATTGCGGAGTATTACTGTGAGATAACCAACGATATGCTGCCAAGTCTGACGCTCACCGGCACGGTCAAGTCAGCCGATGCCATCTCTACAGATATCGATCATTTGCCGGAGAAAATCGAACGGATCACCGTTGGTCAGAGTTCCCCCAACCCTTTTCAAACAGAAACCGTCATCCCGATCATAATGCATAACCCTGGCCGGCTAAAAATTTCGATCTGCGATGTGACGGGCCGGGAGACATTCACGCTCATTCAGCGTATCATGAGCGTGGGTGAGCATGTCATACCGGTTCCCGCCGCCGGACTCACTTCGGGAATTTATCGCTATGTAGTTGATGTCGGGGGAGACCAGATTGTGCATTCCATGGTGCTCATCCAATAGCCTAAATGACTTTCAGAAGAATCCATTGATCCATTCCAGACTAACTTGATCTCATGTTCTCAAGACGATCTTTTTTGAAATTATCCAGCGGGGGGCTGCTGGCATTGTCCCAATTTCATCGTGAATGGGAGGCGGACATTGCGATCATCGGGGGTGGCACCGGGGGATGCGCGGCGGCACTGGCCGCGCTGAAAATGAATCAAACCGTGATTCTCACCGAAGAGACCGACTGGATTGGCGGTCAGTTCACGCAGCAGGGAGTCCCGCCGGATGAGCATCAGTGGATTGAAGAACATGGTGCGAATGCAAGCTATCTCGCCTTTCGCAGCGAAATACGAAACTACTACCAAAGGCATTACCCTTTGCGCAACCCTGGTGCAGAACTTCTCAATCCAGGCACCTGCGGGGTTTCGAGACTCTGCCACGAACCCCGGGCCGCACTTGCGATCCTGAACCACTGGTTTGCGCCTTATTTAAGCAGCGGACAACTCCGAATCATGCTCAATACCCGGCCCGTTTCCGCAGAAGTCTCCGGCGACCGGATTCAGGCAGTTCATGTATCGCCCATGGCGGGGGTCATCCGGGCAAAGTATTTTATTGACGCAACAGAGGATGGGCTGCTGCTTGAACTCTCGCAGACGGAATACGTGACGGGAGCCGAGCCGGATACGGGCGAACTGCATGCATCTCCGCGGCCCGGTCTCCAGAATATGCAGGCTCCGACATGGTGCTTTGCGATGGATTACCGGCCGGGGGAAGATCATACCATTGAGCGGCCCGCTTCCTACGGGTACTGGCGGGATTATATCCCTCCAATTGATCCTCCATGGCCGGGAAAACTCTTCAGTCTGACCTACAGCCATCCCATTACACTGGAGCCGAGGACGGCATCGTTTGATCCCCGTCCAGGAGCCGTCACCGAACATTTCAATCTATGGGTCTATCGAAGACTCATTGATCCGGCATTATTCCCGTCTGGTACCTACGCAGGGGGAATCTCTCTGGTGAACTGGCCTCAGAATGATTATATCGAAGGCAATCTCTTTGGTACACCGGACAGCGACCTGCACCGGCAGGCCGCACATGATCTCAGTCTGTCATTCTTTTATTGGCTTCAGACGGAGGTTCCCCGGGAGGATGGGGGGCAGGGCTGGCCGGGACTCCGGTTACGGGGAGATGTGATGGGAACAACGGATGGGCTTGCCAAAGCACCCTACCTGCGGGAATCCCGAAGGATTTATGCCGAGTTCACCGTCGCCGAGGATCATGTGGGAGCAGAAGCCAGAGAGGGGAGCAGTCGGGCAGAATCCTTTCATGACTCCATCGGAGTGGGAAGTTATCGGATAGATCTACATCCGTCCACCGGAGGAGATAACTATATTGATGTCGCCTCGCTGCCCTTTGAGATTCCACTGGGCGCATTAATTCCGGTTCGTATGGAAAACCTGCTGCCGGCAGCAAAAAATATCGGTGCGACGCATATAACCGGTGGATGCTACCGCCTCCATCCGGTTGAGTGGGGAATTGGGGAAGCCGCGGGTGCCCTTGCGGCCTGGTCGATTTCACAATCCACCACGCCCAGAGCAGTGCGTACCCGTCATTTGAGTGAGTTCCAGGACTTACTGGCCGGTCAGGGGGTGCAGCTTCGGTGGCCCGAATCCATCTACTAAAGGCATGGCGCGTCTGCGTACCCGCTATATACGATTGCCAAAACAGCAGCGACGGCTGGTCGCGGTGCTGTTGGGGGGCTTTGCAGTTCTCCTGGTGAACAGCCTGTTCCTGTATCTGGTAGAGGGATCCACGGCGCTGCTCTATATGAGCAATGTGCTCCTGCATATTGGTCTGGGAACGCTGTTTGTGCTTCCCTCCGCGGTATTCCTGATACTGCACCTGTCCAAGATGCCCCTGCGCAGTAACTGGAAGGCCACTCTGGCAGGAACCGTTACCGGCACGTCGCTCGTTATGCTTCTGTCCAGCGGATTTGGTCTGGTCTTTCTGGGCTCAACCTGGGCGGGCGGTGCACTCTTGTATGTTCATGTGATTTCTGTCGTCTCGTCTATCTTTGGATTTTTAATCCATATTTCCCTGAAAGAAGGGATCCGGTACCGATTCCTTGAATGGGGGCAGGCATTTCGTTCCGGGGGGATCCATCTATGGCGTCATCCACTGTCGATGACCCTGGCCGTTGGACTGGCGGTGACGTTTCTGGTGGGGCTGGTGCCCTGGTTACAGGGCAGTGGTTCCATCTACGTGGAAGAAACCGGCGAGAACCCCTTGGCCGCGTCCCAGGCAATCCTGGCCCATGAGGAATACCTGAGTGATGAGGATTTAGGGCGGTCGGAGTCCTGTGGACAGGCAGGATGCCATCCAGATGTGGTGGCGCAATGGGAGGCATCCGTGCACCGGTTCTCATCTTTCAATAACCCCTACTATCTAAAGAGTATTGAAGCACTCATTGAGCGGGGCGGCAATGATCCTGCTCGGTGGTGTGCGTCATGCCATGATCCACTGGTTCTCTTTACGGGGCGGTTAACGGACGAGCAGATTCTGGATTTTGAGCATCCGACCTCGCAGGCGGGGATTACCTGTTTTTCCTGTCATGCAATTGAGGCACTGAGAGATGTGAGGGGCAATGGCCGATATGTGATTTCTTCGCCGGATGAGTATCCGTTTGCCCGGGCTGAAGATGATACCCGCCGGTGGATTCATAATACGCTGGTCCGTGCAAATCCGGGCCCGCACCGGGAGGCAATGCTGAAGCCGGTCCATCAGACCATGGAATTTTGCGGCACCTGTCATAAGGTCGGCCTGCCCCCTGAAGTCAATAATTACCGATGGAAACGCGGGCAGAATGAATATGATGCCTGGCAAAGCAGTGGCACAAGCGGGAACACCGTTCGTTCTTTTTACCTGCCGGAAGCACCGCTTTCCTGCATTGACTGCCATATGCCGAGAGTACGTTCAGAGGATCAGGGGGGCCTGGACGGATTCATTCGCAGTCATACGTTTGCGGCAGCAAATACAGCGATCCCTTCCATTAAGGGATATCCCGATCAGGTTGAAGAGGTGCAGGAAGTGCTCCAGTCATCTGCATCGGTGGACATTTTTTCGGTGACGGTAGATGGCCGGGGCTATGGTCCGGATGAAGTGATACCGCCCCTGCGGGCAGGTGCAGAGGTGGAGGTGAGTGTCGTGGTACGCAATCGACGTGTCGGGCATTTGCTTCCCGGAGGGACGAATGACTCCAATGAGATGTGGCTGGAGTTTGCCGCAAAGGATTCATCCGGGCGCAGGATCCTCATCTCCGGTGACCTGGATGCAGAAGGGCAGGTCGATTCCACCGCCCATTTCTGGGGAGCCGTACAGGTGGATCGTGCCAGCCAGCCCATTAACCGGCGGAATGCTCAGGACTGGATTGCAACCGTCTATGCCCATATGATTGGGCCGGGTACCGCGCATACGGTACACTATGGGTTCCGCGTACCGCCTGGCACCATGGTCCATACGCTGTCAGCCCGGTTGTATCACCGCAAGTTCAAGTGGTACTTCCATAACTGGACATTCCGGGGCCGCGTGGCCCCCGGACAACCGGATTCTCTTGCACGCAAAGAGGTAGACCTGCGAAAGTGGGATCTGGGACCCGGTAAAGCACCCGAAATCCCGATTACGCTCATGGCCTCCGCCAGGCGGTCAGAAGGCGTGCAGCCCGATACAACCTATGCCGCCTGGGAACGCTGGAATGATTATGGGATCGGACTATTTCTTGAAGGCGATACGCGCGGGGCACTCGAAGCATTTGGAGAGGTTTCCGTAATTGCTCCTGAAAGCCCGGAAGGGCCCATCAATCTGGCTCGGGTATATCTTGCGGAGGGCAGCCTGGAAGCGGCAGAAGCCCAGCTTAGGGCAGCCGAAATGCGTGCGCCCGGCTACCTCAAGACCGCGTATTTCCGGGGAGAGGTGCTGCGGGGATATGGGGAATATGATGCGGCCATTGCAGAATGGCTGAAGGTGTATGAGACCTATCCAGATGACCGCGTACTGCTGCTTGCCATCGCCCGCATGCACTACCTGATGGAACGGTATGAAGAGGCGCTCACATGGGTTGATCAGGTACTGAACATTGATCCGGAAGATCTGGGAGGCTTGTACAACCGGATGCTCACGCTCGGCGCACTGCAGCGGACCGAAGAACTGCAGGAAGCACAGAGATTGTATGAATTCCATAAAGAAGATGAGACTGCACTTGCGGTCACCGGTCCCTACAAACAACGTCACCCGTCAGACAACATGAAAGCACAGCCCATTCACCGGCACCGCTTACGGCCCGCCGGCTATCAGCCCTGATTCGGGGCGGAAAATTCATCGTACTGCTCCCGCCGAATATCAATCCCGCATTGGCTGAGCTTGGATTCCAGTTTCTCGTATCCCCGGTCTAAGTGATAGATCCGGCCGACATGTGTAGTCCCGCTGGCCACCAATCCAGCGAGGACTAGCGATACGCTTGCACGCAGATCCGTACTCATCACGCGTGCACCGGTCAACCGGGCACCTCCGCTGACGGTGACCTGATTTCCATTTACGGAGGCCTGCAGCCCCATGCGGGCCAGTTCAGGAATGTGATTGAACCGATCTCCATACACCTGATCGGTGACGGTGGCTTTGCCGTGTGCACAGGCCAGAAGCACCGTCCACTGTGCCTGCAGGTCTGTCGGGAATCCGGGATAGATTGCCGTGGTAATGGATACAGGGTTTACGGCTTCCGGCGGCGTTACGATCACCGAACCATTTTCAACGACATATTCAGCCCCGGTTTTTTGGAATGCATCCAGAAAATCATCTCCCAGATGGTCAGGCCGTGTGTGGGTCAGATGTACGGGTTCGCCCGGTGTACCGGCGATTGCGGCAGCAATCATAAAGGTCCCCAGTTCAATACGATCCGGGCAGTTACTGTAGTCAACGGCCTGCAATTCTCGAATTCCCTCCACCTCAATCGTCCGTGTTCCGATGCCGCTTAGTTTTGCTCCCATAGCCTGGAGCATTTCACAAAAGACGATCACATCCGGCTCAATGGCCGCATTCTCAATGCGACTGCCGCCGCTCCCCACGCTGGCCGCCAGAAGCAGGTTGACGGTTGCACCGACGCTGGAGGGATCGAACCGATAGGATCCGCCCGGCAGGCCCCCGTGCGGGAGTCTGGCGACCACATACCCTTCATCCAGATCAATGGCAGCCCCCAGCGCCTTCAATCCTTCTAGATGCAGATTCACCGGGCGGGGCCCCCAGGCACATCCCCCCGGCAGGGAGACGCGTGCCTGTCCACAGCGACCAAGGAGCGCCCCCAGCATGTAGAAAGATGCCCGCATTTTCTTGACCAGTTCATACGGTGCCTCGGGGAAGCCGATCCGGCTTGCGTCAATCTGGAGGCCGCGGCCTTTACGTTCCACCGAAGCACCCGTAATCCGAAGCACATGAGAAAAGGTGGTAATGTCACGCAGATGCGGGATATGGTCCAGATGCGTGACTCCGTGAGGCAGAATTGCAGCAGCCATGAGCGGCAATGCAGCATTCTTGGACGCGCTGACAGGGAGCGTACCGCAAAGCGGCGGTCCCCCGTGAATGACAAGTTTTTCCATGATCAGTCAGAATTTTTCGTACGGCAATATCCTGGGTGGAGATACGCCGTCTTGAATTAAATTATACGCTCAGAATGTCCAGTGAAATTACCGTTCCGGAGAGATTCGTAACGTCTTCATGGGATATTTCCATGTGCACATCCGTTACAGTCCGTATCGGGGAGCTGGTTCCGATATCGGTATTCATTCCAAATTCTCCCGTTCAACGCTGTTCAAAGCAATTGAGTGCACATTCGGGTGGCATTTTATTAAAGTCGGATACGATGGCATTTGAATCGAATTCCCGGTTCACCGTAAAATGGGGAATGACCACCCGGCCGGGTAGAGGAAATTCGCTGGATGAACCTGAAATTTAATCAATCAATCGGCACGGACCCGTGCAGACATTTCCCGGATGGAACAAAGATGTTGAGATCCGATGGGGACGCATTTTGTAACAGGCTCATGGAGCAACTGATCCAACGATGAAGCGAAGTGATTCCAAACCTGCGCCCGTCTATATGGATTATGCGGCGACTACCCCCCTGGATCCCGCGGTCATGGCCGCGATGCAGCCGTATTATACGCACAATTTTGGCAATGCATCCTCGGTACATTCTCTTGGCAGATCTGTGCGAGGCGCCATTGAGGAGAGCCGTGAGAGGATTGCCGCATATCTCCATGCAAAACCGGAAGAAATTATCTTCACCAGCGGGGCCACCGAAGCGAATAACCTCGCATGCAATCTGTTGGGAGCACAAGAACACCTGATCACATCAAGTATTGAACATAAAGCGGTCCTGGAACCGGTGAAAGTACTGGAGGCCTGTGGAGTTCAGGTAACCCGTCTGGTGCCTGATCTAGAAACAGGATCCCTGACGCGGTGCCAGATTGCTGATGCCGTCGGCCCGGATACGCGCATGATCTCGGTCATGTATGTGAATAACGAAACCGGTGCGGTGACACCGCTGGAAGAGATTTCCACGCTCCGTGATGAGCATGACCTCCTTCTGCATACCGATGCAGCACAGGCGGCAGCATGGCTTCCGCTCAATGTGGATCAACTCGGAGTGGACCTGATGTCCCTTTCGGCCCACAAGATGTATGGCCCCAAAGGGGCGGGGCTCCTCTATGTCCGGGACCGTGTGCAACTCATCCCGCAGATTCTTGGCGGCTCACAGGAGCGGGGGCGCAGAGGGGGGACTGAAAATGTTGCCGCCGTGATTGGAATGGCAGCGGCCATGGGCCTGATTGAAAAAAACAGGGATACACATGCAGCTCGCATCCGGCAACTCCGGCAGGATCTGCAGGCACAGCTGCTTGCTGCAATTGGAGATCAGCTGGTCATCAGCACACCGACCAATGCCGCGCCTCACATCCTCAGTGTTGCATTCAAGCCGGCAAATGGACATCCAATGGACGGGGAGATGCTGCTTCTGAACATGGATTTAGAAGGTGTTTATGCCTCTGCCGGTTCTGCCTGTACCAGCGGGGCAATTACCCCGAGCCATGTCCTGCTTGAATTGGGGATCCCTGAAGTTACTGCCCGTGCATCATTACGGCTGTCACTTGGCCGTCCAACCGGTGCAGAGGACATCCGCAGGACCGTGGATTGTATCGATAAGGTGGTAAGACACATGCAGGCACGGAGACAGCATGAAGGGTAAGGCGCTGATTGTCTTTGCCCGATCTCCCCGTTCCGGTCCGGTAAAATCCAGGCTGACCAAACTGATTTCGGGGGAAGAGGCAACCGAACTCTATCAGATGTTTCTGATGGATAGTCTGGAGCAGTATGCATCTCTGAATGTAGCAGTGCGTCTCTATATGTCGGATGGCATCCCTCCCGATGTGCCTGTTTGCGGGGCAACGCTCCATCAACAGCGCGGAAACGGACTCGGGCCGCGTATGCAGCATGCTTTCCGGGAGACCGCCGAAGCGGGATACCGGCAAATGGTCATCATCGGAACGGATCATCCGACCCTGCCGGATACATTTCTTTATGATGCGTTTCAGGCATTATCCAGTCCGCCGGCGGTGTGCATTGGTCCTGCAGAGGACGGGGGGTATTATCTTTTAGGGATGAATCCACTGATTGACGGCTTATTTAACGGGATGACCTACAGCCGGCCGGACGTTTTTGAGAAGACCTTGATGCGGATGTATCAATCCGGGGCGAACGTCGTTCAACTGCCGAAGTGGTACGATGTAGATACACCGGATGACTTGCGCCGGCTGGCTTCAGAAGAAGAAACCGTGCCCGTGAATACGCTGAATATCCTAAAGCAGTTAAAAGCAAAATACGACATCTAAGTGCTTGACGGCTTAAGTGCAGATGCAGCAATCTAAAAATAAAAGATCCGCTCTGATCCGTGAATCATTCGCATAATCATACGGTTAGCGTTTTTGGATCCGCCTCATTATCTAATCTGGGGCCGGGCTTTGACACGCTGGGGCTGTGCATCAAGGGGATCGGAGATATCATTGATGCACGGTTTTCCGCGGAGCCGGGAATCACGATCACCTCCGAGGCCCCCATTCCTCTGGAAGCCAAAAACAATACGGCAGGCCGTGCAGCGCATCTGGTGATGACCAAAGCTGCGGATAAGCGGGGACTGCATCTGCATATCAAAAAAGGGATCCCGATTGGATCGGGCATCGGGGGATCGGCGGCCAGTGCTTCCGCAGGCGCATGGGCGGCAAACCTTCTTTTAGGCAGGCCATTTACTAAAAATGAACTGGCGTATGAGGTGCTGGAGGCGGAGCGCCTCGCCAGCGGTGGAACGCTTCATGGAGATAATGCCCTGCCGTCCCTGCTGGGAGGACTCATCCTGACATCTCCCGTCAAACCGCTGGACTACCGGCGTATCGAATTAACAAGCCCCATGCATCTGGTGGTTGTCCTGCCGAAAAGAACGATCCTCACAGCAGATGCACGAACGATCCTGCCCCGGGTGGTGCCAAGGCTGGAGGCCGTGCATAATGCGAGTGATCTGGCATTTATGCTGCATTCGTTAATGACGGGAGACTGGG
This sequence comes from Rhodothermales bacterium, assembly GCA_022821875.1. Lineage (GTDB taxonomy): Bacteria > Bacteroidota > Rhodothermia > Rhodothermales > Bin80 > Bin80. Next base: position 50,647 of record JAJECV010000142.1, read on the forward strand.
ATACCCTTGCCCCCTACATGATGCGGGACCGTATCGTAGAGCCGGCGCGGGCAAGCCTGGTTCCCTGCTATACGAAGGTGCGTAAAGCCGCACTGGATGCCGGCGCATGCGCGGTGGCATTAACCGGATCCGGACCTGCGATGTTTGCGATTATGAAAGATGCCGAGTCGGGATCCGCAATCTGCAGTGCAATGGTGAACGCGGCGGGAGAGGGCGCAAAAGGGATCGTTACGCAGGCAGATATGCATGGTGTCCGACCATGCAGCTGAACACATGAGATACCTAAGTACGCGGGGGAACGTACAGGCCGTTGACTTTTCGACGGCCTTATTGCAGGGGCTGGCCCCTGATGGCGGACTCTATGTTCCGGAAAAACTCCCGGCAATTGAGCCGCAGACATGGAAATCCGCAACAGATTTTCCGGCGATGGCAGCCCGGATACTCACGCCATGGCTGGCCCATGAAATTCCTGATAGGATACTGGCATCGGTACTTGATCAGGCACTTAATTTTCCTGTCCCTCTGATCAAAGTGGGCCGTGCATGGGTTCTGGAACTCTTTCACGGCCCGACCCTTTCGTTCAAGGATTTTGGTGCACGTACGATGTCACGTCTCATGAATCACTTCGTCAAGGAGGATCCGCTTACGATACTGGTCGCCACCTCGGGGGATACCGGAAGTGCGGTGGCAGACGGCTTTGGGAATCTTCCGAATCTGCGGGTCGCGGTGCTGTACCCGAAAGGCCAGGTCAGTGCAACCCAGGAGAAACAACTCATTGTACGACGCAGGGGAGTACGCGCCTTTGCGGTCAGTGGCACCTTTGACGACTGTCAGGCAATGGTCAAGGCACTTCTTGTTTGCCCCGGCAGGCTGCGCCTGTCTGCCGCAAACTCCATCAATGTAGGGCGCCTTTTGCCTCAAATGCTCTACTATTACTGGGCGTTTGCCCAGGGGCAGTGGGATGCGGCAGATGTATGTGTTCCCTGTGGCAACCTTGGAAATCTGACGGCAGGGGTACTTGCTTCGCTTTGCGGGCTTCCGGTACGTAAATTCGTGGCTGCCCATAATGCAAATGATGGATATCCAAAATTCCTGGCCGGGCACAGGGATGCGTTTGGGGAATCTATCCGAACCTTGTCGAATGCGATGGATGTAGGCCGGCCGAGTAACTTTGAGCGCCTCAAATTTTTATTGCCCGAAGATAAGATGCGCTGCAGAATTCAAGGCAGTTCATGTTCGGATGAGAATACGCTGACCTCCATCCGGCGCGTCTACGAGGAAACCGGCTATATGGCGGACCCGCATACCGCGGTGGCACTTGCCGCTGCAGGGGATCAGACGGATCCGGTGGTCGTTCTGTCAACGGCGCATCCTGCTAAATTTCCAGATACCGTGAAGCTTGCATTAGGGCATGCTCCCCGTTCCGTCCCTGCATTGACGGGGCTGGAGTCCATGCCGATTCGGGTTCAATCCCTTGAACCAACACCGGATGCACTCCGTTTGAGTCTGGAATCCTGGAATTAACGGAATGCCCCCTTTTGCTCCATCGGACTGGCCGCGAAATGAATTGCGAGAGGCAGCAGAAGTGCTTTGGCGCTGGCATTATGCCGTGCGGGCCGGTGCACCGTCGCAGATCCAACGCAATCGTGCCCACCGTGTGTGCGAGAAGTTCAAGTTACCGGTTCATCTGGTGGATGCGCAGTTTCGTGAGGACGGATTTCCTGTGATCCGGGCCATGACCGATCTTTTTGATTATGGGGACCGCCTGGCAGGCAGTCATGCACTGCTTTTGGCCAAGTTGGCGGGATATACTGCAAACTGGATTGAGGATCCAGTCCGGCAGTTTGGGCGGGCCGTCTTTCTGACACGCTCCCTTTGCCTGCTCAAAGAGGACCTTCAGTCAGGACGGCATTTTATCCCGCTGGATGGACTACACAATAAGCGTGTGGCCCATGCAGATCTGATGCACGGGCGGCTTTCCGATGGACTTCGGTCCGTATTATGGAAACAGATCGTTTATGCGAGAGATGCCTATGCTTCATGCAGAGCACTAAACCATGACCTCAGTGGATGGTGCAGACGACGGTTCCGGATTTACTGGGCAGGCGGGCTCCACCTCCTGGCACGTATTGAATCACGAAAGTTTGATGTCTGGTCAAAGCCGGTCAAACTTACCTTGCTACACAAAACACGCATATATTTAAGGGCCCATACAGGGAAAACAATTTGATGACAGTCTATAAGGATGCAGGTGTGGATATACAGGCGGCGGATGAGGCGCTAAAGCGCTTGAAGCCACTCATCCGCTCAACGCACACTCCCGGAGTAATCCGGGATGTCGGGGCGTTTGGCGGATTCTTTCAACTCGACATTTCCGTGTACCGGCAGCCCATACTGGTTTCCTCCATTGACGGGGTGGGGACAAAGGTGAAGGTGGCGGTCAAAGCAGGGGTGCATGATACGGTGGGGGAAGATTTGGTGAATCATTGCATCAACGATATTGCGGTGTGCGGGGCAGAGCCGATGTATTTTCTTGATTATTTTGCGGCGGGGGAATTATCTGCTGAAATTTTGGAGGCCGTGGTTAAGGGGATGGTCCGGGGATGCAAACATGCCGGTATCGCCTTGATTGGAGGTGAGACAGCGGAGATGCCCGACTTGTACTCGCTCACCGACTACGATCTGGCGGGGGTCATCGTAGGCCTGGTGGACAAGGAGGCAATCATCGACGGGAGCAGGATTCAGAAGGGGGACCAGCTCTGGGGGATCCCCTCCTCCGGGCTTCATACCAACGGCTATTCCCTTGCACGCAAGGTGCTCCTGGGAACCCTGTCAGGATACCGGCTGGACGAACGGCCCCAGGAACTGGACGGAAAAAGTATTCAGGAAGAATTATTGAGCATCCACAGGTGTTATCTACATTTGATCCGTGATCTGAAAGAGGATGCACATGCCTTTGTTCATGTGACCGGCGGCGGCATTGAGGGCAACACACGTCGCCTGCTTCCCGATGGACTCCAGATTCGGGTGGATTATGAAAATTGGGAGCGTCCGCCTGTCTTCAGACTTATTCAGAAGCGGGGGGCAGTTCCCGAAGACGACATGCGGGAGACCTTTAACCTGGGAATTGGGTTGATTGTGATTGCGCCTCCATCGGCCGAAAAGGAGATCCGGCAGATTGCAGCGGTGCATCATGAGAGGATCATCGCAGTGGGAACCGTATATTAGTTCATATCTTAACTTACGGTTACAGTGCTGTAACCGCCGTAAATATTTGATTTTTCATGGGATCGCTTACTCTGATCTTGTTACTGAGTTATTTTGCGGGATCCATTCCCGGCAGTGTATGGGTGGGACAATTGCTCTACGGGGTGGATGTGCGCAGGCATGGAAGCCTGAATGCAGGGGCAACGAATGTCTTCCGGGTGCTGGGCTGGAAAGCAGGCATCCTGTCAACCGTTGTTGATGTCGGGAAGGGGTTGTTGGCCGCCGGTGTGATTGCGACCATCCGTATTGATGAACTTCCGTCAGGATTCGCATTCTGGCAGGTGGAATCGGTCATTCGCCTGTTGGCTGGAATCGCGGCGATCGTTGGCCATATGCTACCGGTCTGGGCCCGTTTTCAAGGCGGCAAAGGGGTCAACACCGCCGCGGGGGTTCTATTTGCAATTACCCCGAAGACGATGTGGATTGTGATCGGAATTTTCATGCTGGTGCTGTTCGGATCAAGGTATGTGTCTCTGGCAAGTATGATTGCAGCATTGACGTTCCCGGCGACCGTGGCCATCCGAATGTTTGTTTTTGATATTGAGGCACTGGACCGGAGTCTGCTCTTATTTGGCAGTATCTTCGCACTTGCCATTGTTTATGCGCACCGGAGCAATATCCAGCGACTTCTTGCCGGCACGGAGAGTAAGGTGCAGAATTTCCGGCTGGCCCATGGCATGCGCGGGCGGGGTGAATTGTAGCCGCAACTAGTTGCATGCCGCGTGCAATCTCTGTTTTTGGTGCGGGCAGCTGGGGCACCGCGCTGTCGGTGAGCCTGTCTGGCGGGGGACACGCAGTTACACTCTGGGCACGGAGACAGGAGTTGGCGAGTGCGATTCAGCGTGAGGGGGGCAACCCCGAATATCTGCCGGAAATCTCTGTTCCGGCATCGATAACTGCAACCTCGGATCTTGCATTCGCGGCGCAGCGGGCAGATTGCTGGGTAATTGCAACGCCATCCCATGCCGTGCGCAGGATTGCGACCGATCTGCGCCCCTTCTGTAATCCAGAGACTTTGCTGATTTCGGTTGCCAAGGGGATTGAGTCCGGGACGGGACAGACGACCACCGCGGTGCTCTCCGATGTTGTCAGCCCGCCTGTTCCCCGGGGGAATCTGGTAGCGCTGTACGGGCCGAGCCATGCCGAAGAAGTTGGCACCCGGAAACCAACTGCCCTGGTTGCTGCATCCACCGATATGCGGCAGGCCGAAACAGTGCAGGAAATTTTTATGACGGACCGACTCAGGATTTACGTGAACAGTGATGTGAGGGGAGTTGAGATTGGGGGAAGTGTAAAAAATATCATGGCAATTGCATCGGGAATCAGTGACGGGGTGGGCTATGGAGATAATGCCAGAGCGGCGCTCATCACCCGGGGAATTGCGGAGATCCAGCGTCTGGGAAACGCACTGGGGGCCAACCCCCAGACCTTTACCGGTTTGACCGGTCTGGGCGATCTGGTCGTTACGTGTACCAGTCGACACAGTCGGAATCGTGATCTTGGAGAAAAAATCGGGCGTGGAGCAAATCTCGCTGAGGTGACAAACTCCATGAGCATGGTCGCCGAAGGGGTCAAGACTACCGAAGCGGTACACCGGATGGCACGGCACCTCGGCATTGAGATGCCGATCACAGCGGCGGTATACGGGATTCTTTTTGAGGGGAAGCGGCCCCGTGATATGGTTCAACAGTTAATGACACGATCCGCAAAACAAGAAGAGTGGCTGCAGGTTTAGGAACCCGGATGCGTACAAATACACCTGTGCCTGCTTCCAGTTGACACCCTATTTGTTGTGATACGTATCATTTGGAGTGGTGCGCAGCGGGGGATTGGGAATTGTTTGTTCTCCGTTGAATCATTGATTCAAAACAGTGACTCGCAGCCATGACCAAGACACATCTGGAGCGAATTGTGGCAGAGGGCGAGGGGCTTCTGCTTGAATTTAAGCATCGCCTGCCCGATAGTGAGCGGATTGCCCGCGAAGTGACGGCACTCGCAAACACCAGCGGGGGGGATCTGTTAATCGGGGTGACCGATAACGGGCATCTGAGCGGGGTGAAGGATCCTGAAGAGGAAATGTATGCACTCCGCCATGCACTTGCGGAGCACTGTACGCCCGAGATCAATCTGAGCTCAGAGTATATCAAGATCAGTCGAACCCGTACGGTGGTCGTGATCCGGATTCCGGTCAGCGAGGTCCGTCCCCACTATGTTCAGGATCCTTCAACCCGTCAGAGATCCGTCTTTGTTCGATATCAGGATATGTGCATTGCGGCGAGCCGTGAAGCGCAAAAATTGATGCGGCGGCCGGATACCGAGAATGTATTGATCCAGCTTGGCGAGAAAGAGCGTCTGCTCTTCAAGCTCCTTGAAGAAAAGGGCAGGGTAACGGTCTCCCGTTTTGCACGGTGTGCCAACATCCATCCCGGCCGGGCATCCCGCATGGTGGTCCGGATGACAAGAGCGGGAGTTCTTGTTCATCATATTGATTTACACGAAGATTATTTCACCGCGGGGAAAGCGCTGCAGTCCGCCCCCCAGATATCGCCTCATCCATGAGTATTCAGTATCTCTGTCGGGATCGGCTGATTTGAAAGATATCTCCAAAGTGGATTCCACCGAAATTAAAAATCAACGGTGTCACCATTGATCAAGAAAAATACCGGTTGCGATTTGGTATCGGGCCATTGTATGATCTCCAGGTTTTCACGGGTTGGATCTGAGAAATAACGTCGCTCAGCCTGCCTTCCTGGAACATCGCATCCATTCCACCGTATAGGCGGCTATCCTTCATGGAACAAAGTCAGATACTCTGAATAGACATGACCTTCTTCGGTAACCGGACGAAGCAGAATTTCAAATACAGTTCGTGGAACTTTAAGCGCAATATAGGAGTTAAGTGAGTCCGAACGCTTATATTGACTGCGCTTTGGATCGTAACAGTAGATGAGGTTTGAGCGGTTCGTACCCCGAAGCGATGCCATCTCTAGATTGGGGAGCATCTTTCTTGTAGCAACAAAATCATCAAATAGAACAATCATGCTTAAAAACATACTCAGAATCTATGTGTGTAGTTTCTGTATCTCGCTGGCATCTATTGTGTCGGCAGATCAGGTCGTACATGCTCAGGATCATTCTGTCCAGGGTACAGTGGTCTCTGCGGTAGACAACTCGCCATTGCCCGGTGCCTCGGTCGTAGAGACGGGCACCTTGAATGGCACCGCTGCCGATGTGGATGGGTCATTTTCGCTGGAAGTATCCAGTCCGGACGCATCTCTCTCGGTCACTTTCATCGGCTTTGTAAGCCAGACCATTGCCATAGAGGGCCGGGATGAAATTACCATTGCTCTGGAAGAAGATACCGGCCTTTTAGAGGAGGTTGTTGTGACGGCGGGCGGCATTGAGCGAAGGGAGCGTGCAGTTGGATACTCGGTTACAGAGGTTGGCGGTGAGGATCTGCGTGAGGTGCGTGAAAACAATGTTGCGAACGCATTGTCGGGTAAAGTTGCCGGTGTCATTGTGACGAAACCTGCCACAGGGCCGGCAGGCTCCAGCCGTGTAATCATACGCGGGGCCTCTTCGCTTGGCGAAGACAGTCAGCCGCTTTATGTGGTGGACGGTGTCCCCATTGACAACACCACCCAGGGGAGTGCCGGTATGTGGGGCGGCAGTGACGGCGGGGACGGCATCGGTTCCATTAACCCCGATGACATCGAAAAGATGACGGTCTTGAAGGGCCCGTCGGCGGCGGCACTCTACGGGACCCGTGCCAAAAACGGCGTGATTCTCATTACGACCAAAAAAGCATCCCCCGGCATGGGCCTAGGGATTGAGTTTTCCAGTAATACCACGTTTGAAAACGTTCTGGTCAACACGGACTGGCAGACCGAATATGGTCAGGGAAGCCGCGGAGCCAAGCCTACTTCGGCGGAAGAGGCCCTCTCAACTGCGGACGATTCCTGGGGGCCCAAACTAGATGGTGCACCGACGATCAGCTGGGATGGCAGTGAGCAGCCGTACAGTCTGGCTTCCGATCCGGTTACGTCCTTTTACAATACCGGCCTGACCAGTACCAACAGTTTGGCCCTGACGACCGCAAATGAAGCCAGTTCACTGCGGATCGGGTTCTCGCATTTACAAAATGAAGGGATCAGCCCCAATTCGGGACTGGAGCGTACGACACTTTCTGTGCGGGGAACTTCACAGTTTGGTGAACGCCTGAGCGCAGATGCAAAAGTCAATCTGATACGGGAATTTGTGGTAAATCGGCCGAGACTGAGTGACTCACCGGGGAATGCAAACTATTCGGTCTATCAGCTGGCCCGGAATGTAGATGTGGAATCCCTGCGGTGCCCGCCGGAAGACGCAAACTGTACCGAACTGGGAACAGATGTAGACGGCACAGAATTGCATCGGGGACTGTTTGGGAATACGTTCCAGCAGAACCCCTACTGGGCCGCCCATCAGTACAAGAATCAGGACAAAGATTTTCGTGTACTCGGATTTGTGTCACTGTCCTATAAGTTTGCAGACGGGATCAATCTCAGAGGCCGCTTTGGCGGCGATACCTATGATATCCGCCGTACAGGGCTCACCCCCTGGGGGACGGCATATCAGCGAAACGGCTCTCAATCCGAGCGAAATATTGAAGTCACCGAGATCAATACCGATTTTCTCTTAACGATTGATCGCAGCTTGACCAGTTCCATTGGACTCCAGGCGACCGCGGGAGGAAATATCCTCTACCGTCAAAGTGAAAACCTGACACTCTCAGGTGGAGGGGGGTACAGTGTACCGGGGCTGGAAGTGGTGACCAACCAGAACACCCGATCCCATGGCTACGGCTTCAGCGAGAAGCAGATTAACTCGCTGTACGGATCCGCTGAGTTGGCTTATAACGATTTCTTCTATCTCACGCTGACCGCACGGAATGACTGGTCGTCCACGCTTCCGATAGAAAACAACAGTTATTTCTATCCATCCATCAGCGGCAGCCTGGTTTTGACGGATGCCCTGGAACTTCCTGGCTGGGTCAGTTTTGCAAAACTTCGCGCCTCGTGGGCGCAAGTCGGCGGAGATACGAACCCCTATCAACTTGCGCTCACCTACGGACTCAGTGGAAGTCACCTTGGACAGCCACGCGGAAACATTGCACAGGGAAGCATCCCTCTGGCAGATCTTAAGCCTTCCCAGACGGTCGGGATTGAAGGCGGCTTTGATATACGCTTTATTGAGAATCGTTTTGGAATTGACTTTACGTACTACACCGAAACGGCTACCGACCAGATTCTGTCTACCACCATCTCGAATGCATCAGGATTTGGGAGCCAGGTGATTAATGCGGGCGAAATTTCCAATCAGGGAGTTGAACTGCTGATCACCACAACCCCGGTTCGCATGGGAGACTGGCGGTGGAATTTGGATTTGAACCTGTCGCGCAACCAGAATGAGGTGGTTGAACTGGTGGAAGGTCAGACTTCTCTGGTGCTTGCAGAAAGTCGGCACAGAGGAAATTATGTGACCGCAGATGTAGGCGAACCCTACGGTTCGATCAAGGGGCGAAAATATCTTCGCCAGAATGTACCCACCGGGGAAGATGCCTCGGATTGTGATGCAACCGGCCCCATCGTACATGATGCAGACGGACTCCCGATGCGGACCACGGATCTGTGTGTCCTGGGAAATGGCTCTCCCGACCTGAGTGGTGGTATTCGGAGTTCATTACGTTGGCGGAATCTTACCCTGAACCTGCTTTTTGATATGCGCTTTGGTGGTGACCTGTTCTCGGTGACCAACAGTGCAGGTTACAGCAATGGACTCCACAAGAACACCCTTCAGGGCCGTGATGTCGGCTATATTGTCGGGGATGGTGTCACCGCAGATGGATCGGCAAATACCGTCCAGGTTGACCCGCAGGATTACTTCCAGAGGATTGGCGGAGGAACGATTGGGGAAGAATTCATCTATGATGCAAGTTTTGTAAAGCTTCGGGAGATGATGGTCAGTTATAATCTGCCAGCCCGTTTATTTGCTCGCACTCCAATCAAATATGCTTCCGTTTCTCTGGTGGCCAGAAATCTCTGGCTGATCCACAGCAACGTAGACAATCTTGATCCGGAATCCCTGTACAACAGTACAAATCGCGGTATTGGACTAGAGCATTCAGGGGTGCCGCAGACACGAAGCATTGGCATTAACCTCAATGTCCGTCTGTAGCATCTAATCACTTGAAAAACTCGAATACAATGACTAAATTGAATAAACTCTCTATAGCGACGGCCTTGTGTTTGTCTCTCCTGCTTGCCTCCTGTGATTCAGGTTTTGAAGAGATGAATGTCAATCCGACGCAGGCCGATCAGATTGATCCTAATTTTAAGCTGACCAATATCCAGGTTCGGATTAGTGGTGAGCGGTACGAGAATTGGCGGACCAACCTGATCTACAGTTCCACGATGATTCAGCATTTTGCGGCCTTACCGGGCTATTGGTCAGGGGACAAGTACTTTTACAATCCATCCTATTCCTCCGCAATGTGGGACCGGTATTATTCCAACCTTGCACGGAATGTGGAGGACCTTCTCGTACAGACCGCCGAAGACCCGGAAATGGTTAACATGCATCATATCACGCAGATCCTCCGCGTGGTCATGTATCATCGGCTGACCGATCTCCATGGAGACATTCCATATTCGGAAGCAGGGAAGGGATTCACGGAAGGAATTACCCAGCCCAAGTATGATGCGCAGTCCACGATCTATCCAGACATGTTGCAAAAGCTTGAAGCGGCAGCAACAGCACTGAGTGGTAGCAGTCCATCGTTTGGCAGCGGGGATCTGATGTATCAGGGCGATGTAGAGAAGTGGAAAAAGTTTGCGAACTCCCTGATGTTGCGGCTGGGTATGCGTCTAGTCAAGATAGATCCCGGTGCGGCACAAAGCTGGGTCCAGAAAGCCATTGCCGGTGGAACCTTTGAGAGTAATGATGACATTGCCTATGTTCCTCATAACGACCCGTCCGGCTGGAGAAATGGCAACGGGCAGGTGTTCACCTCCGATGGTAACCCGCGGATCAGCGAAACATTTGCCAACTGGATGGTTGCCCATGATGATCCCAGACTGTATGTCTATGCTCAAAGCCCGGTGGCGGGTTCTGCGCCGATTGGGCTCCCGAATGGGAAAACTGCCGGTGGATCCGATGCGGATCATGGCATTGAAAATCACTCCACCTGGGTGGATTGTGATTCCGGTGTGACACCCTGCGGGATGGATGTGTATCTGGTTCCCAATGATGTGATCAAGGGAGAGGACGATCCGATGTTCTTTATGACCTACGCCGAAGTGGAACTTCTGAAAGCCGAGGCGGCAGTGCGCGGCTGGTACAGTGGAGATGCTGCAATGCATTATGCGAACGGGGTTCGCGCCGCCATGGAATATCTTGCAATGTACGGCGATGCAGCGATGATTGCGGGTACAGATATTGACGCTTATCTGGAGGCGAATCCTTATGATCCTGCACAAGGCATGAAGATGATTAACGAGCAGTTCTGGGCGGCCGTGGTCTTGAATGAGTACGAAGCGTACGCAAACTGGCGGCGAACCGGCTATCCCGAACTTACACCGACCAATTATCCTGGGAATGTAACCGGGGGTACGATTCCTCGCCGTTTACGCTACCGGGCGAATGAAGCAGTCGCGAATCCGCAAAATTACTCTGCAGCTGTGAATGCGCAGGGAGCAGATGAGTTAACCACGCGCATGTGGTGGGATAAATAATTGATCTCTGCTTACTCACAAAACGGGGGCATTCGCAAACGCGGATGCCCCCGTTTTATTTTATGCCGGGTACAGGATGCGCGAACTTACGCATCTAAGTGAACCCCGAACCCGGCGATCTGACGTTACTCTGCATAGTCGAAATCCAGCGATCTGGATCTTGTTCTGCCGGAAACCTGATCCGTGACGGTCAAGGTGAGTGTGAGCGGTCCTGGCCTGTTCCATTGTCCAATATCAACCACCATAAATTCACGAACCGTCGCCGCATCGCCCGTATAGTCGAAAGAGGCCGTAATCGGATCTGCACCCTCACTGCTGAGCGTATATTGAACCGTATAGCGGGTCTGATCCATCTCGTTGAAACGCAGGAAGTAGATTTCAAAGTACAGGGCAAGCGGGGTATCGGGGCCGATCTCACGCTCGACATAGGGGACTGCGCTATCGAAAGTATCTGCAGATTTTAATCGGAGCGGCTTCAGGTCGCTGACCTCCAGCGAGGTGCCGTCTCCGTTTAGCGTCTTCAGTGTATCCAGATCCGCAACTCCAATCGCCCAGGCAGCTCCGGGCTGCGGAGGGATCGAATCAGGAATCGTCCAGTGCAGTGACCACTGCATAGTGATTGGAGATGCGGAGTACTCCTTCGTGATCCAGGAATAAATTCGTTGCTCTGACTTGGCACCCTGTGGCAGATGATAGCGTCGGACCTGGATATTCTGCGGTTCAAATGCGGGCCCTCGCGTGGTGAAGCCGACACTTAAGATATAATCCGGAGATTCATGCTGCTCCAATTGCCGCATGTGGCGGATCATGCGACGGCTCGGGCGAACGGCCGCCGCATCAATGCTCCAGTACATCTCTAACCGCGTCGTGCCGTCCCGTTCTAAAAAGCGGCTGAATCGTAACGGGGGACGAAGTTCGATGGCGTTGCCATACGCCTTGGTTGTGCTGCGCGGGACGGTTTTTGCACGGCTCAGCTGATGCTGATCGTCTCTTGTTCCGGCATCCTGGATCGCTTTCTGTGAGAATTCGTAGGGACGCAGGGGGGAGGATGTTGCGAGTGTGTTATAACTGGTGACCGCGTCATAGACGGTACCATAGTGCGGATGCTCCAGCGCTAACTGAGCAAACACATCCTCAATCCAGAGAAGAAGAAGTCCAACCCTCCGCCGGGTTCCGCGAAGATTTGGCGGAATTAACGATTCGGAGGTATCAATACGATAGGGTCTTCTGCGGGACATCTGCACAAACAGATAGTGGGCATCATCGTGAATATTACGGTAGACCCACATCTCATTTCGCGGAAGGCGATACTGAAGTGGCAAAACCTGAAGGTTGGGATCTTTCAGCGTAATCACCTGCTGGCGCCAGGGCTGCCCGAAGCGTACAAATATCCGGCCGCGATCATCTACGCCCAATGAATCTCTTCGGTAGGAGTAGTTCTGCTGTGCATGGTAAATTCGATATAAATGCTCTTCCAATCGTTCATTATCGTAGGTAGCAGGTAACGGATCCTGGCGATGCCACCAGCTGACAATGATTTCTGCATCCTCACGGGTGCCCTGATCGGTGAGGAGTAAACGGGCCGATTGATGGGCCGCGGATTCCTCCGGCGTAATCAGTAGAATCCAGCGCAGATGCCACGCCATTTTTTCCGGATCGCCGACATTGGGATCGGCTGCCTGCTTCAGCCACTCAAGATAGGACTGTGTCGCTTCCGGGTAGGAAGCGACCTCTTCTTCAGTAAAAATTCGAGCAATTTCGGCTTCCTGTGCCCAAATCGGGGATAGGACCAGACATGGAAGCCAGAAGATGGAAAAAAAACGCCTCATCATCGTTGAATATATCTGGGGATCCCGGAAAATGATACGTACATGCTGATCGGTCGTTGGCTCTGCATCGGAACTGGTTTAGGTTTGATCGTCCTCGCAGGCTGCATGCGGGAGCGTCCGCTCTTCACGCGGATGGAGCAAACGGGTATATCCTTTGAGAACCGAATTGTTGAACAGGATGCATTTAATGTGCTGGAGTATGAATACTTTTATAACGGGGCCGGGGTTGCAGCAGGCGACCTGAATAATGATGGGCGGGTGGACCTCTATTTCACTGCCAACATGGCTCCGGACCGTCTCTATCTGAATCGCGGCAACTGGTCATTTGAAGACATTACCGAACAGGCCGGAATCATCCATGCGCCCACCTGGACGACAGGGGTGACCATGGTGGATGTGAATGGAGACGGCTTCCTTGATCTTTACGTGTGCCGGAGCGGGAATGTAACCACAGACCGCCGCCGGAATTCCCTCTATATCAATCAGGGCGACCTGACCTTTAAGGATGAAGCCGCCGCCTATGGCCTCGATGATGTTGCCTATTCCAATCATGCTGCATTCTTTGACTATGATCAGGATGGCGATCTGGATATGTATCTGTTGAATCATTCCATTCGCCGATATTCTCATTTTGTTGTGGACCTCATGCGTGCACGGCGTGACTCATTGGCAGGCGACAAGCTTTTCCGCAATGACAGTGGAAGGTTCGTGGATGTGAGTGAGGAAGCGGGAATCATCGGGAATCCCCTGAGTTACGGTCTGAGCGTGGTGGTGAGTGATCTCAACGGGGATTTATGGCCGGATCTCTACATATCCAATGACTACATTGAGGATGACTATCTCTATATCAACCGGCAGGATGGTACCTTCAGTGAATCTATCCGATCCTATCTGACACATACCCCGTATGCTTCCATGGGGGCAGATATTGCAGATATCAATAATGATCTGCAACCGGACATTTATGTGCTGGATATGCTTGCTGAAGATAATTACCGGCAGAAAGTGCTTAAAGGTCCGGAGGATTACCGATTCTATCAAGGCTTGCGGGAGGATGGTTTTCATGAGCAGTACATGCGGAACATGCTCCACCTGCGAAGGGGCCCCGACTTTATAGAGATTGGACAACTGGCGGGAGTATCGAACACGGACTGGAGTTGGGCGGCGCTCGTTTCTGATCTGAACCGGGACCGCATGAAGGATTTAATCGTGACGAACGGATATCTGAGGGACTATACCGATTTAGATTTTCTGTCTACGACACTCCCCAATGCCTCCCGGGAGGCGGAAATGCTTGGAGAGGCGGTATCCGGTCTGGAAATGGTGCAGGCCATGCCCTCTACCCGAATTCCAAATTATGTATTTCAAGGGCGGGACGGGATACGATTCCAGAATATGACCGAGGCCTGGGGCCTTGAACTCCCCACGCATTCCAATGGAATGACACTGGCGGATTTGGATGGAGATCTGGATCTGGATCTGGTCATTAGCAACCTCAATCAGGAGGCGCTGCTCTATCGGAATCAGGCTGTGGAGCAGGGTAGGGGAAGTGCACTTCGAATCATACTGGAGGGGCCCTCAGGCAATCCGTATGGAATTGGAGCAAAAGCCATTCTTCATGGCGCGGGGCAATCCATCATGCAGGAGGCTTTTTTTGTCCGCGGCTATCTCTCATCTCTGGAACCGGCTCTCTTTTTTGGAACCGGAGACTGGGAGGAGGTTGATGTGGAGATTTATTGGCCGGACGGCGAATTTCAACGGCTGGAGGGGATTCCTACGGGGCAGACGATTCAGGTGAAGTACAGTGAGGCGACCCTGGTTGAGGGGGCAGAGCCCCCTTCTGCGGAAGGATTTCTTAAAATTGATTTATCTTCGCAGATCCGCTATCAGCATCGGGAGGATGCCTATTCGGAATGGGATCAGCAGCCGCTGCTGCCCCGTGATCTGGCGCGGGAAGGTCCGGCCGTTGCCAGCGGAGATCTGAACGGGGATGGTCTCACGGATATCTTTATCGGCGGGGCAAGGGGACAGCCGGGGGCATTATTTCTTCAACAGCTTGATCGTACCTATACAGCGGTGATGCTCCCCGCACTGGAGGAGCATGCAGATTATGAGGATACCGATGCGGTATTACTGGATTTTTCGGGAGATGGACTGCTGGATCTTTATGTAGCAAGCGGGACAGGGCCGATCAGTGATGACTGGCAGGATCGTCTCTATCTCAATACAGGCTTTGGCGGCCTAGTGCATGCCCCGGACATGCTGCCGCCAATGCAAACGGTGACCGGCAGCATTGCTCCCTATGATCTGGATGCAGATGGAGATATGGATCTCTTTATTGGTGGGCTCTATCTCCCCGGCCAATTTGGGATGTCTCCTCGCAGTTATCTGTTAGAGAATACGCCGAATGGTTTTGTGGATCGGACCGTAGAGTGGGGGCCTGGTTTAGCATATCCCGGCATGATCCGCACTGCGGTTTGGGCAGATATAACCGGAGATGCCCAAATGGAACTGTTTATTGCAGGGCATTGGATGCCGATCCAGATGTATTGTCGAAGTGATTCAGGCGTTATGGAGAATTGCAGTGACGAACTGGGGTTTACTGGCTCCGAAGGGTTTTGGAATCAGGTGATCCCGGCCGATTTGGATGCAGATGGCGACCTTGATCTGATTGCCGGGAATCAAGGCCTCAATACACAAATCCAGATCTCTGCTCAGACTCCATCAACACTATATGCAGGAGATTTTGATGATTCTGGCACCTGGGATATTCTATACAGTGGCTTTGTTAAAGGGTTGGATGTCCCGGTTCCCTCGCGGGATCAGATAGTGCGGCAGTTACCGGATCTACGAATCCATTTCCCGAAGTACGCTGACTATGCTGCTGCAACGACAGAGGAAGTGATGGCAGAATATGACCCGCCCGATATTGTGCTTAAAGCCGAACAGGGTTCTTCCATGATCTTTGAATTCACAGACGAAGATGTCTTTGAACCGAAGCCACTTCCTCTGACTGCACAGTTTTCAGTCATTCAGGACGCACTTACGCTGGACATCAATGACGACGGGCATCTTGACCTCCTCCTTGTGGGCAATGACTATGCAAATCGTGCAGAAGAGGGCCGCCTGAGCAGCGGGCGGGGAATATTACTGTTTGGAGATGGAGAACTGGGCTTTGTGGATCATGAACATGATGAATTCTGGATACGTTCAGACATGCGTCGTATTCTTCAGATTGATCACCGTATTATTGTGGTCAATAACAATGATGAACTGAATATTTTTCGGACCATTCAATGAAGCGGCAACCGGCGGAAGATCCGCTCGCAGGCGATCTCAATTTTAAATGACCGGATTTGTGATGTGTGGACGTATAGCACAATGCTTTGATGTAGAAAAGGTCAGGAAGTCGTTTGACATTCGCAGAGAAACCGAATCTATTGAATGGGCGACACCTTCCTATAATATCGCACCTGGAAGTAAAATTCATGCATTTCAACTCAATGAGCATCAGGACAAATCATGGATCTTACTTACATGGGGGATGCGACCTGCCTGGGCGAAGATGAAGCGTCCGGTCATCAATGCACGGGCGGAAACTGTAACCCAAAAACCGATGTTTCGGGATGCCTTTCAAACCCGCCGCAGTCTGATTCCGGTTACCGCCTACTATGAATGGCGGATCACGCCTCGTGGAAAACAGCCCTACTGTATACGAAACAAAAACGGGCTGCCGCTCTTGCTCGCAGGCCTGTATACCGAGAATGAATGTGTTATTCTGACACAGGATGCACAGGAAGACATTTCTTTTATCCATGACCGTATGCCGGTGGTAGTGGTTCCAGAAAAAATAGATGCCTATCTGAGAGAAGCATCTACCGCCCGCAAGGTCATCAGAAACGGGGATCATCTGGATCTGGATGTCTATCCGGTCACGAAAGAAGTGGGCCATGCAGGCTTTAATCATCCAACCTGCTTAAAGCCAGTTGATCATGTGTAGTTCTGCATCCCGTGTTGGAGTTCAAGGCAGCTGGATTCAGGAAATCTTGAAATCAGAACAGGCCACAGGGATTCTGATTATGCATCTGCCCCATGTCCGGTGGGCGTGCGGGTTTACCGGATCCAATGGATTTCTGCTTGTAAAAGAAGAACGGCTGCATCTGTTCACGGATCGCCGGTACGAAACGCAGGCAACCCTGGAAGTCCATGGCGCACAGATTCATATTGGCTCCGATAATCTGGTTGACCTTGTCAGAAATGAGGGGCTGGTTTTGGCAACGGACCGGCTGCTGATCCAGCCGCAGTGCATGACCGTTGCAGACCTCTACCGCTGGGAAGCTGCATTCCCCGGCATATCGCTGATTCCGAGGAAGAATTTACTGAATCGTAGTGTTGCAGTAAAATCAGAAGAAGCAATTGCAAAGATGCGGCAGGCACAGTCGATTTCGGATGCTGT
This sequence comes from Rhodothermales bacterium, assembly GCA_022821875.1. Taxonomy (GTDB): domain Bacteria; phylum Bacteroidota; class Rhodothermia; order Rhodothermales; family Bin80; genus Bin80. The sequence continues at coordinate 67,971 of JAJECV010000142.1, forward strand.
ATTTCATGATATTATTCCACACATAACCCTGGGCATCCGGGAAATTGAGCTGGCCGCCCTGATTGATTATGAGCACCGGCTCCGCGGAGCATCCGGAATGGCATTTGAAACCATTGTCGCTTTCGGCGCAAACAGTGCACTCCCGCATGCCCGTCCAGGCAACCGGGCATTAGGTACGGATGAACCTGTGCTTTTAGATTTTGGATGTAGTTTTGACGGATATACCTCAGACATGACACGGACGCTCCATTGCGGAGAGCCCCCCAGTACAGAGTTTCGGGCAGTTTATGAAGCCGTTCAGGAAGCACAGGAGCGGGCAGTGAGTGTGACACACACAGGGATGGATGCATCTGCCGTTGATCACGCGGCCCGTTCCAATTTGGTTACTGCCGGATTGGGTGATTTTTTCAGTCACAGTACGGGGCATGGTATTGGTTTAGAGGTTCATGAATGGCCGCGCATTTCGGCGAATTCATCGGCGATCTTAGAAAAAGGGCAGACCATTACCATTGAACCGGGGGTTTATCTGCCAGGCAGATTTGGAGTTCGGATTGAGGATACAGTGCTGATTGGTGCATCTGCGTGTGAGCGATTATCACATATTGAGCGAGATCTGATCATTGTCTGAGTATATTGGATGCGGCGTATATTGGTTGTGGCATATTACTTCCCTCCACTTGGTCTGAGCGGGGTGCAGCGGATTGCGGGATTTATCCGCCATTTACCGAAGTATGGATGGCAGCCGACGGTCATAACGGCGAAACCCAGAGGGTACTTTGCGCATGATGAATCGCTGTGGACTCCGATTGAAGAGGCAGGCATTAAGGTCATTCGCACCCGGAGTCTTGATCCAACCCGACTGTTTCGTCGGGGTGCAACGGTACGTTTACCGAGAGAAACAAATCGGCAAACGCTGGCTTACATCAGTAACTGGCTTTTTATCCCTGACAATAAACTGGGTTGGATGCCATTTGCCGTACATGCAGGATTACGTCAGGCGGCGATGCAGCGTTTTGATGCTGTCTTTTCCAGTGCGCCACCGTATACGGGGCATCTGGTCGGGAGGACCTTATCCAGGCGGCTGCGGCTTCCTCTGATCGTTGATTTCCGTGATGACTGGGTTGGAAATCCAAGGCATCTGTATCCCACCGCACTCCACCGGAGACTACATATTCAGAAGGAGAGGCAGGTTTTAGCGCAATCCTCTGCAATCACTGCCATCAATCGCCCAATCCTGGATGCGTTAAATGAGAGACATCCGGATCTTCAAAGGAGGATGGAAGTGATTCCGCATGGATTTGACCGGCAGCAGTCTGCAGTGCAGGCATCCGTTGATTCCGAAACGAAGTTGAAGGTTGTCTATACCGGTGTTTTTTATGATGCGCAGACCCCCGAGTATTTTTTAAGGGGACTTAGCGAATTTTTAACCAGAACCCCCAGAATGCGAGCCAAAATTTCCGCCATTTTTGCCGGCCTCGTTCCAAGTGGATTTATGGAATTGGTGCGGACCCTGAAATTACTTGATGTCGTTCAATATGTGGGGTATTTGCAGCATTCAAGCGTTGTTGAATTGCAACGGGAAGCGGATGTATTATGGATGACGATTGGCACCAGGCCCGGTGCATCCGGCATCTCAACGGGGAAATTATTTGAGTACATGGGGACGGGAAAACCGATTCTGGCTCTGATTCCATCGGGAACGGCGCGTCAGACGTTGCTCCGTTACGGGGCGGCATACATCGCCGGGCCGGAGAGTAATGTTGAGATTCTACGAGTGCTCACCCAAGTAGCCAGCGATTGGGAGAAACAAAACTTTCCCAATCCGGACGAGTCATTTGTATCTATGTTCAGTCGTGCCCGTCTAACCGAGAAGTTAGCTGGAGTATTTGACTCCGTCATTGAAACGCTATAGGGCAGGGGGGATTATGCATCAGAAAAAACTTGAACTTCATTTATCGTCCACCTTCAAGGATCTGGATGATGCCGTAGAGACATTGCAGGATTTTATTCCGACACTGGACTTAGACGATGATTTAGCTTACCGGGTCATCTTGCTGGCGAGTGAGGCGCTGACCAACGCAATGGAGCATGGAAATCAGTGGAATCAAACGAAAAAGGCAATTCTTCGCCTAGTGAAGGAGGAGAATCAAGTTGAATTGACGGTGACCGATGAGGGCGACGGGATTTACTGGACACAGCGGAATCCACTGACCGAGGCGAACCGGATGGCCGATCATGGAAGGGGGCAGTATTTTATGCAGACCATGGCCGATGAGGTTCATGTGGAAGACCATGGCCGCGGGCTGCGTCTGGTCTTTTACTGCCAGACATAGCAGCCCGCAGGCAGCCACAAAGATGATTACTTGAGCAGTACCATTGCTTTGGCTCCGATCAGTTCCCCGTTCGCCTCCATCCGGTAGATATACTGTCCACTCGCCATTGCCGAGGCATCCCACTGAACCTGATGGGTTCCGCCGGTATAGGGCTGGTCGGTCAGGGTCGCTATTTTGCGTCCAAGCATGTCAAATACCGTCACTCGGATATGACTTTCGGCTGCGACCCTGAAACTGACGGTCGTACTCGGATTAAACGGATTTGGATAATTACTCAGAAGTTCAAAGGCATCCGGGATCTCGCGGTCACCGTGTTCTGCATCCGCCTGCATCTGGTCGAGATTCAAAGTCCATATTCCGCGTCCATGTGTGGCAAGAACAATTTCATCCTCAACAATGCGGATCCGCCATACGCTGACCGCAGGTAATCCGCTGTCCAGATAGGCCCAGGTCTCGCCATGGTCACGGGATTCAAAGATCCCCATGTCCGTTGCGGCCCAGATGACCCACGGGGTTTTGGGGAGGACTTCGATATCCCACACTCTGGCATCAGGGAATCCATTGGTACTCTCACAGTTGACGGCTCCTCGAAAGCCTGAAAGATCTTCCCAGGTCTCTCCCATATCCACGGTCCGAACCACTTTTGGCTCGCATGGTACGGCAAATGTGACATACGCCGTAGCACGCGCAGAGGGATGGGTTGCCAGTCCAGAAAACTGCACAGTCGGTGTAAAGCCAGGACCCGATATCGGCCGGATCTTTATTGCATCCTCCACCCCGATTCCAGAGATGCGACTCCGGGCATTTTCGGATACATGAAGTGTACCTTGAGCGAATTCTTCCGTGAGTGTGTATCCTGCCCAGACAACATTAGGATCAGCAAGTGAAACGCGCACCTTCCCGTCGCCGTTTTCTACTCCCCATATTGCCGCATCAGACGGCTTGATTGCATGCCAGTTCCTTCCGAATTCAAGGGAACGAAGCAGGCCGTCTTTTGGAGAGATAGAAAAGACTATATCTTTTGATGCGGGGGTCCATCCAATAGAGGTGACAAATTGCCCCGTAAAATTATCAATCGTGCGATCAGAAGTCCAGTCCATACCGTTGTTAAACGAGCGTGCGATCCTGTTATACTGGGTTGATGCCATCAGGGAATCATTCCCTTTCCAGATCACATCAAATCCATCACCGGAAAGTGTTGGTTCATTCGACCACCCACGAGAACCAGTCGGATCCAAGTCAGAAATAAAAACGCCGTTATCCTGTGTTCCCCCCAGATATCTTGCGAATCTTGGATGCTTCACTGCATCGTAAAATTGTGTTGTACTGTATCCGTTCGTATTACTCTTGACGATTAGATCTGTCTCGTACCATGTCGCTCCGCCGTCCGGTGAATAGGCAGCCCCGCCGTCATTCACATTCAAAATCATGAATTCATTCCCGCTTTGATCAATTGGAATAATCGTAAACCCATGGTGATCTACATGGACAAGAGTATTTTCCCACAGTTCTGTAGTTCTACCATATTCGTTTATAATGGCAAAGTCTATATCCAATATTGCTTCTGGAGGAGAGTCAGGATCCCATTGCACATCTGAACCTCTGGCACGTAAGGGCCAGAAAAAATACATGAATCCCTTGGTGAAGCCTCCTTTCTGTGTGTACCCTGGGTGGGGGACGGAATCATAATCGTATTTGGAAATAAAAATATACTCCCTGCTGTGTGTATTCCCTGGTCCATCAAAATTTGAATGAATGAGGCTCCATTCGCCGTCCCGTCCCTGATCCCGGAATGAAACCATAAGCTGCCGGTTATTGTCTGTATCCCAAACCTGGAACGGCACCTCAACATAATCCGCATAATTATAGTCTGCAAAAGCAACTCCTGCGCTCCCGTTTCCGTCTCGCCCGCCATTTGGATCTACTGTGAAACGATGTGCCATCTGGGTAAGCCCGGGGCCAAAACGAACCTCAACGGATGTCATTTCGCTGAGCGCCATATCATGGGCTTTACCTTCATCAACCAGGAGATAACCCATATCCAATCTTCCATTGGAAGCGTTTGCTGCAAAATTTTGGAAGCGCAGAAATGGAATGTCATCATAATTGAAGCGGAGGATACGTCCCCTCTGAAATCCTTCACTGTCATTGGTCCACATTTTCCATCGAACGATTCCACCGACATAGATCGTGTCGGGGGAAAATGGATGAACTGCAATTGTGTTGTCATACCATCCCTGATTAGCGAGAAAAGCCTTCTCGGCGGGTTCTGCATTACTGGAAAATTCTATGTGACTCCAAGTATTTCCATTATCCTCGGAGCGATAGATGTCTGAGATTGGATACGTAGAGCCAGCTCCATCTGATTCTACCCGATCCCCTCCAATACCTTCAACCGAAGCCCAGATCACCTCCGGCCGGGATGGGGAAATCGCCAGTTCAATGCGGCCTGCTCTGTATATAAAATCAGTGAAGGAATCTTGCCATGTTTTTCCACCGTCGATTGATTTAAGGATTGAAGTTCCCCGAACCGATGCAAACTGAGTGTTAAAATTATTTGGATTAACTTTCAGATCTTGCACAGGCAGGCCATAAGCGTCATAGACCTTTGCAAAAGATCGCCCACCGTCATGGGTTCGGAATATTGCACCGTTGGTTACCACAACGACGATGTCAGGGTTGTCTGGATGTACTGCAAGCCGGTTAATAAAACGCCAGTCTTCATCATCACCTACAGAGGATGCATCCAGATGAGTCCACGTTTCTCCTTTATTGATGGTCTTAAATATCCCGACTCCGGAGGCGGCATCAAAATTAAAGAATCCTTCTCCCGTTCCGAAGTACATTACACTGGGATTGCTTTGGGAGATATCCAGTGTGGTCGCCGCAAGGCTGGGCAGATCGTCGGTTAGCGGGGTCCATTCAATCTGTGGCAGTCCTCCGAAAGACATCGAGCGCCTGGCTCTCCATACACCCCCGCCGACGGAAGCAACGTACCATGTGTCTCTAGAAGGGTCATCAGGATCCAATACGATTGCGCGACTTCTTCCACCTACATTCCCTGGGCCGCGCTCAATCCAGTTTAACGGGGTTGCAGTTCGACCGTTTTTCGCATTCGACTCAACGGCTTTTTGAAATTCCCGTATTTTGTGGCCGGGCGGATAGGGAGCATATCCATTATTGACTCCCTCAACTGCTGCAAAATACTCTGCGAATTTGTCAGGATACCCAAATGGATCTTTGATGAGCCTGGATTTTTCGGATCCAGAAGTAGAGTTCAGCGGAGGAGGTATTGCGGGCAGCAATAAATTTCCGACCGAAAACATGATCATGACCAGCGCCGCCAGAATGAAAAAAGATGTTTCTCTGTATAAAACTGATACCCGGCGTGATTTTTTCATAGAATCATTGCAATAATGAAAGAGAGTTTGTGTAAAGTTACAGAAGGCAAAGGCGGCAGGCTATGTCTGGTTCGTATCATCAGACATAGCCTGCCGTAACCGATAAGGGCAGTTACTTGAGCAGCAGCATTGCTTTGGCCCCGACCAGTTTCCCGTTTGCCTCCATTCGGTAGATATATTGTCCGCTCGCCATTTCTGAGGCATCCCACTGAACCTGATGGGTTCCGCCGGTATAGGGCTGATCCGTCAGGGTTGCCACTTTACGTCCGAGCATATCGAAGACGCTCACGCGGATATGACTTTCGGCTGCCACCCTGAAACTGACGGTGGTGCTCGGGTTAAATGGATTCGGATAATTACTTAGAAGCTCAAAAGAATCCGGGAGTTCACTGGCGGTATTTGTTCTATCCGTCTTCTGCACCTGGTTGAGATTTAGTGCCCATATCCCGCGACCGTGCGTAGCGAGAACAACTTCGTCCCCAACAATACGGATGCGCCATACGCTGACAGCAGGCAGTCCGCTATCCAGATAGGCCCAGGTTTCACCATCGTCACGTGATTCAAAAATCCCCATGTCGGTTGCTGCCCAAATGACCTGGGGGGTGTCAGGAAAGACTTCAATATCCCATACCTTGGCATCCGGAAATCCATTGGTGCTTTCACAGTTGGCGGTGCCCCTGAAGCCTGAAAGGTCTTCCCAGGTATCTCCCATGTCTGTTGTTCGGACTACTTTTGGCAGACATGGAACTGCAAACGTGACGTAAGCCGTCGCACGCTCAAGGGGATGGGTGGCTAATCCCGAAAAGGGTGCAATTGGCGTAAAGTTGGGCGTGGAGACGGGGCGAATTTCTATTGTCCCTCCCCCTTCTGCAGCATCTTCCCGCCCGTCCAGATAAGGCCAGGTACGGTTAAGGAAGACAGTGACTGCTCCCTCAACCCCTGAGGTAGATGTGGAGATGCTGTTCCGTGCAGTTTCGGATACATGAAGTGTGATGCCGCCTCCTGCTCTGGTGAGTCGATACCCTGCCCAGACGACATTCGGGTCTGCAAGCGAAACGCGTACTTTTCCACCATTGCCGCCTCCCCATGCTGCGATATTGGGCGGTTTAACGGCATGCCAGTTATCTCCGAATTCAAGGGATCGCAACAGGCCATCCTCGGGGGATATTGAAAAGACGACATCCTTTGATGCCGGTGTCCATCCAATTGAGGTGAGAAATTGCCCTTCGAAATCAAGAATCGTCTGATCAAAACGAAACTCCCCACCGCGAAATGACTGTCCGATCAGATTGCCCTGCGCTGATGCCATCAATGAATCATTTCCCTTCCAGATTACATCAAATCCATCTCCTCCAAGCACTTCTTCATCCTGCCATCCACCACGGTCACTGGGGTTTAAGTTAGAAAGCCAGGTACCATTATCCTGCGTTCCTCCCAAATATCTTGCGATGCGTGGATGTTTGGTGGCATCATAAAATTGTGCGGTACTGTACCCTGCTGTCTCGTCTGCCTGCCACCAGTTCTCTCCGCTGTCAAGTGAATAAGCTACCCCTCCGTCATTCACATTCAGAATACGAAATTCATTCGTACTTTGATTGATGGGCACAATCGTAAACCCGTGGTGATCTACATGCACATCGCCATTTTCCCACAGTTTCGTAGTGCGGTATCGTCCCTCTAATGTAGAAAAGTCTATATCTAAAATTCCAGGTTGCGGAGCATCAGGATCCCAGGCTACATCTGAAGCTGCATTAAGAACCGGCCAGAAAAAATACATTAAGCCCTTGGTGAATCCCCCTTGCTCTGTGTACTCGGAGCGGGAGGCGGAGGCATCATAGTCATATTTGGAAATAAAAATATACTCTCTGCTATGTGTATCTCCAGGCCCATCCGTATTCGGAAGAATAGGGCTCCATTCACCGTCCCGTGCCTGATCCCGGAATGAGACCATCAATTGTCGATTATTATCGGTATCCCAAACCTGAAAGGGTACCTCAGCATAATCCGCATAGAGATAGTCTCCAAGAGCAATTCCTGCACCTCCATCCCCATTTCTGCCGCCATTCGGATCTACTGTATAGCGATGTGCCATCTGGGTAAGCCCGGGGCCAAATCGAACTTCAACGGAGGTCATTTCCTCGACCGTGATGTCCTGCGCCTCACCATCTTCGACCAGACGATAACCTGCATCCAATCGTCCCCCTGCAAAAGAGGCCCCGAAACTTATAAAGTCAAGAAATGGAGCATTGCTATAAAAGCGGGACGGGCCCTCTATTTCAAACGTTCTATCGCTATCAACCCATGCTTTCCACCGGAATACACCACCGACATAAACCGTGTCTGATGAAAAAGGATGAACTGCGATGGAATTATCAAACCATCCCTGATTTCCGAGGAACGTTTTTTCGGTGGATGCGGCGTTGCTGGAAAATTCAAGAAGTTGCCAGGTATTCCCGTTATCCAGCGAGCGGTAGAGATCGTCGATCGGTGCTGGTCGATTGTACAGATCTAAATCTTGCCGATTGCCGCCGGCACCTTCAACGGATGCCCAGATGACCTCCGGCTGGGATGGAGAAATGGCCAATTCAATACGGGCTGCTCCATGTACAAAACTAGAGAATGAATTTTGCCATGTTTTTCCACCGTCGGTTGATTTAAGAATCGAAAATCCTCCAACCGATGCGAACTGGATGTTAAAATCGTTGGGGTTTACTTTCAGGTCCTGCACGCGTAATCTGCCTACATCATGGACTTTTGTAAAGGATCGTCCTCCATCCTCTGTCCGGAATATTGCACCGTTGGTTACAGCAACGACAATATCTGGATTGTCTGGATGTACGGCAAGTCGATTTATATAGCGCCAGTCCCTATCATTGGTTACGGCAGATGCTGTCAAGTGAGTCCAGGTTTCCCCCTTATCGGTGGTTTTGAATATTCCGATTCCAGAGGCGGCATCCACATTGAAAAATCCTTCTCCCGTCCCGAAGTACATCACATTCGGGTTATTTCGAGATAGATCCAGCGTGGTTGCTGCGAGACTGGGCAAATCGTCGGTTAGCGGAGTCCATTCAACCCTTTGCAGTCCGAATGATACCGAGCGCTTGGCGCGCCATACGCCCCCGCCGACGGAGGCAACATACCATGTATCATGGGAAGGATCGTCTGGATCCAGTATGATTGCCCGGCTTCTTCCGCCCACATTTCCCGGTCCACGCTCGATCCAGTTTAACGGGGTTGCAGTGCGACCGTTTTTTGCATTCACCGCAACGGCTTTTTGGAATTCCCGCATCTTGTGTCCCGGCGGATAGGGGGCATACCCGTCATTCAGTCCCTCAACCGCCGCAAAGTACTCCGCAAATTTGTCGGGATATCCAAACGGATCTTTGATATATCTGGATTTTTCAGATCTTGAAGCAGGCTCGGTTGGGGGAGTGGTTGCGGGGAGCAATAAAACTCCAACCGATAGTATAACAAGCAATAACGCTGCTATACTGATAAAGGAGGCTTCTCCTTTCAAAACTGCTCTCAGATGTGTTATTTTCATGAGATTGATGGAATGCAAAGGTGATTGTAGGAGTAAATCATATAAAAAATTCCGAAATGGATTCTAATTTCGTTAGAATCCATTTTGCTGATGAATCAATAGGATCGGCGACGACTGTACAGTAACAACAGCCTTGCCTGCACTAAGATAAGACAATCAATGAAATTTTCTTGGCATTCAAGCTTTTTAGGGCAATGGATCTGCCAAGTCGGATTATGTGCTTCGATTTTTGCGTTGGGCCTTATCGGTGTTGATCGTATGCACCTCTCCCTCGTGTTTGGTTTAGTGGTCTGCGGCAGTATGTGCTGGATACTGTGCTGGCGCATGGGAAAATTTTCCATCAAAATCATCCTTGTGTATGCTATTCTGTTCCGGCTATCTCTCCTTGGGCTTCCTCCTTCTCTTTCGGATGATGCCTATCGATATGTGTGGGATGGCCTGATTCAGCATGAAGGGGTTAATCCGTATAAATTTGCTCCGGAAGAGGTTCCTCTTGAGGACATTCAGCAAGACCTCACATTTGAGCGTCTGAATTCAAAAACCTTTATCAGCGTCTATCCACCCTTTTCGCAGTTAATTTTCCGGGCAGGGACTACATGGCATGAGCCCGATGGGTTTCTGAGTTACTATCTCGTCAAGGGGGGATTGATTCTGGCTGAACTGATTGCGGTCTTCATGCTTGCCCGGCTTGTATCAGCAGGCTTTGTTCTTTTATATGCATGGAATCCCGTTGTCATTCTGGAAACAGCAGGTCAGGCACATACCGAGTCACTCCTTCTTCTGGCATTGATTTCGGTGATTTATCTGGCACGGAATCAGCAGGGTAGATGGGCCTCTGTTTTTCTTGCAATCGGAGGTTGGGTCAAATTATTTCCTTTCCTTTTCTTCCCCTATTTGTGGAGGCGCTGCGGCTGGAATGCTGTCTGGCCGGGAGCGATCACTGCAATTGTACTTGCCCTTCCATTTGCGGCACCCTATGTTCTCGGTAACGTTTCGGGGTCGCTTGACCTGTATGCCCGGTTTTTTGAATTTAACTCTGGTCTTTATTACAGCCTCAAGGCTGTCATGCAGGGGCTTACAGGGGAGGACTGGAGTAAACAACTGGGGCCTTTTTTACGATTAATCTTTCTTTGCAGCCTTCCGGTTTTGTATCTCCTGGATCGGGTGCAACACTGGTCTTTTGCCCAGGCAATGCTCATTACAACCGGCTGCTATCTTTTCCTGACAACAACCGTTCATCCATGGTACTTATTGGTTCCGTTGTTTTTGACCGCAGGTATACAGGCTTACGGATGGCATTGGATTTGGCTTGGAATGTGGAGTGCGGCAACCTATCTCCTGTATGTGGGCGGGCCATATTGGACATTTGTCATTATTGGCTGGGCAGGATGGGGGATTATTGGAATGCTTCAATATGCTCCGAAATGGCTCCAGAGTCTGATGCGTGCAAGGGCCTATAAAAAATTCAAGAAAATCCAACCCTTCTTCCCGCAGGACAGCAGTACAAAGACCGTTCTGGACCTAGGCTGTGCAGAGGGATATGTGGGGGAATATATTCAGAAAGAACTGGGAGCAAGTATTTTGCTTGCGGATATTGTTTTTATGAATCAAACCGACCTTCCCTATGTACGACTAAAGCAGGAATATTTGCCGTGGCCATCAAAGCATTTTGATGTCGTACTTCTCTACTGTGTACTGCATCATTCAAAGGATACAGAACTGTTGCTCCGTGAGGTGCTTCGCGTCTGTCGGGGCAGGGTCATTGTAGCGGAATCCGTTTATACAACATCATTTCAACGAGCCCTCCTCAAGATGGCAGATCAACTGGCGAACCGGTTACGCTCATTTGGGAAGATGAATACACAGGAAGAGTATTTGCACTTCCGAACTTCAAAGCAGTGGCGTAAACTATTTCTGGCAAATAACGCAAATATACTTGCGGAATTTGAATCTGGGGCAATTCCGTTTACCACCGCCGGATTCGTTCTTCAACCTGGTCCAATACCAGAAAAATCTACGACGGCTTATGTCCGTGGCGGAAATGCATCCTCTAACGCGGCCTCTCCATGAGACAGAGTTATTATCAAGGCAGCCTCAGGACATTTTCCAATAACTCGTCTACCGGCGTTTGCGCACAAATGCGGCGATAGGCTTTATAGCGGCGAAGCCAGGTCAGTTGCCGTTTGGCGTAGCGCCGGCTGTTTCGTTTGATGAGTTCAACCATACGGTCCCGGTTATAGAGGCCGTCAAGGTATGCCATTGGTTCCTGATAGCCAATTGATTTCAGTGCACTCAATGATGGATCCAGGTTCAGATCCCGAATCCGCCGGTTTTCCTCAATAAGGCCTAATTTCAGCATTCCGTCTACGCGTTGTTCGATGCGTTCGTAGAGGGTCGGGCGTTCCAGAGTAAGTACGGTAACCGAAAATTTATGAGACAACGGGAGCGATCTGCCATGAAATTCTGACAGGGGAGTACCGGTTAATTCATAAACCTCCAGTGCACGAACCAGTCGGGAGGTTTTTGTGGGATCCATCGAGCTGGCTGACGGGGGATCTATTTTCGCCAGTTCTTTATGGAGGGCTTCTTTTCCAAGTTTCTCCAGTCGTTTTTCAATATCTGCCCGTACGGCAGGATCGGAGGGAACAGTCGGAGACAGGCCATGCACCAGTGCATGCAGGTAGAGTGTAGCGCCTCCGACCACAATTGGAACATGACCGCGTTCGAAAATCTCATTAATGCGCAGGGAGGCCTGACTGGCAAACAAACCTGCAGAATACGGTTCCCCAAGATTTAGTTCGTCAATGAAATGGTGCGGGGCCTGTGCCAGTTCATCGGCGCTCGGTTTTGCGGATCCAATGGTAAGTTCCCGGTAGATCTGCCGACTGTCCACGGAAACAATCTCTCCGCCCAGGGCCTGTGCGAGTCTCAAGCCCAGGGCCGTCTTACCGGTTGCGGTAGGCCCCGTAATGACATGGATCGGGGAAGTAACTGGCCTAATAGGTGGGGTAACTTGCGTCAATTTCCTTACTCCATGCCAGCGTCCCTCCACGGAGATTTTTCGTATTTGTGAGGCCCGCCGCACGCAGGAATCTTACCGCCTGGGCGGATCTTCCTCCTGAGCGGCAGTGAACAACGATCATATCGTCTTCGCGGTGTGGCTCAAGTTCATCCATCCGATCCGAGAGCTGGTTCAGGGGGATCAGGTGACCGCCTAGATTTACGATCTCATACTCCGATTCCTCCCGAACATCAAGGAGGAATGGTTGCTCGTCACTGTCCATAAATTGTTTTAGTTCCTGAACCGTGATTTCAGGAACATGATCTTGGGATAATCCAGCCATTTAAGGTCGTTTGTTACGAAGAAATTAGAATGAATTACACTGAGACGCTCAGGCCGTCGACTGGTTCATTTCATAGTTCCCTTCACGTTGGGTTCGGGTAGCATGTCTCTTACAATATAACAGGGGGTGCAAAAGGCTGGCTGTTGAGATGGACCAAAGCACCTTGATGGCTTTTTAAGGCATAAAATGCAGTTTTCCCCTCTATGCCGTAATTTATGGCTGTTTTCTCTTTCGTGCGCAACGAAGGGTGACATGTATAGAAAAGGGGGACCCTACTGGTTGCAGCCAAGGCCAAGTATCGGTCTGAAGATCTGTTCCCCGGTATGGTATCCCCTGAATCAGACCCAAATAATGAAATATAGCTTACTTCTGCTGACCTTTACGCTGTCAGCATCTGCCCTCGGACAGCCGATTTGGACGGCAGAAGAGTTGGGGCATCAGGATTGGATCGACGTCGTGATCTTTTCTCCCGATGGTACCAGATTGGTCTCTGGATCAAAAGATATGAATATTCTTATGAGAGATGCAGATACCGGGCAGGAATTACAACGCTTCACCGGTCATACCGGCCAGATCTTGTCAGTAGCATTTTCGCCAGACGGCAGCCAATTAGTTTCCGGATCTGAAGACAAGAGTATTCGTCTATGGGATGTAACTACTGGAAATGAACTGAGGCAGATCAGTGGACATACCGGCCCCGTTCATTCTGTGGAATTTTCGCCAAGTGGGAGACAACTGGTATCTGGGTCTGAAGATCAGAGCATCCGCCTATGGAATGCAGAATCAGGTGAGGAATTACAACGCTTTACCGGACATTCCGGGGAAGTTAATTCCGTGACGTTTTTTTCTGATGGAACCCGTTTGATTTCCGGGGCAGGGGATCAGAGCATACGCCTTTGGGAAATCAGTTCAGGGAGGGAGCTGCAAAGTTTTACAGGTCACACTGGATCTGTTAACTCTGTGGACGTTTCTCCAAGTGACGCGCTGATATTTTCTGGATCAGACGATAAGACGGCTCGTCTGTGGAGGATTTCTGATGGGCTAGAAATCCTTGAACAACCACTGGTTCTCCGAGATGAAATTACGTCCGTCCAGTTTTCTGAAGACGGTATCCGAGGGGTTTACGGCACCAATAACAATCAATTGGCTTTGCTTGATCTGGCTGCGGGACGGGTGATCACACTGACCGTGCCTTATCGTAATCTCTCTTCGGTGGCTTTTTCTGTAAACAACAAACATGTGGCCTGGGCTTCAGGACAGGAGCTGGGAAATGGATTGAAGTTTACACCGGTTTATGTGTGGGATATAACTTCGGACGGGAGTTCGGGGATAAAAACTCAAAGGTTTGTAGCGCACACACGACATATTAATGCCATAGTCTTTTCCCCGGACGGGAATCAATTGGCATCTGCATCATGGGATGGCAATGTCCGCCTGTGGGATCCCCTTACGGGAAAAGTTCTGCAAACATCTACGGATCCCTCCACTTCTGCTTTATCTCTGGCATTTTCTCCAGATGGAGATTTCCTGGTGGTTGGGCTGGCCGCAGGTGAACTATCTATTGTTGAGGTAGCCTCTGGAAAAGAATTAATACGTTATACGGGGCTCGGAGACAATATACTTTCGGTTGCCTTTTCTCCAAGTGGCACTCAGTTTGCCTCCGCGGACGCAGACGGGGATATCCATCTATGGGATGCCAGCACAGGCCAGCAACTGAAAACATTTACGGAGAACGCTGGTCCGGCTAATTCTGTAGAATTTTCTCCCGACGGAACTCGACTGATTTCGGGGTTAAGCGATAATAGTATCCGTATGTGGGAAGTGGACACGGGGCTGGAAATTCAAAAGTTCACAGGGCATTCACTCAGTGTAACCTCGGTGACCTTCTCTCCAGACGGCAGCATGCTGGCTTCCGCTTCGGAGGATGGGGGGATTCGCGTCTGGGAGGCAGATACTGGAGAACAACTTCAAGTTTTGCTAGGACATTTTGCCCCGGTCTTTTCGGTGGACTTTTCGCCAGATGGAACTCAGTTAGTTTCTGGATCGGCCGGTGGGCACATTATCCGCTGGAATGTCTCTGATGGACGGCTGCTGGAATCTGTGCAGCATGGGGCGCACGTTTTCTCTGTAGCTGTTTCTCCGGATGGAAAGTTCTTTGCATCAGCGGGACGTGAGACACTTAAATTATGGGATTGGGATGCAGGTAACACAACTGCACCTCTGGAGTTTTCACGGAGTATTGCTGACCAAAGGTATCCGCGTTCTGAGAGCATCCCGCCTCTGGTATTACCCGTTGCGACTGGAGGGACTGCACCCATAGTATATACGCTCATGCCTGAGTTGCCGGCAGGCCTGAATTTTAATGCTTCAACCCGCACAGTTACTGGAACGCCGACTACAGCAACCGATTCGCCGGTTGAGTATACCTACACGGCAACGGATGCAGGGGAGACCATAAAAAGCCTGCTGTTCAGGATTCATGTGTATGATGAACCCGTTTCGATTGAGAGTCAATCCTTGCCCGAGAGTTTTACGATTGTGGGGAATTATCCCAATCCCTTCCAAAAAGCAACTGAACTCACGTTTGATCTCCCGTGGCCAGCCCGCGTACGGGTAGAGGTTATGGATGTGATCGGAAGACGGGTACTGATCATTCCTGAAAGCAGTGTCGCTGCTGGCTGGTCGCAAACCATTCATGTGGATGGACGATCCCTGCCTTCGGGGCTTTATCTGTATCGCTTGATTGCGAATTCCCCTTCGGGCAGTTCTGTCCAGACGGGACGCTTTATGCGAGTTTATTAAAGAAGCGTCTGCAGAGCACTTAAAATTGAACTTCTGCGCGAAAATGCGGGAGGCTTGGTTTCTGGACTTCCGGGACACAATTACAATGCAGGCAACCGGATCAGCAGGTCGCCATCCCAATGTAACATAATTAACCTTATGTTACATTGGGATGGCGAAGCGAGGTTGGTATCACCGATTTTTGGATGCTTTAGTCGGCCTTGGATGGATACAGACGATGGTCGGAATCATACCAGACAATTCTGAAAACATGCCCTACCACGATCCCATATATCCTGATTCGGCTGTTGAGTCGCAGGGAAAAAAGTTGATCGTGATCATCCAGTTTTAGATGTATGAGGCGCTGTTTGGCATTGTTTGGCAACCTTTCTGTATCAACAAAATGGTGATTGGTTTTTCGTCGCCCCTTTTTCCCACTGTATGTTTGGCGTTTGATATCTGCCCAGGTCATGGTCTAAAGTCTCTGAGTTTGGGGAGAATATCCATGCACCAATCCTGACAGACCCGATCTGAAAATAGACTCTCAGTTCCACTCCTATCGGCCGAACTGAATGACCAGACGGGCTTCATTTGATCAAAGCCGTCAAACTTCTCGCCATCATTTACCGAACGGAACGATTACTCTTTGAACGCTGATTTCTATGAGTCCTCCTTCGTCTAGCCATCAATACAAGTTTTATTCTTCTTCTGACAAAATCTCGTCTTCCTCTCTGAGGCTCCCATAATATAGTTGAAGAGATTCCTTACTGATAATAGAATTACCTCTCTGGCATGGGGAAAGACCTCTACGTGCATTTTTCCACGGATCTTCCATTACACTTAGGTCATTGAGCCACTGTGGTCGCTTATCTGCATACCCTTTCAAGACTACATTGACTGTGCTTTTTTGGATTTCATTCAGTGCTTCCGCGTCTCCAATAGGCAGTTCATTAAGTAAAAATTGTCCTCTGTGAATATTATAAAGTTCTCTACAAGCCGGACCGTTACCCCACGCCTCAAATTCTTCGTCAAAGAGAGGCTGTTCATCCCAAACCAATGACCATGCCTGACTGTAATAAAGAAGTTTATGAAGTTTCCATGTGGTCACCGGGCCAATTTCCTTGATGATATAGGCTGCGACATCAAATACTGAAAGCATGATCATCAAAATTTAGTCCAGATAGAAACGTTATACGGCACACGCCCAGAACAGCCAATGTTGAACTCTGTTCCTTGTGATGATTTCGAACGATACTGTGGGGACGTAATGATTAGTACCGCAGTGCTCCCCGCACATTCAATCCGAAATCTCCTGCCGTTGTCTCATGTCCATGTGCTAAACCAAAAACCGAGAAAGAAAATCGCTCCCATGAACGAACCTCTCCCCCCAGCCGGTACATCATTCCCTGCGGCAGTTGGGTTAATCCCGCGATAGATTGAACAGCACCATCCATCCACGGAATTCCATAGCCTATTTCCAGGTCTGTCCGGTGCCTGCCATTCCCGAATGAAGCTGCATCCAGAATCGTCTGTTGACGATTTATCGACATTCCCTGCCCTCTCCCCCATGACGGGCGCAGGCGCATCATGAATCCCTCGGATCTACTGCCTACCTGCAAGAATCCCGAAATGCCCCATTCTGTAAATCCATCGTCCGTATGCATTACAAGCCCCTGTGTACGGACATTTCCCCGAAGGCGCCATGATGGGTTTGAGAATCGTACACCGCCACCAAGTTCCAGCCCTGTACCTGTTTCCGCACTGCCGCCATCCCGACGTATATTCGCTTCGACATAGGGTCTGATTTTGTCCATAATCTGCAGGTTTGCCTCCAGACCTGCGCGAATCCGGTAGGCATCTGCCGTGATGTCGTGATCTTCCATTTCTGAATCCGACACCAGAACATCTCCGTGATAGTTGAGTCCGATAGCATCACCTGATACCAAGGTTCCCCGGACACCCATCGCTCCAAATCTGGACACTAGATCGTCTTTCAGTTCCGACAACTCAACCTGTCCACGCCCCGCCCCACCTGCCAACCACATGTCCAATCCAGGATGGTTGTACGATACGTATGGATAAATTCCTGTCAAGTCGGACGTGATATCACCAGACTCGTTAACCATTTCATAGGATCCATCTCCCTGACTGTGTGCCAGGAGTAGACCGGCCAACCACCTTCCTTTCCAGCGGTAGTCCGTTCCGAGCATTCCCGTTGCAACCTCCCCACGAATTGATAACGCATCATCTCCACGTCCATTGAACTGCCGGAATGCCCCCTGCCCCCACACGCTGAAGGAACCATTAGATACGGGTATATTTTGAGACATGCGGCAACCTGCCAGAAGTTCGCCCAGAGATGGATCCCACGAAGAGGCCGAATACCAGAGTTGTGCCATCTCTACACGCTCTGCTGCGGCACATACTGCGCCATCTGCGGGGAAGCGGAATCGATCTCCGAGTGCTTCCGCGATTTGTGAAGAAGCCGTTCGTACGAACCTTGCCGTATACGCTTTCAGAACTTCCTCATTGGCTGTCGTAGATTCCTGAATGATTGCCACGCCCACCGCCTTCTCAATCTCTGCATGCTTTGCGGACATCAAATGCACACTGAATGTCTCCTCCTGCCAATCCAGCCCGTCTTTTAAGAGCGGCACGGCAATCACCGTTTCTAAAGTTCCCGGTGCTATGGTTACAATTCCAGATACCGCTTCATAATCTTCGCCTGCCTTGGCAGTCCCATCTTGTGTCCGGTACTCTGCCGATACCATCTGACGCTGCGGATGCGATAGAGATACCTGGAATCTGACCATACCATCTTCTTCTAATACAATTGCATCACCAACCCGGAGGCTGGCATTCCCGCTGTCGTCCAGAATTGTTCCTGTTCCCTTCGGGCGCGCAATGATTGCATCATGCGAGGGATTCGACAGCATAACCGTGAAATCCTCCGGCCCCTCCAGAATATCATCTACGGTGATTTGTATTTCAACCACGCCGCGGATTGCTCCCGGATCAAAGATTACAATTCCGCGTGATGCTGTATAATCATCTCCCGCAATCGCTTTTCCATCTGAACTCGCATACTGTACCGTTACGGAATGATCCGCAGGACGATTCAGTTCAATGGGCAGTTGCAGGACTCCCGACTCTTCAAATCCGTCATTATCATAGATAGAGATCGTCAATGGCGCTATTGGTTCATCATTATCAACGATTATAACCTGGGTATTATGGGTCTCCCCGTCATAACCGCCTCCTGAGGCAATGAGCGTCAACTTAATTCTGTCATCTGGACGATCCACATTATCTTCCTCTGCAGATAGGGTCACGGTCTGCAGCGTTTGCCAGTTTGTCGGTGTAAATGTGAACAGCGTTTGATCTAGTTTCAAATTTGTGCCCACATATCCAGTAAAGTTCACTTCCACAGTCCCTGATGGCTCTGCGGATAGACGAACCTGGAGCGGATGCGTACCGCCTTCCTCAATCGTAATCTTATCTAGGGCCATGATCTGCGGCTCATCATCATCTATGATCTGTACATCAATTCGATATGTTAGCCCTCCATAGCCTCCCCCTCTTGATGTCAATACCAGGGTCTCCAGATTATCTTCAAAATCATCATCCTGCTTTGCCTCTGTCGTAATGGTCTTTGGTGTGTCCCAATCGTCTGGAGTAAAGATCAGAGAGGTTTGATCCAACGTTAAATCCGTATCTGGATCTGGAATAATTGTCATCGTGACCGGTCCGGAAGGCATCACAGCAAGCCGGACTGTAAAACTTTCTATACCACCTTCTGAAATTTTCAGCAATTCTGGAACTACAATTCCAGGGGCATCATTGTCAATGATCGTTATCTGTATTGTCTCTGAAGTGCCAATATAGCCGCCTCCTATGGCGGTCAAAGTTACCATGATCTGATCATTCATAAGATCAGAATCCTCGGCAGCCGACAATGTTACCTCCTGATCCTGATTCCAGTCGTCTGGTGCAAAGGTTCGAGTAACGGGAGTTATCTCCAGATCCGTTCCCCGATCCCAAGCCATCGTTACGGTAACCTCATCGGATGGCTTTGCAGTCAGCGAGATTCGGAATATTTTCTGATCCCCCT
Source organism: Rhodothermales bacterium (assembly GCA_022821875.1). Taxonomy (GTDB): domain Bacteria; phylum Bacteroidota; class Rhodothermia; order Rhodothermales; family Bin80; genus Bin80. Next base: position 87,485 of record JAJECV010000142.1, read on the forward strand.
CAATCACAGATATCGATTCAGCTACATTAATTCCTGCGTGATCATCATCAATAATGGTCACATCCACTTTAACAGGATTTCCTGCAACGACACCGCCTGGAAGCGCTTCCATGGCTATTGAAAAAATTTCATTTTCCTCTATAACCGCATCTTGGACAATAGAAATCCGGTACGTTCCACTTTTTTCGCCAGCATTGATCTCTACCTGTGCAGGAACGGATGATTGCCAATCCTCACCATCTGTGGTGACATCCGTTAACTTCAATGGAATCGTAACATCATTGGATAGTTCTTCGCTCAACTCTACGGTTACCGTTACATCCTCACCTTCATTGACAAATTTGGGAGTTACCGAAATTCGTATGCTTACATCTTCTCCCGGCGGAACAACATCTAGAATCGTTACGATCTGAGAAAGTGGTCCCCCCGTAGTCAGTCCCTCTGGAAGATCGCCCAATGCCACGGTAAAGGTCTCGCTGCCCTCAATGATTTCATCTTCAAGTGTAGAAATCACATAGCGTCCACTTAACTCCTCAGCTTTAATTTCCACTTGAACAGGAGACGATGCCTGATAATCCCTGATAACTTCCGCGGTGACATCGGTCAGGATAACTGGAATGATCACATCGGTATCCAAAGCGCCTCCCAGAGTTGCCATTACGTTCACTGACTCTCCTTCATTCACCTGCAATGGACTCACAGACATCGTCACCTCTATTGGAGGAGATACCGTGTCATTGTCTGTAATTGTGATGTCCACTGAGGATGGATTCCCCGCCTCCATTCCTAGGAATAACCGATCTTTATCAATCACAACCGTAAATGTTTCATCTCCTTCAACCGTCGAATCGCCATCGGTTCGAAGGTCTCCTGATCCGGTTACCGATCCGCCAGATATTATGATTTTTTCAAGGGGGATATAATCTCCAGGTTCCGTCGTCTCGTGAATATCCTTCAAATGAATCGCAATATCACTGGGCAATGCCTCGGACAGGCTCGCCGTTATGGTGACAGCATCGCCTTCAGTAACTGGATTCGGATTTGCCGATAAACTCACCTTCACGGGTGCGCTGTCATCATCTTTAATCGTCACAGACAAGGATAGGAAAATATCTTCATAGCCTCCTCCAGAAGCCGTGAGCATTAAAGCCTCCCTGTCATCATCAAAATCTTCGTCCTGATCCGCCCTCAGAAGTACCGGTTTAGAGATATTCCAGTCATGAGCCGTAAACCGCAGGCTTGCTGGCGTGGCCGTCACATCTCCCACGGGGGTAGGAATGAGTACCGTCACAGGTCCCAGAGGCTTAGTATTCAGTGAAGCAATGAAGGTCACAGCTTCTCCCTCCGGAATGATCACAGATTGTTGATTAACGATGATTTTCGGTATATCGTCATCTGTAATTGTGACCTTGACACGCATTGAACCTGTGGATCCATCTTCTGCAGTAAGTGTGAGCGTCTCCGTGTCATTCCCGAAATCAGAATCATGCATTGCGCCAATCGTTACAGTCCGCTCGCCCCAATCCGATGTGGTAAACCTGAATTTCCTTGGGGTTGATGCCGTCGTATCCAGATCTGTGCCCGCATATCCAGTAATGGTCAGATTTATATCTTTGGATGGCGGTCCCTCAAGCTTAACATCAAAGGTTGCTGTCTTTCCTTCTTCCACAATTACAGACTGCCGGCCTACAACAAATTTTGGGAAATCATTGTCCCTAACCGTCACATTAACGGTTTTTGTATCCGAAGATCCGCCGGTTGCCGTAAATGTGAGTTGCTCTTCATCGTCGACAAAATCCGGGTCATGCTTTGCCCCTAGGGTCACTGTTTTAGCCTCCCAGTCTGATGCAGTGAACATTAACTCCCTTGGAGCCGATGCAGTGGTATCCAGATCTGTAGTTGAATATCCGGTAATCAATACCTTTACATCCTCGGACGGAGATCCTTCAAGTTTGACATCAAAGGTTGTTATTTGACCTTCCTCTACGATCACAGGCCGGGGAGCTATAACGATTTCTGGCTGATCATTATCTTTGATGGTTACATTCACAGTTTCTGTATCCGAAGATCCACCGGTGGCTGTGAGTGTAAGTGTCACCGCATCATCCATAAAATCAACATCATTGACTGCTCCAAGTGACACAGCCTGCGGTTGATTCCATTCTGCGGGCTTAAAGGTTAATTCTCTCGGGGTTGATGCTGTGGTATCCAGAACTGTCCCGTCATAGCCGGTAATCGCCACATTTATATCGCTCAGCGGCTGCGCATCAAACCTGACACCAAAGGACACCGTTTTTTCTTCTTCAACAGTCACTGACTGCGGATCTATAACAATTTTAGGCTCATCATCGTCTATGATTGTTACGCTGATCGTTTCCGTGTCCTTCGCACCGCCTGTTGCCGTAATTGTAAGTGTCTCTGCATCATTCATGAAATCAGGATCATGCTTTGCTCCCAGTGTCACCGTCTGAAACTCATTCCAGTTTAATTCGGTGAACGTTAATATTCTCGGTACAGATGCAACCGTATCCAGATCGGTAGTTGAATATCCCCGGACCTCGACATTTACATCTCTTAGGGGCTGTACATCAAACTGAATATCAAAGGTTGTTGTCTTTCCCTCCTCAACGGTTATTGAGCGTGATCCTACCACAATCATCGGTGTATCATCGTCCGTGATTGTGACGTTGACAGTCTCTGTATCCTTAGAGCCACCTGATGCTTTGAGTGCAAGTTCCACTGATTCATTTGCAACATCTGGATCATGCTTTGCTCCGAGCGCAACGGTCTGAGCCTGATTCCATTCTGATGGCTCAAAGATCAACTTCCTTGGCACGGATGCTGTTGTATCAAGGTCTGTTTTCTTGTACCCTTCGATCTCTATTTTCACTCTTCTGCGGGGTTCTGCAGTAAGTTTCACGGTGAAGACGTTCGTTTCCCCTTCTGGAATATTCACCAACTCCTGATCTAGAACAATCTCAGGATCTTTATCCTCAATTATAATGGCCACCGTCCTTGGTTTTCCAAATCCGAGCCATACCGGTAAGCTATATCTATCAATTGACAGGTGAAGTTTTTCCCTTTTCTCCGGGATACCATCATCTGTAATCCAGATCGTATATGTACCCTCAGATTCATTTGGTTCAATAGGGATCTCGAAGACCGGAAACCCAGCATGAATATCATCCGGGTCTGCTGTTGTTGCGATACCCAACATGTTGATCGGAACATCTATCCAATGAGGCTGGGGTTGATCAATCTTCGCAGTGATCGTTACCGATTCGCCCTCTAGTACAGTTTTTGAAGATGTCTCAATCGAGATTTGTGGCTTTCCCGCATCGCTGAACCTAAAATATAGAGCGTCATTATCCAACTTATGCCCATCGCTATAAAGGTACACTGTAAATGTCATTTCCCTGACCGGTATTACCGGACTTCCCGTATGAGACACCGTAACCGTCTGACCCTTCCAATTCGTTGAGTTGAATGTCATGTTCTCTGGGGAAATTCCGAGAGTCATATTGTTTCTTGGATCATCTGCCTGGGTTATCGTTACAGTATATACATTCTGCCCCGGATCACAACTTAACCCAATATCAAACTTCCTTCTGAAAGGCATTGATCGCAGATCATCGGCCAATCGCCTCGCTCTTGGATTCACTGTCAATTCTGGATATCCACTGCATACATCTAATCCAGACTCACCTTTCCCTGAAGTATTGGGAGACATGAGGTAAACCTCAGAAAACGGCGTTTCTGCATCCCTTTCTATTTGCACGAAATCCCCTTCCTGCTTATCTGCACCATTTACCGCAAACAACACGAAACAGGCAGACAGCCCCGCAGATAGGAGGCCCCATTTTCGTGCCGCAGTAAATGATAACAAAGCCGACATCAGCATATGCTGAGGGATGTTTTTATCGGAGATTTACCCCTCCCCCGTTTTTTGTATTTCGGCCTGCTTTTGCAGGTTTGCAAAGGTTTTCATAGCGCCCATGGTCTAGGTACAATCCCTAGGTAGAAGCGATTATTGCATCCAGGGGGATGGAGGTAAATCACAAAACTCAAGGAGATGATGCCCCCTTGAGCCAGAAGATGTTCGTCCAAGTTCAAAACCACCATCGAATAACTCGCATCATTCAGGTTATTCGAAATGAGTACATCACCTCCCAAAGTTCTAGTTTCTAAAAGAACTTGACAGATTGGAGTTATCAAAGCTTGAAAATTCAATTCGACATTCAACGGGTTTTGTCGAATTTGCGCCTGCTCAGGAAGAACAGCAGGAAAAAGGAAAGACGAAAACTCAACCGTGGGCTGAATCTGTTCCAAAGAGGTCACATGGGGACGACCTCCGAAATGAAGCGTATGTTTGTTTACCCCTGCATCAATTTTCGTTAAGGAAGCATTAAGAGAATGTTAAGCAATTTTTATGCCAAAATCAAGGGAAAATCCCCCAAAACCGAAAAAAATCTTAACCTGATCGGGCTGCCTTCAAGGGTATCGGGTCGGAAGACGGAGGCCTTGAATTGGCAGCCACTGTATCTGTTACGGATTCTGTGGCCGAAGGTTTCAACTGCATGCCCAATTGGAGTGATTTTTTCTTCAAGTTGTCATTTCCGTATCATTCTGTATCCGCATGTATGCCGTGCGGGGAAACGAACGATATGGAAATTCTCGGCAGTGATCGCAGGGGAATCACGCCCAATCAATACTGAAGCGCTCCCTGCACATTCACGCCGACATCTCCCAGCGCGGCTTCGCGTCCGTGTGCCAGACCAAAAACTGAGAAGGAGAACTGCTCCCACGGACGGAGTTCACCGCCGAGCCGGTACATCCTTCCCTGCGGCAACTGGGTCATCCCCATCACTGATCGCGCCGAACCATCTTTCCACGGGATCCCGTACCCCAGTTCCAATTCCGTCCGATGTGTATTCGCCCCCGTCGCCACCGCATCCAGAATTGTCTGCTGCCGGTGCATAGACATTCCCTGACCTCGTCCCCATGATGGACGCACACGCATCATCAGTCCTTCCGTGCTGCCCATCTGTAACGCCCCCGATATGCCCCATTCGGTAAACCCGTCTGCAGTATGCATAACCAGCCCCTGTGTGTACACCTCACCCCGTAAACGCCATGCCGGATTTGCAAATCGCACACCGCCGCCGAGTTCCAGCCCCGTACCGGTCTCTGCGCTCCCGCCATCCTGCCGCACATTTGCCTCCACATAGGGACGGATTCCGCCGGTAATCTGTGTACTGGCTTCAAGGCCTGCCCGAACCCGATACACCTCTGCCCTGATGTTGTGCTCCTCCATATCTGCACCGGTGACCAGAATATCGCCATGGTAGCTTAGCCGGGTGGCCCCGCCTGATGCCAGACTCCCCCGCATTCCCAGCGCCCCAAAGCGGGAGGTCAGGTCTCCTTTTAATTCGGACACCTTTGCACTGCCGCGTCCCGCGCCTGCGCTCGCCCATACCTCCCATCCCGCACGCGTATACGACACGTACGGATAGATCCCCGTTAATGCAGAGGTAACGTCTCCAGAATTCTCTTTTACATCAAACGATCCATCTCCCTGACTGTGTGCAAAAAGTACTCCGGCCAGCCATCCTCCTTTCCAGCGGTAGTCCATTCCCAGCATTCCAGTCGTCACCTCCCCGCGAAGCATCAGTGCATTCTCACCCTGACCGTTGAACTGCCGAAACGCGCCCTGTCCCCACACACCGAAGGATCCGCTGGACAGGGACATACTCTGCGACATGCTACAGCCGGCCAAAAGTTCGCCCAGAGACGGATCCCATGAAGAAGCTGAATACCAGAGCTGTGCCATCTCTGTGCGCTCTGAGGCTGCGCATACAGCCCCGTCTGCGACCTGACGGAACCTGCCCCCAAGTGCATCCACCACCTGCACCGATGCCGTCCGCACAAACCGCGCCGCGTAGGCTTCCAGAATTTTCTCACTCGCCGTCATGGATTCCTGGATTGTGGCCACACCCACCGCCTTTTCGATCTCGGCATGCCTGGAGGACACCAGATGTACACTGAATGTCTCCTCGCTCCAATCCAGCCCGTCCCTTAGAAGCGGCACCGCAATCACGGCTTCTATGATTCCTGATGCCAGGGTCACGACCCCGGAGACAGACTCATAGTCTTCGCCTGCTTTGGCCGTCCCATCCTGGGTTCGATATTCTGCCGTCACCATCTGATGCTGGGGATGGGACAGGGATATCCGGAACTCCGCTATTTCCGCTCCCTCTAATACGATCAAGTCGTCTACCCGAAGAACCGCGTTCCCGTTGTTATCCAGGATTGTACCGATCCCTGTGCCACGCCTAATTTGAGCATTATCACTTGCATTCGACAATGCCACCTCAAACCTCTCTACTCCCTCTGGAATATTGTCTTCAATCACCTCAATTTCTATCACACCGCGGGTTGCCCCTGGATCAAAGATTACAATCCCGCGTGATGCCGTATAATCTAGCCCCGCCTCTGCCTCTCCTACATCCGAACTCGTATACTGTACCGTTACGATTTCATCCGTGGACCGGTTCAACTCAATACGAAGTTGAAGACTGCCTTCATTTTCATGTCCCTGCTGATCAAGGATGGAAATCGTCAATGCCGATTCATCGTCGTCAATGATTGTGACTACGGTGGTATGTGTAATCCCTTCATAGTCACTTCCTGATGCAGTAAGCGTTAACGCTATCGTTTCATCCGCATAATCTGGTGCATCATCTGCTGCCGTCAGCGTCATTGTCTGCGGAATATTCCAGGTTGTGGATGTAAAGGTGATTGACGTTCCGCTCAGAGTTAAACTCGTCCCTTCATGCCCTGAAAATGTTACATTTACGGATTCCGATGGCTTTGCAGAAAGACGAACCATGAACGGGTATGTATTCCCTTCATCTATTGTCACCTTATCCAGGGCTATAATCTGCGGCTCATCAATGTCGATGATGGTTACCTGGACGGTTTGCTCCACTCCTGCATAGTTTCCCCCGGATGCTCTTAAAGTTAAGATTTCTAAATCATTATCCAAATCATCGTCTTTCGCAGCCGTTAGTGTCACCGGCTGCTCTTCATTCCATGTATTCGGGGTAAAGGTCAGGGCCACTGGGGTAACGGTGAGGTCGCCAACGGAACCAGAAATTGCCAGGGTTATCTGACTCGAAGGTTGCTGGGCCAGCGCGATTCTGATTTCTTCAGTAGTTTCCTCGTCCATGACTACAGAGGGCGGTGCCACAACGATTCCCGCTGCGTCGTCATCAATGATCGTCACATTGAGCACTTTTGAGATGCCGATATATCCGCCTCCCGTGGCCGTCAGAGTCACTTGAACCTGCTCATTTTCAAAATCATCATCCTCACCTGCCCTCAGCGTTACCTCTTGTCCCTGATTCCAGTTATCTGGTGTGAAGGTCTGTGTTACAGGGGTCACCGTCAGGCTATTCCCCATCGGCCAAGTCATGGTTACCGTAACTTTGTCTATCGGCTCTGATGTCAGCGAGAGATTAAACGATTCCGTGTCTCCTTCCCGCACCACCCTCGATTCCGGTGCATCAATTCCCATCACGTCGTCGTCAATAATCACCACATCTACTGCGGACGGATCGCCTAGTACAATATCTTCATGCAGTTGGTCTTTCTCAATGGCAACCCTGAATATCTCATCTTCCTCGTCAACATCATCATCTGTGGTCAAAATGATATACTGCCCTGTGGTTTCTCCTGCCGTAATGTCTACTTGGACCGGATTCGGTGCACTGTAATCCTGGGGGGCGGTACTAATATCCGTCAACACCAGCGGAATCGTTACATCCGTGTCTAAATCGGTGGCCAAGTTTACCGTCACCGTGACAGAATTCCCCTCGTCTACCATGTTTGGATCCAAAGACAGCGTCGCTTCCACCGGCGGGGGGGAGTCATTGTTTATAATCGTAATTTCCGCAGAGGAAGGACTGATACTCTCAATCTCTTCAGGCAGCTGATCTGCATTAATCGCAACCGTGAATGTTTCGTCTTCCTCATAGACATCATCATTAATCGTATAAAGGTCACCTGCCCCCGTCAACTCTCCCTGGGGGATCGTGATTGCATCTAATGGAAGATAATCCCCATCTTCTGTTGTGCCGTGAAAATACTCTAATGGGATCACTACATCTCTGGGCTGTGTTATAAACATTGTTGCAGTGACCGTGATGGATCCTCCCTCTTCTACCTGCTCTGGAGATGCCCTCAATGTAACTGTCGAGGGCACTAGTTTGTCATCATCCTCAATCGTCACCGTGACCGACTTGGGATCTCCCGCATCCAGATTCGATGCCAAATTGCTCTCATTGATTTCGACCGTGAATGTCTCGTCCTCATCATCTTCATCATCAAAGGTCATAATGGCTACATTTCCAGTGGTATTCGCCCCGTCTCCAGAGATCGTGATGGTTGCTGCGGTTATATTTCCATAGTCGTCGGGTTCTGCGGTACCTGCAGTAATTGTGAGCGGAATTACGATATCGGTGGATCTATTCTCCGAAATTGTCGCCGTGATCGTAACCTCTTCGCCCTCCTTTACCGGATTTGGAAATGCTCCCAATGTGATTACAGGTTTATCATCATCGTTAATGGTCACCCGAACTTCTTTCGGATCTCCGACAATCACCGTAGATGGCAAACGGTTCTCATGGATGGCCACGATGAATATTTCGTCTTCCTCTACGAGTTCATCTTGAATCGTAGCAATTGTGCCGGTTCCGGTCCGGCTATTTGCCGGGATCGTGATGGGATTTGGAATAAGTGGGCCGTAGTCGTCCACCTCCGCGGTTACAGGGGTCAGTGTCAGCGAAACCGTTACCGCATTGGGCAATGCCCTTGATATTGATGCTGTTATGGTTACAGAATTTCCCTCTTCCACTAGACTTGGGGATGCGGATAAAGTTACTTGCGGCCTCTCCCTGATGGTCACCGGGACTGAACTGGGCGAACCAGCAATCACGGTAGAAGGTAAACCGCCCAATTCAACCGTGAACGTTTCGTCTTCCTCTACATTATCATCTGGAATGGTAGCAATTATGCCGGTTCCGGTCCGGCTATTTGCCGGGATCGTGATGGGATTTGGGAGGAGTGGGCCATAGTCGTCTCCTCCTGCAGTGCCTTCACTTAGCGTCAATGGAATCTCCACTGCATCAGGCAGTATTTTGGAAAGTTCTACCGTTACGGTTACTTCGTCCCCCTCATTTACCGGAGTTGTGGCGGACAAACTCACGATTGGCTTATCCTTGATCTTCACAAGAATAGAATTGGGCGATCCAGCAATCACGGTAGACGGCAAGTCTCCCAGTTCAACCGTGAAGGTTTCGTCTTCCTCTACGATTGTATCTAGAATTATCGCAATTGTGCCGGTTCCGGTCAGGCTATTTGCCGGGACCGTGATGGGATTTGGGATTAATGGGCCATAGTCGTCCCCTCCCGCGGTTTGATCAATTAGTGTCAATGGAATCTCCACTGCATCGGGCAGTATTTTGGAAAATTCTGCGGTGATCGTGATCGCAGCCCCTTCTTCTACCGGATTCGGGGATGCCGATAACTTCACGGTCGGCTTATCATCATCAATGATGGTGATGAGTTGTAATTTTGGATCTCCTGCAAGTACTGTGGGCGGAAGACCATTTTCCACAATTTCCACCGTAAAGGTTTCATCTTCCAGGTCATCATCATGATGAACCGTGATCGTCTCCGTGGCACTCACTGCATTTCCACTTCCTGGAATCGTGATGTTTATCGGACCTGAGTAATCGCCAGCTTCGGCAGTCAAAGGAGGTGCATGGCTGTACGCCAGAGGAATCACTACATCATCAACCGGGTCTCCCGTCATGGTTACGGTCACTGCCACACCAGATGCATCTCCTTCAAGAACCTCATCCGATTCCACGGTTAGCGTAATAGTTGGCTTATCATCATCAATGATGGTGATCTCTTGTGGTGCCCCTCCCCCTGCACGTACGGTAGGGGGCAGCCTGCTCCCATCAATTGCCACCGTAAACGTCTCATCCTCCCAGTCTACAGCGGTCTCCTGAGGGATCTCAATTTTCCCCGTCCCGCTCATATCATCTCCACTCCCGCGGATTGTGATATTTTCGGGGCCTTTATAATCGTCGGGTTCTGCTGTCAGAGGATCTGCATGGCTGTAGATTAATGGAATCACCACCTCCCTTGGCGGATCTCCTGTGAGCGTTACCGTTACATCCACCCCCGAACTTGTTCCTTCTTCTACCTCCGTTTGGGATACTGTAAATGTAACCGTAGGTTTATCATCGTCAATGATGGTGATTTCCTGAGATACTTGATTTCCTGCAACCACGATGGGCGGAAGTTGATCTTCATCAATCGCCACCGTAAACATCTCATCCTCCCAGTCTACATCTTCCTCTTGGAGAATCCTGATCATCCCCGCCCAACTTATAATACTCCCATTTCCAGGGATGGTAATGCTTTCCGGCCCTTCGTAGTCGGTATCTTCTGCCGTTTTGTTCATGTATTTCAATGGGATCGTCACATCAACGGCCGGATCCTCTGCAATAGTCACGGTTACGACTACTCCCGGCTCATATCCCTCCTCCACCTCTATTGGGTTCGCAGTTAAGGTCACGGCTGGCTTATCATCATCAATAATTGTGATGAATTGAGATTTCGGATCTCCTGCAAGTACTCCATAGCGCAGTCCCGCTTCGTTGATTGCGACACGAAACGTTTCATCCTCCCAGTCATTATCATCTTCGAATGTCCTAAGGGACATGGTCTTGCTTTTATTACTCCCATCCCCTTCAATAGTAATACTTGCCGGCCCTGAATAGTCTCCTGATTCGGCCGTTAAAGGATCCGCGTGGCTGTAGGTTAACGGAACGACTACATCACTGGCTAGCGCCTCCGAAACCGTAGCCGTGATCGTTATTGACTCACCTTCATTCACCTGGTTCGCAGATACTGTTAATGTGACCTTTGGCTTTTCGTTGTCAATAATCTTTACCGCCAATGTTGCGGATTGACCACCAAAAACGTTCCCAGGCTCCTCGTCCCCCAACGCAAAAACTTCACCTTCCTCATCGTCGATGTCGTCATCCTCATAGGCATACAGTACGAACGTGCGTCCACTGCCTCCATTTTCTAATTTCCACGCAGCTATAGAACTCAGATGCACCTCTCGCTCCACCTGACTATCAGAGGTATCATATTGACGCTTAGTGAGCAGCCCTGCTTTTTTGCCAAATACATTATATGGCCTCAAAAAAATCTCAGTAGAAGCCTTAAAGGGATCATTGTCATTTGATTTAATCTGCAATGTGATTGGCTCCGACCACTGCCCCTCAACTATCTCGATCTGCGTTGGGTCAAATTCGTACCCCCCCTCATCGTCCAGGATACATAAATTCAGGTTGCCTGTTTTTACTTCCAGAGAGGAATTACCTGGGTTTGGGGTTATTTTTACGGGTGCCTTGATACAACCGCCCTTACTGTCATCGTCATGTGCAACATCAATAGATATGTATTCCCAACCGTAAAAATTGGGCGGCTCAAAGGAGATTTGAGGGATTGAATTGGGTACAACCACCGATTCATGTCTGATCGTCACAATGGAATTCGGCAGTGATGACAGGTCAATCTCAGATCTAAACCCATAGGTTTCGAATTGATAATTCTCCCCTTTAATTGGGCGTACTTTGAAAGATGCCGGGACATCTTCGGTGATATACCACCAACCACTATGATTGTTGGGTATAGTTTGTTTGGTCCCATCGTAATTTCCACTTGAATAATAATACTTGATACCTTCTACGGCGGCCAATTCTATGGCTTGTCCCGATACTGCGGGAGTTAAGCAGAACATCAAAATCCCCAGAATCAGAAAAACCTGTCTGCAGCAAGCCCTGAGACTGTTCAGAATACAGCAAGTTGGGTCGGTGAAAAGCATTTTTCTATACATGCGAATAGAGTTATGCTATTTAGACTCTAATAGCTCCAGTGCCTGCCCTCCCCTGACATGTGAGATTAAATTTTGACAGATAGAAGGGTATCCTGTCTCATTTTCTTGCCCGAACCAGACTTTATCCCTGCATATCCAATTGGCTTGATCACTGAAGTGATTCAAAAAATGTCCCATGTACTATCTCGGTTTCATTAATCAGCGATGTATGAGTACAGCCTCCGGGGATGCTATAAATCATGAACTGAGCCACTACATGTACAGGACCGCAACTCTAGATTGATGTAGCACTAGGAAAGTCTTCCCAAGTCAAATATAACCATTTCAAGATAAATATTTTCTGGGCAATCAAGCCTGACGGGAGTCTTTCATCGGTGGGGGGATGCGAGCAAAAATCTTGCGTTCATGACGCAATAGAAAGGAAAAAGAGCCGACATCCGCACATACCGAGACACATCATTATATTTATTTGCGATTCCGTCCAGAATTTCAGTCCTGATAAATTGACTTCAGTTGGCGGAGAGATGTATTGCACAGAAATTCAGGGTAAAGCCGTTCTGCGCTCGCTCACGAAATATCAGATTGCCAACTTTCTCGGAGACACAAACAATGGGATAACAGGGGCTGTTCCGTATCTTTGAACTGTTTTGGCCATAACATGTATGACTCTGACCTTCAGTCAGATTGTCTATTCTGTCGGAGCGGAAGGCAGGCGGGATTGGATTGTGAATGGAGCAAATGGAATGGCCCCCGAAACCAGTAAAGCAGTTGAATTAACCGATATCATTGTCTGAAGTCATCACGGTTTCATACATTGTGCTGACGCTTCACCCGTAAATTACGGGTACGCCGGCACATTAGTGTACTATACTCAAGCGATTTTACCTAACCATGCTTGTACCGGTCAATTCTTCGCGTGTGAGCCAAGCAGATGATGATCTGCATCTAATCCGATTATGGCTACAGGGAAAAAGTTCTCATTCCCAGGAGGCCTATGTACGTGATATAGAACAGTTCGTAGACTTCGTGGATTTACCATTGAATGAGATCAAACTGCAGCATTTCTGGGATTGGGCGGATCATCTAAAGCAAAAAGGTGCTTTACCGGCAACACAAGCCCGTAAACTGGCCGCCATTAAGAGTCTCTTCAGTTTTGCTCATCGAATTGGATATCTGCTCTTCAATGTGGGAGCAGCCGTCACCTTACCGAATGTCCCTGAAAAATTGAGTGAGCGCATCTTAACCGAGGAAGATATTTCGCAGATTCTTGCGCAGACAGACACATTGCGTAATCGTGTACTCCTTAAATTATTTTATGCATCTGGTGCTCGTGTATCCGAGTTGAGTTGCCTCTACTGGAGGGCTGTCATCACGCGGAACCATAATCGGCAGGGCCAGATCACGCTTCTGGGCAAAGGCAACAAAACAAGGACCTTAGTCATACCGGCTTCCGTTTGGGAGGAGTTGATGGAACTTAAATCGGAAATGGAAACCAGCGAACCAAACCAGCCTGTTTTTCGATCACGTAAGGGGGGAGCACTCTCCAGACAGCAGATTTGGCGGATTGTCCGAAGTGCGGCAAAGAGTGCAGGATTTGATCAGAACATATCTCCGCACTGGCTCCGACATGCACACGCATCCCACGCACTGGATCATGGTGCACCGGTCCATTTGGTCAAAGAGTCTCTGGGGCATCAGTCCCTGACGACCACAAGTAAATATGCGCATGCCCGGCCAGACGAATCTTCTTCCAAATACATCAATATCTGAGCACTCCCAGTTGAAGGTGTCTGGATACAAAGAGGATTCAGCGGAGGAAAAAGGCACGGACGGAAATGATCTCCTGCATAGCGGAGCAGTTTTTGTTATCCATCAGAGATGTTTCTGCGGTACTATATGGTGATCCCAATCGTAATGGTACTATCTTTTGGCGGGAGGATGCTGTTGCTAGACACCCCGTAACCGAAATTTTATCGTCACGTATTGGCGTTTCCCTGAACCAACGGGGGGCTTTGTCTTACAATCCTTAACGGGCATGGCATCAAGCGGATGATGTTGTGTAGGCAGTCAGGGAGGGGGACTCTCCTTCCTGATTGTACCCGTTCTATCCACCTGACTGGGAAAAGTTCCCCAGATATGGGCACTCAGGTATATAGGCCCCAAACAAATCACGGATTTGGTTCATTGTAACAAATGGACCTGAAATGCAGGGAGATCAGGACAAAGAGGCGAAGCCAGATCTGACAGAACTGTCCCATCCCGCAACCATGATAAATCTGGAAGCAACTGTCCCCAGATAGCCATCAACATCCAGTCCGTCATTGAGGAATCATCTCCCGTGGAAATTCAGTAATCCAGACTATTTCTATTCCCGACTGTCTCCGCGGATACGGTCTCACCCGTTTTTGCATCAAAGAGATGGATATGGTGAAGGTCTAACTCAAACTGCAGGAGTGCTCCAATACCAAGATCTGACGTGCCAGCCATCCGGGCCATAAATGTGGTGGAAGGTGTCTTCCCATAGACATAAGACTCCGCCCCCAGATGCTCCTCAAATATGACTTCCGCTTCAAGAATTCCCCCTGCGGAGTGATCGTGAGTATTTGAAGTGAGTTTGATGTTCTCAGGCCGAAACCCTAATATCACCGGACTCCCATCCTGAACTGCAGTTGACTTCAAGGGAATCCTGAGATGCATATCACGTTTCCTGGAAACAAATCGGATTATTCCATCCAAGACTTCAAGGGATCCATTTACAAAATTCATGCCTGGGCTGCCAATAAAGCCTGCTACGAATCTATTTTTCGGGCATTTGTACAATGTCACGGGATCATCAATTTGCTGGATAACTCCCTCATTCATGACCACTATACGATCTCCCAGTGTCATCGCTTCGGTCTGGTCATGCGTTACATAGACCATTGTGGCATTCAGTTCCCGGTGTAAGCGGGCTAATTCCGTACGCATTTGGACACGTAATTTTGCGTCCAGATTTGAAAGAGGTTCGTCAAACAGAAAGACCTTCGGCTTACGAACAATGGCACGTCCAACAGCGACCCGCTGTTGCTGTCCACCAGAGAGTTGCTTTGGCTTTCGGTCAAGGATATCCGTAATGCCTAGGATTTCGGCGGCCTGCCCTACCCGCTGTTTGATTTCTGCTTTTGAGTATTTGCGGAGCTTTAACCCAAAAGCCATATTATTGAAGACCGTCATATGTGGATAAAGTGCATAGTTCTGAAATACCATCGCCACATCACGATCCTTTGACGGAATATCATTCACGACTAGGTCATCAATACGTATGGATCCATCGGTTACAGACTCCAGACCGGCCAGCATTCGCAGTGTTGTGCTTTTCCCACAACCGGATGGTCCAACCAGCACCATCAACTCGCCGTCTCCGACCGTAAAGCTTACCCCATCCACAGCCAGATGGTGGTTATCGTATACTTTTCGGACCTTTTCAAAGGTTACACTTGCCATTGGAGTCTTTTTAAGAACAGCTGAACCCGGAATATAGTACAAAGGAGTTGTATAACGCTTGTGTCGTCAATCTTCATCACCTAAGAATCCGGGATTCGCGCATGTCACGTCCTAAATCACGCGTTACCATTTATGAAGTTGCAAAGAGGGCCGGGGTTGCCATTTCCACCGTATCCCGTGTGCTCAATGATTCTCCCAATGTAGCAGAAGATACTAAGAGGCATGTTCTTAAGGTCGTTGATGAGCTCAAATATCTTCCTGATCGTGTTGCACGATCTCTGGCACAGCAGGGTTCAAACCTGATTGCAATTGCAACGCCCACGATCACGACCGCCTTCCATAACTCCCTGCTTAAGGGCTTGCGAACGGTCTTCATGGATACGGACACAGATTGCGACCTGCTCCTGTTTGATCTCGGTAGTGCTGACCCGTTGAAACGCTTGCGCAGCAAGTTAAAAGGTGGAAAAGTAGATGGGTTGATTCTGGCAGGGATTCCGGTTTCGCCTCCCCTTGCGAAAGAATTAAAAGCCTTCAATGCGCCGGTAATTCTGATCGGCAACCATCATACAGATTTTGACTGCTTCTATTGGAATAATTCAAAGGGGGCTGAAAAGGCTACGAATCATCTGCTGAAAAAAGGACATCAGCGGATTGGTCTCATTCGTGCCTATACGGACGGTTATGTACAGCTTGAGCGTATTCGCGGCTACCAGAAAGCACTCAAAAAGCATAAAGTCCCACTTGATAGCAGCCTCATTCAAAGCGGTGTTACTACCAAACATGCCGGATTCAGCGAGGAGCATGGATTTGAAGCGATGAATGAACTTCTGCGCGTAACTCCGCGGATCACAGCAGTTCTGGCCTCCAGTGATGTGCAGGCAATTGGTGCGTGGAAAGCAATACGGGATGCGGGTCTGCGTATACCTGAAGACATTGCTCTCGTCGGATATGATGACATTAAGATCAGTTACTATTTAGGACTGAGTAGTGTTGATCAACGCATTGAGGAAACTGGCAGACTCGCTGCGGAGCGTTTAATTTCTCGTCAAAGACATCCTTCAGAATCTGAACGGATCGACCAAAAGATTGTCGCTAAACTTCAGATACGAAGATCGAGTAACTATATCCCAACCTTAACATAGACATGCATAGCAAAGCAATCGAAAACCAACTTAACAAAACCTTAACTGGAACAGATTTTGCAGATCTGGGCACCAAGTATCGAGGCAAGGTGCGAGACACCTATGATCAGGGGGACCGTCTTATCATGGTCACTACGGATCGAATTTCTGCTTTTGATCAGGTTCTGCCCCAGACGATTCCCTTTAAGGGACAGGTACTCAATCAACTGGCTGCCTACTTCTTTGAAGAAACCGGCGACATTATCTCCAATCACATCTTAGGTGTGCCGGATCCGAACGTAACCATTGCCCAAAAATGTGATCCAGGAAAACTTGAATTTGTGGTGAGAGGCTATCTGGTGGGGCATGCATGGCGGACCTATCGCAGCGGGAAACGGATCCTCTGCGGCAAGTCACTGCCGGATGGACTAAGCGAAAATGATCGGCTCCCCAAGCCCATTCTCACGCCGACAACCAAAGCGCAGGTTGGGCACGACGAAGATATCAGTCGTGAAGAGGCGGTCAAACAGGGTTTGATCCGTGCAGACACTTTTGATCACCTTGAGAAAATCTCCTTGGCCCTGTTCCAGAGAGGTACAGACCTTGCAGCCGCCCAGGGGCTAATTCTGGTTGACACCAAGTATGAGTTTGGTCAAACTCCCAGCGGGGATTGGGTATTGATTGACGAGGTACATACTCCCGACTCTTCCCGTTATTTCTATCTTGATCCCTATGAAGAACTGCTAAGACAGGGCAAACCGCAACAGCAGTTATCCAAGGAGTTTGTACGCGAATGGCTTATGGATCAGGGATTTCGTGGACAGGATGGCCAAGTGGCACCTGCCCTGCCTGACGAATTCCGTATGCAGGTATCGGAACGCTATATTGATCTCTTTGAGAAGGTGTCGGGCAAACCATTCTCGCCTGATGTCCACCCAGATCCTGAAGCACGAATCCTGAGTGTACTTAAGAGTTAGGTGGCTTGGAAGGATGATTCCCTTCCACCCAGACCTTCTGCCCATCGGTGAGTCGTTCCTGCTTCCAGATCGGAACCTGAACTTTTAACTGGTCAATCAGAAAGCGGCAGGCCGCAAATGCCCCGGCCCGGTGTGCCGTCGCGACTCCGACCAATACACTTGCTTCGGCCAGACGTACTTCTCCAAGTTTATGGAGCAGGCATGTGCGCTGGATCGGCCACTTGTGCTCGGCAGCATCTATCAGCCGGTGCATCTCTTTGAGTGCCATCGGTTCATAGCTCTCGTAGGTCAGAGACAGGGTTTCTCTTTCGCCGGTCCATTGCCGTGCGGTTCCGATAAACACGGCAACCCCGCCTGCACCGGGAGTCTGCAGGAACCGGTATGCCGCCGGAATATCAATCCGCTCGTATGAAAGTTGCACCAGACGTTAGACAACGTTTGCGTGATTCGTCAGCCACCACTTACCGGGGTTATGATGGCGACTTCGTCACCATCATGAAGAATATATGCGTCTTCGGAGTAGGTCTGATTGACGGCCAGACGCATCACACGCCGATAGGGCTCCATCGTCGGATACTGCGCACATGCCAGATCCAGGAACTCACCTACACTAATTCCTTCGGGGGTTTCCAGATCAATGGAATCGGCTTTCAGTTTTGATTTCAGAACACTGAAGAGTTGAACTTTAAACGACAGCATGACCAGTGCCAAGTTTGTTCTTGGAATTTGAGATTTTATGAGAATTCAATTTCACGAAGCGTCTCCACGATCTTAACGGTTTCCAGACTGACCGTAATCACTTTTGCAAGCAGTCGGAGCGGATACGCCGGATCCCCCATGGTTTCTATTGCAAACCGGTTGGCATCATTGACAATCTGGCTTTTCTTGTCCGTTTTGACGCACTGCCGTTCCATGACCCATGCAATGGCTGATTTCCCGTTGACCATGTAGTCATAGGCTTCTTCCGGAATGTTCTGTACGGTGATCTGCCCGTTATAGATGATTTTGGATTGATCTTTCTGCTGCCCTTTCCCCGGATGGTGCATCGGACGATCCTCCACTTTGAACCACGCTTCGGGGGACCTGCCATTTGCGGGTTCCCATCCCCCCTCTTCAAAGCTGATCGGATACTCATTGACATCCTCATAGTTAACATGCAGTTCTCCGAGTTTCCTCCCTGCTTCGGCCAGAAAGTAGAATTCCTGCGCATCTTTCGGGAAAGGGATGCGGGGCAGTTCCCTGCGGAGATTTGCGGCATATTTCTCCCGATAGGAAGGGACATGGAGTACGCCGTAGATGTAATAGAACAGGTCATCTGCGGTAATGAAAATCCCCCCCCCCCCCCGATTTTTTCTGTAAAGACCTGCAAGGCCTCCTCTTTGATCGCACTCTCCCGCACATATCCATGGGAATCTGTATTCGGATGTTTGTCCTCTACAAACAGACCTTCGTTATTCTCATCGGGTTTGGAATACAGCCAGCGAGGAAAGCACCGTCCTGTATTCACACAACTATAATCGGGGATGTCTTTCATCATCAAACAGGTAAAGTCAACGGCCGCACCTCTCCCCATAACGCTAATCACCAGATTCTCTGCCTCCTGATGTGAGAAGAGATTGGGAATTTGATAGCGGCTCCAGTTCAGTCTTCGGGAAAAAAAGAGATACTGCTTGGAAAATGGCCTGTACAATGAAGATGCAATATACCCTTCGTCAATACTTATTCTCTTGTTTTTGGCCAAATCATCCTTCAAATTCTTAGACCAACTAATTTTAGTGGGATCATTATTTACAAAGCGTGTAATCTCGCTTGGTGTCAATCTGCGCCCCTTGGGGACTTCCTCCTGTAACCGCTCCCGCTCATCCTCATAGAAACGAATCATTGCCTGAATATTCCACCGAAGTGCGGCTTCTGAATAGTTATAGCACCATGTATCTCGACTCGTCATCACCCCCTGCGAATAATTCTTAAAGATTATATCTTTAGCACGACCCTTCTTATCCCCCAGCACCATAAACTCTGCAAACCCCGCATCCCGCTGATTCAGCCAGTCATGGTGGGCATCCGGTTTGATCTTGATCCACTGCCCCGCAAGCCCGTCGATCCCGCGGAATCCTTTGACTTTGTCCAGCTTTTCTTCCCGGCTCAGATAATCCCCGATAT